>JAEXTA010000069.1 GCA_023453665.1 Bacteroidota bacterium | reverse complement strand
GGCCAGAGTATACCACTGATAATTTCATTCCCTATCTGAACCATATCCGGTAAAGCATTAATTGCATTAAATGATTGTATAACATCAAAGGTATATGCATAAATACTATCGACCAATTGTTGATAGTTAAGAGATTGCCAAGTAGCAGGTTTTGTCTGATTCGCCGGATCAGCCCAGCTATCAGAATAATGAATATTGAGTAAAAATTTTGCGCCGATTTTTTTTATTCTTAATGCAGTCTGAAGTGTACTTGCAAGTCCGCAATATCCGTTTGCCGGAGTATGCCATAAACGAAGCCTTATATAATTAATTTCGTTAACGCTAAATATCTCGAACGGATCGGTCTCAACTCCATTCACATAATAATGCCCACCAAGATCTTCTATTTGTGGGATGAATGAAACATCAAATCCTTTTATGAATTCATCTTGTTGAGCTTGCAGCAGAACATTCAAACACAAAATAATTAATAAATTTTTTATCATAATACTTTTCCTCCAGGTACTTAAAGCAACATTGCATAATGTGAAATCAGTTTAGTAATTCCGAAGTTTGCAGGAACCTGGAATTCAATAAGAATCATAATCCTGTTTTGACGGACATCCTTATTTTAACTGATTTAAAATTGTGCCATCACACATATCAACTTAAAAATATCTGGCTTCAATTACATCACCTGTGTGAGTCTGCAAGTACAAGCAGGACTGAATAAAACCAATAATTAAATGTTATTTAATTTATTCCTGTTTACTATGTGTTTACAACGTACAGTATAGAAATTTAAAACAAAAAAACTCAGGCATTAAAACCTGAGTTTCCTTGTAAAAAAAAATCTGATAATTATTCTATCTGCCCATCCAGCCGCCGTCAACAGTTATAACAGTACCATTTAAATAATCAGATGCAGGTGAAGCAAGAAATACAACCGTTCCCATCAGGTCTTCAGGTGTTCCCCATTTACCTTGTGGAATTCTGTCAAGTATAGCTTTATTCCTGACCGGATCTTCACGCAAAGCTTTTGTGTTTTCTGTTGCAATATATCCGGGGGCTATTGCATTAACATTCACTCCTTTAGATGCCCATTCATTTGCAAAAGCCATCGTTAGCTGTTTAATACCGCCTTTGGATGATGCATAACCCCGAACAAGGATCCCTCCCTGGAACGAAAGAAGTGAAGCAATAAATATTACTTTACCCGAACCTCTACCGATCATTTCTTTGCCTAATTCTCTTGTAAGAATAAATTGCGATGAAAGGTTAACCTCAATGACTTTATCCCAGTATTCATCTGAATGTTCAGCAATCGAGTTGCGTAAAATTGTACCGGCATTGTTCACGAGGATATCAATCCGTGGAAAATCTTTCTTTAATTTATAAATGAATTCATACAAAGAATTTCTATCAGAAAAATCACTCACATAAAAAGAAAACTTTCTACCGGTTGAACTAATGATTTTTTCTGTCTCAGCGAAATCACTTTGATATGATACCCCAATAATATCAGCGCCTGCCTGTGCAAGTGCCAGCGCGTAGCTTTGTCCTATTCCCTGGTTAGAACCAGTTACTAATGCAGTTTTTCCATCAAGTCTGAATTTTTCAAGGATCATAGTGTTATAAACTTTCTATTGTCATAAATAAAAAAATCAATAATTACGAATTTATAATAACTAATCGAGCACTGCCGGTTCAAGTTTTGGAACAAGTAAGTGCATCAACAATAGTGCGACAAGATAAACTACACCGGCAATCGCAAACATTATCTCATAACTGCCGGTATTTTGTTTCAACCAGCCTGCACCAAGATTCATAAAGAATCCACCCATAGCTCCTGCAAATCCTCCGATACCTACAACAGATGCAACAGCTTTTCGCGGAAACATATCTGATGTGGTAGTAAATATGTTTGCTGAAAACCCCTGATGCGCGGCTGCGGCTATACCAATTAATATTACGGCAAACCATGGTTCTGATACGTGCGGTGCAATTGCAACAGGCAAAATAAGTATTGCACATACAAGCATTGCTGTTTTTCGTGCCGCATTAACCGTCCAATTCCGTTTTAATAAAAATGAACTTAGCCAGCCTCCGCCAACTGAACCAACATCTGCAAGCAGGTAAACTACAATCATTGGCAATCCTATTGTACGAAGATCAACCCCGAATCTGTCATTCATAAACAACGGAAACCAGAAAAGATAAAACCACCATATAGCATCAGTTAAAAATTTTCCTGTTGAAAATGCAACTGTCTGTTTTAGAGGAATCAATTTGAACCATGAAACTTTTGCCGGTGGATCAGGTGGATCACTTTCAATATGTTCAAGTTCTTTTTTAGATAATTTTGGATGTTGTGCCGGTGGTCTGTAAAGCGGAAGCCAGAATACTATCCATATCAAGCCTGCTAAACCTGTAAACAAAAACGCTTCCTGCCAGCCCCAATGCAGTGCAATCCATGGAACAACTAAAGGCGCAACAATAGCACCAACATTTGAACCCGCATTAAATATACCTGTTGCCAGAGCACGTTCTTTTTTAGGGAACCATTCTGCAACAGTTTTTATTGCTGCAGGAAAGTTACCCGATTCACCAATTCCAAGAGCAAAGCGTGCAATACCAAATCCAAATGCTGAACGAACAAGGGCATGTGCCGCAGCAGCGAGCGACCATATTATAAGATAAAAAGTATATCCAAATCTTGTTCCGACTCTGTCTATAAACCATCCCGCAAAAAGAAATCCTATTGCATATGCGAGTGTGAAGGCAGCACTTATGTAACCGTATTCCTGGTCAGTCCAACCAATTTCTGTACGAAGAGTCGGGGCTAAAACACCGAGTACTGCACGGTCAACATAATTAATTGTTGTTGCAAAGAAAATTAATGCAACAATGTACCATCTGTAGTGTCCGATTTTCTCTTTGATATTTTTGCCAATTGTATCAGTCATTAATCACCTATAAAGATTGGGGGGATATTTGATATGAATTTTTTAAACTGTCTTGATATTATTTTAATTCCTGCATAGAGATCCAATCCATGTCATCGTAAACCTGGTTCTCTCCGCCCATTGCCCAGATAAATGTATAATTTTTTGTTCCGCATCCTGAATGCATTGACCAGCTTGTGGATAATACTGCCTGTTCGTTCCTCATTATGATATGACGTGTTTCCTTAGGTTCACCTAAAAGATGAACAACAAATGAATCCGGCTGCATATCGAAGTACATATAAACTTCGCTTCTCCGTTGATGAGTATGCGCAGGCATTGTATTCCATACACTTCCTTCATTAAGGATTGTTAAGCCCATTGCAAGCTGACAGGTTTGCAAAATTTCGCTGTGGATGTATTTAGAAATTGTTCTTGAGTTTGAATCCGCAAGCGATCCAAGTTTAACAGGTGTTGCATCCGTATGTTTGATATGCTTAGATGGATATTCCTTATGTGCAGGATAACTTACAAAATAAAACTTAGCCGGTTTTTTCGGATTTGCACTTTGAAACTCAACCTGTTTTGTTCCTCTTCCAATATAAAGAGCATCGTAGTGTTCCATTACATATTTTTTCTTATCAAGAATGATCACACCTTTTTCACCAATATTAATTACACCTACTTCTCTTCTTTCCGTGAAGTACTCGGCAGCCATTTCTTTTTTTGTTGCAATAAGTTTCAGTGATTTTCCGACAGGGACCGCAGAGCCTGTAATTGAACGATCAACATCCGAGTAAACCATTGGTATCTGATTCTTTTTAAAAAGTGTATCGATAAGGAATGAATCTCTTAATTCATCCGTTGTGAGTTTCTTAAATCCGTTTTTATCTGGTGAATATCTTACTTCCATATTTCCTCAACTTAATTTTTACTAACATCTAAATTTTTTATTACACGGAGAACCAGGGAGAATTCAAGGAGTATCACAGAGTTATTTATCAAGATTATATCGTGTATGTTGATGATGCAGTTTCCCCGCCTCTTCCTGTCCAGTTTGTATGAAAGAATTCTCCACGAGGTTTGTCGGTTCTTTCATATTGATGCGCACCAAAGTAATCCCTTTGTGCCTGTAAAAGATTTGCTGGCAATCTTCCATTCCTGAAGCCGTCAAAATAATTTAACGCAGTTGACAATGATGGAATCCATATTCCATTCATTATGCTTGCAGATACGACTCTTCTCCAACCTTCCTGTGACGCTTCAATTTTTTCTTTGAAGAAAGGATCAAGAAGAAGATTGGTTATATCGGGATTCTTTTCAAATGCTTCTTTTATTTTACCAAGGAATGCCGAACGAATGATACATCCGCCTCTCCACATTAATGCGATGCCGCCGTAATTTAAATTCCATCCATATTCTTTTGCTGCGTTTCTTAACAAGACATAACCCTGAGCGTAAGAAATAATTTTGGATGCGTATAATGCTTTACCCAGATCTTCTATGAATTGTTTTTTGTCTCCATCAAAAACAGGCTTTGGTCCGATTAATACTTTGGAAGCTTTAGTTCTTTCATCTTTGAGGAATGATAAAGCTCTTGCATACACTGCTTCAGATATTAGAGTGATTGGAGCGCCTAAATCCAATGATGCAAGCACTGTCCATTTACCAGTACCTTTTTGTCCTGCAGTATCAAGAATTTTTTCAACGAGCGGTTTATCATCGGAATCTTTATATGCAAGAATATCACACGTGATTTCTATAAGATAACTTTCAAGTTCCCCTTCATTCCACTCTTTAAAGATGTTGTGCATTTCTTCATAAGATAAACCAAGCAAGTCCTTCATTATCTGGTATGATTCACATATCAATTGCATATCGCCGTACTCAATTCCGTTGTGCACCATTTTAACGAAATGTCCCGCACCGTTTTCACCGACCCAATCACAGCAAGGTGTTCCATCAGCAACTTTAGCAGCGATAGATTGGAATATCGGTTTCACAAATTTCCATGCTTCAAATGAACCGCCAGGCATAATTGATGGACCAAGAAGTGCACCTTCTTCGCCGCCTGAAACTCCCGTCCCGATATACAGAAATCCTTTTTCTCCAAGAAATTTTGTTCTGCGATTTGTATCAGGATAATGAGAATTTCCTCCATCAATTAATATGTCGCCTTTTTTTAACAGCGGAACAAATTCATTTATAAGATCATCGACAGGTTTGCCTGCAGGGACCATCATTAAAATCTTCGCGGGTGATTTAAGTTTCGAAACTACATCAGCAAGTGAAATTGCCTGCGAAATATTTTTTCCCTTTGCCCTGCCGTTAATAAATTTTTCAACTTTTGGTATGTCTTTGTCATACACAACTACAGTATAATTTTTGCTCTCAATATTAAGTGCAAGGTTTTCACCCATTACACCAACACCATCTATAGCTATATCTGCGGGAACCAATTCCTACTCCTTACTAATTTCTAATTGTTAAATCTGTCCTTTGATGACCACAATCCCAGTGCAGGATTCGAGATGTAAAAAATCTCTTCGCCATCTTTTGTTTTATTGAAACCATCCTTTAATACATTCGGATCGTACTTCTTCATCATTTCATTTAGATCAGCATAATTGAAATTCACACTTTCAATTTCTTCTTTGCTGACTGAACCGGGACAATAAGTAATCTTGAACCTGTTTTCGGATGAACCGTGAATGAGATGCGCCGCAGCACTGAGATTATTTTTTAACTCATCATTCTCATCAACATATTTTAAAATTTCTGGTGTTGTTTTATAACCGTACTTTCTTATCAGCCTGTCGATCTCTTTATCTTCACCAAAACTTTTTAATCCGGGCGCAAGAATGATAAGTTCACCTTTATCCGCGATAGCCATTCTTGTACGGTAAACACTTTTGTTTCCAAGCCATGTACTTTTAAATTCATCCGCATCAAGATAAACAACTACTTTCTTCAACGGTGCATCAAGCATTTCAAAATTAACTCTGAGTGACAAATCAGCAGCAAGTTTGAAACACTCATAATCATCACCGATGTAAAGTCCCTTCATTACTAATTTATTCTGTTCGTTCTTTCCAACTAAAGTAAGTACATAAATCAACGGAAGGTGTTTAGTAAAATTATCTGAGGCATAGTTAAGAACTTTTCTTACGGGTGTATCAGCGCGTCCCATCATTCTTTCCATACCGTAAACAGCACCGAGGAAATGACTTTTGTTTATGCCTTCGCTTCCTCCGGTTCCTACAAAAATATTTTTATTGTAGTTTGCCATTCCAACAACTTCGTGAGGAACAACCTGACCAATTGAAAGTAGTAAATCGTGTCCGCCCTCAACTAACATTTTATTTACCTGTGCAGTCCAGTGATAATTAACTTTCCCTTCAGACACTTCTGAAACAAATTCAGACGGCACTACACCAACAGTTGAAAGATCTTTTTTCCAGTTATGAACACGGAATAATTCTTTTGGAACACCGTTGTACATCACATCAATTTCTTTTTCAGTCATTGCAAAGTGTGTTCCCAATGCGGGTAAAACATCCGTTAAATTTTTCTGATAGTAGTCAAATGTGAACTTAGTAAGAATTCCAGCCATCGAATGGAATCTTGTAAAGTCAGGTGGAATTGCGAGAACTTTCTTTTTCGTACCAAGTTTCTCCAAAGCTATGTACAGACCTTCACGAATTTCATCAACACTCAAATGACCTTCAGCGGAACCTTTTGCAAATAGTATCAAAGTTAATTACTCCATTTAGGATGTTCAGGTAAATATTTTTCAAACTCATTTATAAGTTTTGTTTCATATTCCCCTGAATATGTTCCGGCAAAAAATTTATCAACTGACTCATTAAAAAATCTTTCCCAGGATTCTTCTTCGTGTCCCGGGTTAACAGGATAGAATAAAACTCCGTTTGATTTTGCAGCACTTAAATCTCCGGGTGCATCTCCAATCATTAATATTTTTTGATCGGGATATTTTCCCTTTGCTACAAATTTAAGATGCTCTGCTTTAGTGCCGTATTCCTGTCCTGCAATCACTTTAACATAATTCTGAATTTTATGTTCTTCCCATTCACGTGTTAAAGCTTCACCCGGCGTTTGCGATACAACGATAAGATCAGCGTTGGGAAAGATTTTATCGAGTGATTCTTTGACAAAAGGAAATGGAGGAACATCAAACACAAGTTCGGCGATAACTTTATTAACTTCTTTTGACCACTCTAAAGTTTTATGAATAACAGGATCATTAATCTCAGCGGCATATTTTTCAAGTGCGGGATTACCTAGTTTTGATTCTTTGTTTGTCCATTCAACAAGAGAGGTGAGATCCATGATCTTTGTGTTACGCATCTTAACTTCTTTTCTGTCTGCAAGAAGCTGCATGGCTTTTATTAATGCTTTGAACCTGTTAACACCTCTTGTTTTTGAATAAAGATTTACGAATTCCCATGTTTCTCTTGCATACTTTGAAACCCGCTGCAATCCATAATGTTTAATAAACATCGGACAGAAACATTCTTTCTGTTTTATTTCCATTGTATCAAATACACAGCCATCGGAATCAATTCCTATGAAAAAATCTTTTTGTGGTTTTAAGTCTTCTAATATTTTATGAGGATTTTCGATCATATACTTTCAATAATATTATTTTAAAAAATTCTAACGTTTTACACGGGCATTACCTTGCCAGACGCTCCACACCATATCTTCATCTGCAGGCTGAGCATAGTCAGTAAGGAAGGTTGTAGCAAGTGCGCCTGATGCCCATCCAAACTGGATCCATTTTTCCGGTTCCCAGTTTTTGAGTATTGCGTACAACATACCGCCTACAAAACCATCGCCACCGCCAATTCTGTCAAGTACAGTTATTTCGCGCGGATTAACTATATGCCAGTTATTTCCTTCAAGCATAATCGCGCCCCATAAATGTTTGTTTGAGCTTACTACTTCTCTTAACGTCGTCGCAAATACAGAAGCATTTGGAAAACTTTGTTTGACCCGACCTATCATTTCTTTGAAGCTTTCAATTTTTTCTTCGATACCTTTTCCACCGGCTT
This sequence comes from Bacteroidota bacterium, assembly GCA_023453665.1. Taxonomy (GTDB): domain Bacteria; phylum Bacteroidota; class Ignavibacteria; order Ignavibacteriales; family Ignavibacteriaceae. The sequence goes on along the minus strand of JAEXTA010000069.1, from coordinate 12,652 downwards.
CAGGTCCTTTAATGCCGAGACATAGTTGAAAATCTTCTTCATTGCCAACCAGAATATCTGAAACTGATGCTATTTCAGTGAAAGCATCTCTTAATTCTTTTTCTCTTCCCTTCCAGAATGATGCGCGGAAATTTAAATCGAAAGAAATCTTAGTACCGTGTTTCTTAGCCGCTCTTGCAAGTTCTAAACAGAATTCAGATGTCTCAGGAGACAATGCACCGATTAATCCTGAAAGATGAATTATCTGCACACCTTCTTTTCCAAAAATTTTATCAAGATCAAAATCTTTTACATTTAAAGTTCTTCCAATTTCACCTGCTCTGTCGTTGTGTACTCTTGGTCCGCGTGAACCAACACCGCTGTCAGCAATGTTAAACTGGTGACGGTATCCCCATGGTCCACCTTGTGCTACATCTTTTCCTTCAAAATCCATATTCCTGCTTTTAAGATTACTCTTAATAAATTTTGCAATCGGGCTATCCTTAACAAATACTGTTAATACTTTTACAGGAAGCCCAAGAAAAGACGAGATGCTTGCAACATTAGTTTCAGCGCTTGTCGCCTGCATCATAAAGGTATCGCTTGAATGAACCGGTTGTCCGTTTACCGGCGTTATTCTTACACCAATACTTGTGGGTACAATCAGTGAATATTTAAAATCATTTTTTAATGTAAGACTCATTTACAATTTCCTTGAATATTTTTTTTGTTTTATTTTTATACGCCGCTGTATGAATTAAAACCACCATCAACGGGGATGACAACACCTGTTACAAATTTTGAAAGATCAGAAACCAGATACAACAATGTTCCAATCAGTTCATCAGGTTCACCGAATCTTCCCATTGGTGTATTATTAATTATTTTTTCGCCGCGAGCGGTTAGCTTTCCGCTTTCTTTATCGTACAATAAAAATCTGTTCTGATCAGTAACAAAAAATCCGGGCGCGATTGCATTAACACGGATATTTACTTTTGCAAAGTGAACAGCAAGCCATTCAGTAAGATTATTAATCCCTGCTTTAGCAGCTGAATATGCCGGTATCTTTGTTAGCGGTCTGAATGCATTCATTGAAGATATGTTGATAATACTTCCGCCATTTTTGATAAGGTCTTCACCATAAACCATAGTCGGGAGAACTGTTCCTAAAAAATTCAGATCAAAAACTTTTCTGAATGATTCAATTTCAAGTCCAAGCAGTGAAGCTGACAAATCATTAATGTTATCTGGTGTAACAAATTCTGATTTTGTCGTTGCAGTTGGTGCATTGCCTCCGGCACCGTTGATCAGAACATCTATGCTTCCAATGTTCTCATTAATTTCTTTTTTACTCTGCAGCAAAAGATCTTTATCAAGAACATTTGCAAAAATTCCTATCGCAGAATTATTTCTGCATTTTTTGTTTATCTCAGATGCCACTTCTTTTGCACGCTGAAGATTAAAATCCACAATAACTACTTTGGCCCCTGCATCCGCAAGCCCTGCACCTAATGATGTACCGATTACTCCTGCCCCGCCGGTTATTACGCATACTTTATCTTTAACACCGGGAATTTCGTATTTCATTTATTATTCCTTCTAATTTGTTCCAGCCGATTTAATACTGTTCATAATTGTCCTGGCATTTTCTGTGAGTTTATTATAATCCTCGGACTCAATAGCTTTTTTATCTAACAATGCTGTTCCGAGTCCAACTGCACATGCACCTGCTTTAATCCAATCACCTGCATTAGTCAGCGATACTCCGCCTGTCGGCATAAGTTTTAAATGAGGCATTGGTGCAAGTATCGCTTTGAAGAATGCCATTCCAACAACATCTGCGGGAAAAACTTTTATAATGTCAGCACCATACTCATAAGCTGTTTGAATTTCAGTCGGTGTAAAACAACCGGGCATTGCGGGAACATTAAACTTATGCGCTGTTTCAATTATTTCTTTTTTAAGGATCGGGCTGACGACATATTTAGCACCAGCTTTAATTGCGTCTTCAGCGACTTGCTTATTTAGAACTGAACCAACACCGAGTATGATATTTTTATCAACTTCGTTCGTCATCTTTTCAATTAATTGAATTGCATTAGGAACGGTCATAGTTATTTCAGCGACTGTTACACCGCCTGCTGCAATTGATTCAATTATCTTTTTAAGTTTCTCAGGTTCTTTAGCACGGATTACTGCTACTGCTTTACGTTCTAAAATATCATTCAGGATTAAGTCTTTACTCATTTTATTTAAATGGCTCCAGATGTTTGTGGAAATGTTTTATAAGAATATTGTAGTGTGTTTCTTCATTTTCTTTCAGACAGTTTAAAAGTTTTTCTTTGAACTTTAACTTACCATTTTCATCTTTGTCAGTCACTACTCTGCCGAAAGTAACGTGAAGAACCTGTCTGCAGTCATCTGAATAAAAAAGTTCAAGCAGTTGTTCATCCGAATATTCATTTGCCGGCTTTACTTTATTCAGGTCTGCCGAAACATGATAGGTTTTCTTTTCATTCACATAAAGTGAACGAGAGTAATCTAATATTTCCCTGAACAACGATGGCTCTTTGACAGCCGATACTTTCAATGCTTCTAGGTAACTTGTTCCTGCTGTTTTAACATGTGTGAATGCATTACTCATTGAACCGATAACTTTATAAACCGAAAATTTATCGCTGCCCGAATGTAAACTTATTTTATAACTCCCGAAGTGTTTTACAATGCTGAGATGTTTGATGTATTCAGTTCTGAATATTTCGATATCTCCTTTGTAATCAATTCCTTTTTCAAAATCACCAATAAATCTTGGTGCAAGACTTACAAAGTTTACATTCAATCTTTTTAATTCGTTTGCGATAAAGAAATGTTCAAATGGTGATGTAACTGACTCGGTTTCATCAACAGAAACTTCAACTTCGGAATCATAGCTTGCATATTTTGTTTTAAGATAATCATTTAACATTCTGATATGAGCTAACGCGTTTCCGTACTTAACAAGTGCGCGTTTAAAATCTGTTTCAGAAGGTTTAAGTTTTAATGACTCTGAAATAATAATTTCTTTATTAGAATAGTTAACTGATAATTTTTCATAAGAAGAATTTAAATTCTGCCAGTTGAGTTGTTTGATAGCAGTATCAAGCTGCATTTCATTAAGGGAGTCAGCCTCATTGTTTACATATTCACCTGGATCAAATGTAAACATTGTAAACCCGGCTGCGACCATCAAATCAATATCAGCAGTGGTTTTCAAATGATCTGCATCAGCGCCAAACCCCAATGTATAACCTTCCTGGAACACAGCCCAAACAGCAGCATCCATCACCTCATCCGGTGTTCTTTGTGTACGTGTTAATTCTCTTATTGATTGTTGTGCAAGCACAGGCTTGAAGTTACTTCCATTAAGCGAACGAATATGTCCTGCGTTTGCAAGTCCAAGCCTGTCACCAAATCCAAATGAATTTGATAACCCGAGAACAACAGGTTTAGTGAATGGAAAATATTTCTGTATCAGTCTTCTGTTACTTGTGTCCATCTTGCATTTCTTTAATATAGTTCCTGATGAACTTTCAGGGACAAGCATAGTTCCTTCAAACTCTGCTACGGGTTTATTATTAATATTTTCAAAAAGAATGAATAAATATTTTTCCGTTTTTTCTTTTGCAATGAAGAATAACATTTCTCCGAATGCCTGAATTGATTTTGGATAAATATTCAATTCATTTTTGCCATTAATAGTTTTGTTAATTATAGTATTGTCAATACTATTCTGCGAGAGCAATTCAGCTCTCAAAGTTGATGTTTCCATAGTTCCGTCTTATTTAAAGTTTGTAAGCTCTTTTAACTAAATTGTAGGTAAGTTCTTTTGCCAGTCTTAACGCTTCTTCAAGAGAAATTATATGTCTTGCAACAAGCCCTGCTAAAAAGTTTGAATCAATTCTTCGCGCAACATCATGGCGTGCCGGTATTGAAACGAATGCACGTGTATCATCATTAAATCCCACAGTATTATAAAACCCTGCTGTCTCTGTAACCATTTCACGGTAACGTGTCATTCCTTCAATGCTGTCATGAAACCACCATGCCGGACCAAGTTTCATCGAAGGATAATGACCAGCCAGCGGCGCTAGTTCTCTTGAATAATTTGTTTCATCGAGAGTAAAAACAATTACAGTGAATTGCGGGTTGTTTCCGTACTTGTTCAAAAGTTCTTTAAGATTTTTTGTGTATTCGGTTTGAAGCGGAATATCACAGCCCTTATCAAGTCCGTATTTTTCATAAATGGCTTTGTTATGATTCCTGTAAGCGCCGGCATGTATCTGCATTACGAGCCCGTCATCAGTGCTCATTCTTGCCATTTCCATTAACATGTGAGCGGTGAATAATTCAGCGTCACCTTTTTCAGATTTCTTTTTTAATGCTCTCTGAAAAATTACTTCTGCTTTTTTGTGCGAAAGTTCATGAGTATAAGGAGAAATAATTCCGTGATCAGTTGAAACTGCTCCCATTTTTTTGAAAAATTCTCTTCGTTCTTCAAGCGCTTTAATGAATGATTTGAAGGTTGCAATTTTATATCCAACAGATTCTTCCAGTTTTTTGATATTGGCTTTCCAGTGAGGATTTGATAAATCGGTAACCGCATCAGGTCTGAAACAAGGAATAATTTTTCCATTCCATTTTGATGATTTTATTTTTTTATGATGATTAAGATCATCCGATGCTGCATCAGTTGTTGATAACACTTCGATATTAAATTTTTCAAACAGGGTTCTCGGAAGAAACTCCGCAGACTTTATTTTCTCATTTAATTCATCATAAATTTTAGGAGCATTATTACCATCGGGTTTTTCTTTTATTCCAAATACTATGTTGAACTCATAATCAAGCCATACACCGGATGGTGTACCATTGAACAGGAAATAATTTTCTGCAAATATTTTCCAGATTTTTTTTGCATCCGTCTCGTCTGCTTTACCATTAACATCAGGAATGCCAAGTGATTCAAGTTTTATTCCCTGTGAGTATAACATCCGGTAAATGTAATGATCCGGTATTAGAAATAATTGTGTTGGATTGGGGAACGGTTTATTCTCGCTGAAGATAGCCGGGTCAACATGTCCGTGTGGACTTATGATAGGCATTTCATTGACTGAATTATAAATTTCCCTTGCATAATTTCTTATTGCCGGATCGGAACTAAAAAATCTGTCTTCGTGTAAATTATATTCTGTCATTTTAGTTTGTCTATTTTATAATAGGAGGATTGTTTAATTGTCTTTGAGTAGAGTTCAGATAGCTGATAAAGTCTTCTTCATTTGTTATTCCATTTGGTTCCTGTTCCCAGGCTGCACAGAAATAATATTCCACGCTGTCATTAATAGGTTTTAATATTACTACGTGACTTAATTCATCTTCTGTTAACATGAGTAAAGACGTAGTTTTGTAAAAAAGAGCGATACCGAGTTTATCTGTTTCGTTTACAAGAGTCTGACTTCCATACAATGCGATGTATGACCATTCACCATCTGTATTTCCTTTTATGAAATTCGTTCCTTTAAACTTTGCTAAGCCTGTTGCAAGGCTGTCTGTATCCTGAATGTTGAGATCAACTTTGGTCAATCTGCTTCCTGCAGTAATTGAAAAGTCACATTCTAGATTATATTTGTTTTCACCGACAAGCCAGCCGAAATAATTTGTATTTATTTTTGAACGGACCGGACCATTCTCAGCTATCTCACAATATATGCTATCAGTTTTTGATACCATATTAACTTTACCATTATTCCACATTGCGACTGATCCGATACCAAGCGAACTGCCTACTTTGAAAATATCCATTCCCCAATCCTGCATTGAATGATATGAATCATCTTTTGCAACTGTATCATGAACACCGACATTATGGAGTAAAAGTTCATTCACTTTTTTTCCGAATATGTCAGTAGCATTTCTCCAATCAAGATAAAAGCGGTAACCAACTAATTCCGATTCCCAACCCGGTCCTTCATACCTGAATAATGCATCGTGATCGGTATGGGTTGACGGAACTTTTATTTTCGTAACGTTTTCAAATTTAGTTCCACGGAATTTTCTATCGTAAAAAATGTTTCCTGGCTTCATCGAGAGTTCCGCATAGGTGCGTGATTTATATTCTATTTTCTCATCAACAGGAATAAGGGTAATTAACTTTTCTTCATTAGGTGCAAGGTCTAGAACGAAACCGATCTTTGTTCCGTTATCATCAAATAACTGGTAAGGGATTTCGGTTTCGCCATTTTTAAGTATAAAATATTTATGTTTTGTATTTAACGTTTTGACGATGAATACATCCTTGAGTTGAATATCTGTTTGGTTCTGAACCTTAATTGTTTCTGGTGTATCACCTGCATGGCAGGCAAGTAGTAAGAGTACAATTGGAATTAAAAATAATTGTTTTAAACTTTTCATAGGTCTTATAAAATTTGGATTGGAATTTATTTTTGTCTAGTCTTTTAAATATTCTGCGAGTTAAGGAATCTTAATCTTGATTTCAGCCGCTGCCAGATCACATATACGAAAAGCGCCGGTTGGTGAGAAATGTGTATCGTCGGTTTTTCCTTCAGACAATAAATTATATTCACCGGGCAATATGTGAAGGAATAATTTTTTTGAATTTTCCTCACCATATTTTATTAACAGTTCCTCAGAACTTTTGTGAAGATCAAGAAGAATAACATTTTTATCTGATGCTACTTCTCTTACAACTTTCGGATAATCACCGTGCACATCATAAAATTTTCCGTTCTCATCAAAACGTCGTCTTACAATAGGTGTTGCTAAAATTGGAATGCCCATCTTTTCACGGGTCTCTTTTATAAACTTTTCAATATTCATTCTGTAATCTGTGTTTGCATCTGCAAATCTTTTCGGATCATCTATTTTTGCATCATTATGACCGAACTCGATTATTACATAATCACCCGGTTTGATTTTTTGATAAACAGAATTCCATCTTCCTTCATCCAAAAAACTTTTTGTACTTCTGCCGTTGACAGCGTGATTTTCTATTTTAACACCATCATTAAAATACAGAGGGAAAACCTGTCCCCAACCTTTTTCAGGATTGCCATCCTTAAAAGGTTTATCCGCCATTGTTGAATTACCTATCATAAAAATTGTAATCTGGTTAGCTGCATTTTCGGTCTGACCGAAATTCAACTGAATGCAAAACAGAATTGTTATTGATAAGAGTTTGTTAAGTGAAGTGATAATTTTTTTCAGGAAAATGTAAAACGATATTTTTTATGTATTCTCTATGCTACCCACTCACTGCGCTGACCGTTACCTCTTAAAAGTAATTTTGTTTTAAGCTGTATATTTTCTGAGTGAACGTATTTTGGACTATTCAGTATCTTGAGAACCAGGTTGACTGATTCCTTTCCGAGTTCCAATGTGGGCTGATCAACAAAATTAAACATTGACGGTACGAGGTGTTTAAAATTATTATTACCAAAACATGTAACGATAATATCTTCAGGGATTCTTATTCCCTTATCAAGAGCTGCTTCATACATACCAAGTGCAACCGGGTAAGTAACTGCAAGTATTGCTGAAGGAAGTGTTCCTCTCTCATACATCTGCATAAATCCCCTGTAACCATCCTCTTCACCAAAACCGCCTTCAATAACCCAGTTTTGATTGATAGGAATTTTATTATCCTTCATTGCTTCATAGAAACCTTCAAAACGCTGCTTGCCGATATTAATGTAAGTGAAACCACCTATGTGACCGATTTTCTTAATTCCTTTTTTAATGAAGTACTCAACAGCGGTATATGCGCCGCCTTTATCATCAACAGTTACGCTTGGCACATTTTTCAGGTTGGGAACACGATCAATAAAAACAAGAGGAACTTTTCTTTTTTGTATCTGCCTGAATACCGACAGATCTTTGGTTTCCTGTGTGATTGATACTATCAGGCCATCTACGCGCATTGAAAGTAAAGAGAGAATATGTTTTCGTTCACGTTCTGCCATTTCCTGCGAAACCATTAACACTATTTCATAATTATTTTCAAGTGCAGTATCATAAATTGATTCGATCACTGAAGCAAAAAAGAAGTGTGCTATCTTTGGTACAACAACCCCGATAATATTACTTCTTCTTGATGAAAGATTTTTTGCCATAAAGTTCGGCATGTACCCGAGTTTATCTGCAAGCTCTTTAACTTTTCTTTTCATCTCGACAGAAATATCGGGATGGTTTCTCAGCGCTTTGGATATTGTTACCTTGGATACTTTTAGTTTGGCAGCAAGGTCTTCAAGTTTGATTGGTTTTATTTTATTCGTCAATTTTTATAACCTGATTTTTATCAATTTGTTTATTCATCATTACCTTTTTCAATTTCAAGTGCGGCAAGTATAAGGGGACCGTAACCTTTAAAATCATTCACTCTTACAGGCTCGCTAATATAATATTCAAAACTGCCGTCGCGGTATGGATTTCCGCCAAGTCCGCCAACCGAAACAACATTGTTAAGATATACCAAACCTTCATTATTAATTTTTACCAAAGTTTTCAATGCTTCTTTAAAGGATTCGTCAGCTAAATCAAAATACTTTTTATCAATGTATCCTTTGTTAGCAGCCTTTGCAATTGAGTAGATGTACATCATTGATGCACTGGCTTCGATATAGTTTCCTTGTCTCGAACCCTGGTCAGTAACCTGATACCAGAGCTTTGTTTCGTCTGATCTAAATTTAACCAAACTCCCGGTCAGATTCGCAAGTATTATTTTTAATTTATCCCGACCTTTATGATCTTCGGGCAGATAGTCAAGTACATCAACAATAGCCATCATAAACCAGCCCATTGCTCTTCCCCAGAAGTTTGGCGATTTACCTGTTGACTTATCGGCCCAGGGCATTTGTTTACTTTCATCATATGCGTGATAGTATAAACCTGTTTTTTCATCTTTAAGATATTTATGTATTAATGAAAATTGTTTTACTACATCTTCTAAAATTTCCGGTTCGTTAAACTCTTTTCCATAAAATGATAAAAAGGGCTGAGCCATGTACAGACCGTCAAGCCACATCTGGTTTGGATAAATCTTCTTATGCCAAAAACCACCTTCGTTTGTACGCGGATGGATCATCATCTGGTAGCGCAGTGTGTCCGCAGCTTTTTTATACTTTTCGTTTTTTGTTTCTTTATACAAATGAATAAGAACTCTTCCTGGTGAGACGTTATCAATGTTGAAATCATTCAGCTTATATGTTTTGATAGAACCATCATTCTGGATGTAGTAATCAATGTTCTTTTTTATATAATTAAAATATTCTTTATCGCCGGTGTTTTTATAAACTCTGTAAATTGCTTCAAGAATTAATCCCTGTTCATAATTCCACCTGTAACTTTTTGCTTCAGTTGGGTATGCTACGGTATCGGGATGAAGTTTTATAAAACTATTGACAAACTTTGTTGACCAGGTTTCTTCCACAGAATCATCCTGTGCAACTACGATGTACGCAACAGAGACAATTAGAACGAAGGTATAGATCCTGATTAACACTTTTGGTTTAAATATACTTTTCATCTGTCACTTATATTTTTTGTTGAGAATGACCAGGTCTCACTATTTAATGTATCGTTTTTTGAGATTGTATTTACCCGCCAATAATATTTTGACTCCGGCTTTAAATCATAAACAACAAAACTGTTTTGGGTTTGATTTAATTTAAATTCCGGCGGATAGGTTTCACCAAAATAAATATCATAACTATCAGCGTCTTTTGCAGCAGCCCAGCTTAATAAAAGCGAATCAGAAAAGTTAACGTAAGCATTCCTCTCAGGAGAAGGTAATTCTGCAAACGGAAGAATATAATTTAATGATAATTCAGGATTCCAACTCTCAGGAGCAGTTGAGAAGGTCCATTCGGCATTTAGTATTTCAGGATTGGGTGAACCATTTGCAGTTTCAAGATTGTCGGAATGCCAATCAAAATCACCTGTCTCTCTGTGTGAATTATAAAAATAATATCTCTCACCCCATTTAAAAACTCTTTCCGGATCTGAAGGTGCGAGAAACATTTTTTTATCTTTCATGTTTGCTGAAAACTTACAGTCAATAATAAAGAATTGTCCGTCACGATGATTTCTTCCAAGAACAAATTCGGGAACTCCGTCAAAGTAAGAATTTTTAATAACGAACTTACTATCTTCATTTAAACTTCCATCATGCCAGATGCTTGCACTTGCAGATGAACTTCGCTGATAAAATTTACTATCTGTTATATAACACCATCCACGCGGACAAACAAAATCAACATAACCTTCAAAGTAACTGTTGTAGTGATAGTATTTTCCATATTCAGGATTCCAAAGAGAAACAGTATCACCGCCGTCAGCTTTTATATCACAGTTGATTAGGATTATTTTATCGGCATCGTGTCCGCGTATAGCAAACTGGTGATTGTTACTTCCGTACAATGAACCATAATTATTATAAACAGTAAGATTAGCAATAGTTATGTTTGAAACTTTATCTGCAATATTTATCACAGCAGAGCCCCAGTCTTTATCATTGTGATCCTTCCGCCAGTTAGAACGAAGTTCGGCAAATACAATTTGTGTTTTGTACCTGTCTTCACCAACGATAGTGATGTTACTTTTTGTGATGAAAAGTTTTTCGTTATATGTTCCGTTCTTAACCAGTATATAAACATTTATGAAAACCTTGTTGTCAATGCCATCTATCGCAGCTTGAATGGATGTATAGTTACCGGTTCCATCTTTTGCAATTACAATTTCTATTCTGTCATTTTGTTCAATAGTATTTGAAGTTGTTAAAGACAGTTGTGCGTCAGAAATTAAGTTCACGGAAAAAAATATTATACTTAAAATATTAACGGTAGTTGAAATCATTGTTCGGGTATTTATGTAAAAGGAGATCAGAGGTCTTGTTTACCAGGAGGAGATATTTTATTGGTCGCCTTATACAGTTTTTCATTTCATTCATTAACTATCATGCAGGGTATAATTCCAACTACCTGTTAAATTAAAATTATTTTAACAAAAGCATTTTACTTGTTGAAGTAAATCCAGATGTCTTCATAGTGTAGAAGTAAAGACCACTTGCTAATCCATCGGCATTGAATTGAATTGAATAATAACCAGGGTTAAGTTCTTCGTTAACCAGCACGGCAATTTCCTTTCCCAGGACATCATAAATTTTAATAGAAACAAAACTTATTTCTGGCACCTGGTATTTTATTACTGTCGAAGGATTAAATGGATTAGGATAGTTCTGTTCAAGAACAAATATTTCCGGTTGAATATTTGTTTCTTCTTCTTCCACGGGAAGCGGATGATCAGTATCTGCTAATGTCCAGTATGAAAAATCTGAGATACCGGAAAGTTCAACAAAGTTTTGAGCCGGGTCTGCTGTGCTGCCGAATCTTTCCCAGGTACCGTCATTACCATTTGGTGATTTAACCATTTGCAGTCTCGCTTCAGGAATTCCGTTCAACTCAGACTCGTCATAGTATAATCTTAACGTTGCATTTAATCCAGAATTGTTTGCCGGAACTATGTTAAACACTCGTGTCACTCCCTGGTTACCGCTGCCGGTAGGAGTAAAATGATAACGCTCAACTGATGTACTTCCAAGATTTGAAGATGAAGTAATGACAGCGCCAAGTCCGCCAACGTTTACTGAAGATGGTGCGTTAAGATCCGAAACCGTTACAAGTTTTCCTGTACTACCTTTCACAGTGTTTCTGTTAGTTTCGGTAAGAACTGCATTGCTTCCAAGTGTTACAATATTACCGTTAAGTTCAAGATCACCATTCAGAATTTTTAAAGAGTTATTCACACTCAGATTATTGTTAAGCGAAAACCCGTTCGGATTGTTCACTGCAAAACCGCCAAGCGGATTGGGTAGTGCATCTCCGAAAACCTGGACTACATCACTTTTATATTCATAGTTTGCATCCGGATTGTAAGTTCTGGTTCCGTTTACCCTTATGTTGCCAAGTGTATCTGCGAGAGTAATGCCATAAGCGCTTCCAATTTTTAATGTCGCCCCGGGCTGTAATGTGAAATTTCCTGATCCCATTAATCTTGATTCAGATTTCATTTCGAGTGAACCTTCAACGACAAAGTCACCGGCTGTAGATGAACCCCATCTTGCCGTATCAAGATCAAAGATAACTTCAGCTCCTGCTTTTACTGTATCATAAACTGCAGTACCCATATAAAATCTTACATCCATATCAACATACTGCTGACCTGTTCCAACAAAATTGAATGAAAAAGAACCAAGTGAATTGGTGGCTACACTGCTGTTTGCATCGAAAGATACATTCCCTGCAACATTGATAATACCTACACCAGGACCTGCAGAACTGCTTGTTCCTGCCTGAACTCTTCCTCCCTGAACCACAAGATCGCCACCGATATTTATTATTCCAAGACCTGAAGCATTTGCACTTGAGAAAGTACCAAGCCTTGCATCAAAGTATGGTTCTTCATTATCAATCACATATACATTGCCAAGTATATCCCAGATTCCTACAAGTCCGTTATCTCCGACATCTATACATGACATTGTACCCCGGTAAACATAAAGATCTCCTTCCACTACATGAGATTGACTTCCGGTTACAGGACGAACACCGCGGAATACAACATT
>JAEXTA010000020.1 GCA_023453665.1 Bacteroidota bacterium | reverse complement strand
GCATATACGTTTTCATTTTTATGAGTAAGAAAACAGACCAATAATTTGTGAATATATAAATACGTTAACTGGATTTTTTAAGTGGGAATCATATGAAAAAATTTATCACAATCAGCCTGATCATACTTTCAGTCATTTCAAATGAAACAAAATCACAAAACTTTTTTTCGAATGAACCGCTTGCTCATACGTACTCCATAGTAGCCAGGGATCCTGAAACCGGTGAGATGGGAGTTGCTGTTCAGTCGCATTGGTTTTCTGTCGGTTCTATTGTTGCCTGGGGTGAAGCAGGAGTTGGTGTAGTGGCAACTCAATCTTTTGTCAATCCTTCATATGGTCCAAAGGGACTGGAAATGTTGAGGAATGGAATTTCACCCGATGAAGTGGTGAAATACTTAACAAGCACAGATGAAGGAAGAGATGTTCGTCAATTAGCGGTATTAAATGTTGATGGAAAAGTAGCTGCCTACACCGGGAAAAATTGTATTCCGGATGCGGGACATTTAACGGGAAATAATTATTCTGTTCAGGCAAATCTTATGCTGAATGATAAAGTGTGGAAAGCAATGTCTGATGCATTTGAATCAGCAAAAGGACCTCTGGCAGAGAGAATGATTGCATCACTTGAAGCCGCACAAAACGCAGGCGGTGATATACGTGGTCAGCAATCAGCTTCAATACTTGTTGTAAAAGGAGAATCAACAGGAAAAATATGGGAAGACAGATTAATTGATTTAAGAGTTGAAGATCATGAAAACCCGGTAGGGGAAATTAAAAGACTTCTCAAAGTTCACAGAGCTTACCAGCATATGAACAACGGTGATGTTGCTGTTGAAAAAGGTGATATGCAGTTAGCAATGAAAGAATACAAAGCAGCGGAAGAAATGTTTCCTGATAACGAAGAAATGAAATACTGGCATGCAGTTACTCTCACTAACAATAAATTGCTGGATGACGCGCTTCCGTTATTCAAAATAGTTTTTGCTAAGAGCAATAACTGGCGGTTACTCACACCAAGATTAATTCCTATTGGACTTTTAAATATCAGCGAGTCAGAATTGCAGTTGATATTAAAGCAGTAACTAAACTGCTTCTTTTTCAGTTCGGCTGCCGGCTACATATTCAAAATGAGCATCATAAGGTTCAAAAGTTACGGTTATTCTGTAATGCGCAAATAACGATTGAACGTCTAATGGAAAGTGTGGCGGCATACTCATGTAATAGTAGAAGTGTGTATCTCCTTTTTCCCTGATGCTGTAAAGTGCCATTCCCTGTGGTTTACTAACGCGGTCAAAAAACAAACTAAACTCTTTCACAAATGACTTATCTTTACCTTTTTCAACTTCTGTTTGTGTAAAGATGATCCTATACCATATCATCGATTTCTCCCCTAAAAATTTCCAACGCAAAAATACAAATTTTATTAAAATTGAAAAACAGTGATGAATATTTTTACGTCTGTGTCTTATTATCGTTCGATCTGAATCATAAGTTTAACTAAGTCAGCCGGTCATCATATAAAACAATGAGTTAAAGAAAAATGTTTTTTATATTGAAACTGTACTTAAACAGATTTTTAGGATGAGCTAAATCTCTTCGTGAATTAATTGGCAACAGAAAATAAAAGATTCAACACACGGATATTATTACCACTTGTTTTCCCGGTAATTCTCTGGGTAATTCATTTTGCCTCAGAATATGGAAGTATTTCACTAAGTAATTATGGCGTGTTGCCAAGACATTTTTCGGGTTTGCCGGGTATATTAACCTCACCTTTGATTCATGGGGATTTTTCCCACCTTTTATCAAATACAATTCCGTTAATAATTCTTGGTTCAGGGATCTTTTATTTTTATCCTAATGCGGCCTTCAAAGCGATGGCTGTTGTTTATTTATTGAGCAATACACTTGTGTGGTTATTTGCAAGAGAAGTATATCATATTGGTGCGAGCGGTATTATTTATGGTTTTGTCTCGTTCTTTTTTTTTAGCGGAGTATTCAGACGTGATAATAAATCAATTGCGCTTGCATTGCTCGTAACAGTTCTTTACGGAAGTCTTATATGGGGAGTTTTTCCCGGTTCACAAGGTGTCTCTTGGGAATCACATCTGTTCGGTGCAGTTTCCGGGGTCATTGCAGCTTACTCTTTCAGAAAAATCGATCCATCTCAAAAATATGATTGGGAAGATGAAGAACTTGACGAAAATGAAAAACCTGAAATTTCATATGACATAGATAAAAATGATTTTTAATTAACAATATTCTTTAGCGGATTTACAACATGAAAAAAACGATAACAGAAACCCGTAAGTACAGAACGGATATGAACGATAAGATCCTTAATTCCGGATTCAGAGATTTTAATAAATTTTTTGCACTTGATAATAAAGCTTATATCAACGGAGCGTTGAATGCAAAAACCAAAGAACTTATGGGTCTTGCTTCGTCTATGGTGTTAAGATGCAATGACTGTATTTTTTATCACATAGACAGGTCAATTCAGGAAGGTGCCAGCAGGGAAGAGTTGATGGAGACTTTTAACGTAGCGTTGATTGTCGGCGGCTCGATTGTTATTCCGCACCTGAGGTATGCTTTTGAAGTTATGGATGAAATTTTTTCAGGATCAGAAAAATAAGATGAGTGACAAAAAATTAATCATCCCCAAACGAATTATAACTGCTGATGCAGAGAATAATATTTTGAAAGATCGTGCTGTCGAAGTAACCGGTGATAAAATTTCAGCGATAAATAAACTGACCGCTGAAGAAATAAAATCATTCGATGGTGAAGTTTATAATGTTCCCGATCTTACGCTCTCACCGGGATTTATTCAGACCCATGTACACCTTTGTCAAACTCTGTTCCGGGGTTTAGCTGATGATCTTCAACTGCTTGACTGGCTGCAGCTAAAAATATTTCCGTTTGAAAATGCACACAATAAGGCGTCACTAAAAGCTTCTGTAAGAATCGGGCTGAATGAAATACTGAAAAGCGGTACAACAACAATTCTTGATATGGGAACACTAAGACATCAGGAAATAATTTTTGAAGAATTAATTAGTTCAGGAATTCGCGCTGTAGCTGGTAAATGTATGGTTGATATAAATGAACTGTTCCCGCAGTTCTCATCTTCAACTGAAGCAGAGTTAAACGATACATATGACCTTGCCAGAACATTTCATAACTATGATGATAACCGTATAAGGTATGGTTTTGCGCCGAGGTTTGTTTTGTCGTGCAGTGAACATCTGTTAAAGGAAACAGGGTATATGCTCAATGATTTTCCCGGAAGTATATATCATACACATTCATCAGAAAATAAAAACGAAATTGCCGAAGTAAGAAAAAGATTTAATAAAGAAAACATTGAATTGTTCTCGTCGCTTGGGATATTAAACAAAAATACTGTGCTTGCTCATTGTGTTCATGTTTCTGATAATGAAATCGAACTGATGAAAAAACATCATGTGAATATTTCTCACTGCCCTTCATCAAATTTGAAACTTGCATCAGGTATAGCAGACATTCCCAGGTACATTAAAGAAGGCATTTGCGTTTCACTTGGTGCGGACGGCGCGCCGTGTAATAATAGATTAAGTATTTTCAGAGAGATGTTACTTGCATCGCTTATTCAAAAGCATTTGTACGATGCTACAGTTATGGACGCAAAAACAATCTTCAGATTGGCAACTATCGAAGGAGCCAGGGCATTGGGAATTGAACATGAAACGGGGAGTATCGAAGTTGGTAAAAAAGCTGATATGATTTTACTCCAACTTGATAAGAACACGAATCCTCTTCAGGAAAATGATGAAAAAATATATTCGTCAATTGTATATTCAGGTTCAGACTCTGATGTTACTGATGTAATGGTTGACGGAAAATGGTTGGTGCGGAAATCTTCTTCATTAATATTTGATGAAGATGATCTTTATAATTCAGGTAAAGAAGAACTTTCAAAATTATTGTTACGGATATGATGAAGAAAATAATTTTTGCTTCAAAGAATAAGGGAAAAATTTTAGAGGTGAAGCATATACTGAACGGAATTAATATTGAATTAGTTTCGTTACTTGATTTCAATGATTCTCCGGATATTGAAGAATCCGGAACTACGTTTGAACAGAACGCAAAAATAAAAGCAGAAGCAGTATATAATAAATACAGGTTGCCGTCTATTGCAGATGATTCCGGGATTGAAGTTGAACAGCTTGGGTGGAAACCCGGTGTTTATTCTGCACGGTTTGCCGGAGTAAATGCAACTGATGAGGACAACAACAATAAACTTATTTCGGAATTAAAAAATTTTCCTGAACCTCATTTTGCAAAGTACACCTGCTGTGCAGTTTACTTTAATGGAAAAGAATACAAGGTTGCATTCGGAGAAATAAAAGGAAGAATTACGTTTGAACCAAAAGGAACCAACGGTTTTGGTTATGATCCATATTTTATTGCTGAAGGATATGATGTCACGATGGCGCAATTATCTCCTGAAATAAAAAATTCAATCAGTCATCGTTTCAGAGCTTTTCATTCGTTAAAAAAGTTTTTAAAATAATCGGAGAAATTATGAAACTGAAAAAGTTAATAACATTATTAATTCCAATTGTTTGTGTGTTTGTTTTAATCTCCTGCAAAAGCGCTTCGACTGAACCACAGCCGCCTCCGGACACAAGAAATTTTTTCCCTGTGACAAACGGAACAATGTATAAATTTAGTTTAACGCAAACTGATACTTTAGGCAATCCATCTAATGGAACAAGGGTTAGTTTAATAAATGGTGTAACGAATATCGGAGGCACAGAATATCAGATTCAACTAGACAGTGTTTTCATTGCTGGTTCAACTGTAGTTTCAAATTCATATTTTAGAAAAACAGCTGCATCAGTATTAATAAATGTAGATACAACCGGACTATACGAATCTATTCCACCGGAGTACCTTCAATATTTGACAATCGATAAAGAAATACTCGCATTTTCTTTTCCTTTAACTAGTTTACTACGGCTGTGTTTTAAGCTTGCAATAAACATCCCAAACTTTGATGAATTTATTCCCGTTAAGTTAGAATCAATTTACATCGGAATGGAGAATATTGAACTGCAGTTAAATTCCGGAACTGTTTCTCATGATGCGGCAAAAATAAAATTGGATTTGACTATAAGAAGAGATATTGCAGCAGTACCACAAATACTTTCGGCAAATGTCTGGCTTGTTGAAAATGTTGGAATAGTAAAGTGGGATGGAAATCTCACAATAGTCAACGCATTTACCGGCGGTGGAATTGACTTTGATGATTCTACCAGGGTAACAACACAATCGTTAACCGAATATTATATTGCTGAATAAATTATTTTTCTGCGATAACAACCTGTACAATTCCTAAAGTCAGGTTGTGTTTCTCAATTTTTTTAAAGCCTGAGTTAGATAAAAGCTCAGGCAGTTTTATTTTTTCATCGAACTCTTCAACTGAATCCGGAAGATATTTATATGCTTCTTTATCACCGGAAATTATTCCGCCGATAAACGGCAATATATTCTTGAAATAAAATTTGTACAGAAACTTAAAGAGAGAATTCTCCGGCATTCTGAATTCTATGATAATTGCTTTACCTTCTTTTTTCAGAACATTGTAAAAAGAATTAAATCCCTGTTGAATGTCATAAAAATTTCTTACCCCGAAAGCTACAGTTATATGTGTGACTGTACCGGGTTTTAAAGGAATATTTTCAGCAACCATCTGAAGGTTGTTCCCCTTTATCCATTCACTTTTTTGGTTAAAAAGTGTAAGCATATTGTGAGAAAAATCTGCTCCATAAATTTTCTTTACACCCATCTTCTTTGCCTGGATCGCAACGTCACCTGTGCCGCAGGCAACATCAAGTAAGATTGAGTCTGAATTAATCCCGGAAAGTTTTAACGCTTTTTTTCTCCAGTATTTATCAACCCCAAAACTTAAAAGATGATTCAGCAGGTCATAGCGTGAAGCGATGGAATCGAATATTCTTTTTACTTTTTTCTTTTTCGATACTTCCATTTAACCTTCGGACTTTATGCTTTTGTAATGATGATATTCAAATTCCTCTTTACCGGTTTTACGCCGCCACCAGTTAAAAATAATTTTTCCGCTCCACACTGAAAACATCATGAAAACAAATCCGCCTATTAAATCAATTACATAGTGATACCAGAGATAAACAGTTGAAAAAATCAGTAGAGAACCAATGGGAATGAAAAAATATCTTGATCTGCTTTTTAACCTGATGGAAAGATACATAACGATAAGAGTGATCATGGTGTGACCGCTCGGGAAAACATCCCGTTGCACCACTTCTGCAGGATTCGGTGTTCCAAAGGGAATTGATTCACCTGAGTTCACTACCTCACGTAAAAAATTTGTCACCCACAAACCAGGTAATTGTTCATTCACTAAAGAAAAATCGTGAAGAGTAAACCTCGGACCAATTCCGGGTAAAGTAAAATATCCTAGGTACGAAAGGTAAAACCCGTAGATAACTGAGAATGTTGCGTAATCAAGTTCAACATATTTTTTGTTTTTCAGAAGAACGAGACCTAATATGATAG
>JAEXTA010000087.1 GCA_023453665.1 Bacteroidota bacterium | reverse complement strand
GATAAAAAGACTTGATGACGTGAGCGATATGCTTTTAGGCGCTGCTGCAAGAGTAGATACTTTCAATCTCACAAAAAAAATAAAGTATGCTGATAAGCTGGCGGCAATTATTCATCAGCAGGTAATTGAACTTGGAAAAGCTGTACAGGATCTTAAAATCAGAAGTGTTAATGAATGTAAAGCGGTTAAAGATCTTGAATCCGAAGCCGATAAAGTTTATCAGCAGGCTATGAAAGATTTATTTGAATCAGAGACTAATGCAATTGAACTGATAAAGAAAAAAGAAATTCTCGATTTGTTAGAGAGAATTTGTGACAGATGTCAATCTACTGCGAATGTTATTCTTTCAATCTTTATTAAGAATGCCTGATACTTTATGGAAATAGTTATACTTATTGTTGTGCTCGCGTTAGTCTTCGATTTTTATAATGGTATGAACGATGCCGCAAACTCCATTGCTACTGTAGTCTCAACCCGTGTTCTAACCCCTATTCAGGCTGTTGCATGGGCAGCATTCTTCAATTTTGTAGCTGCTTTTATTTTCGGAGTACACGTTGCAAATACAATTGGGAAAGGAATAGTTGATATTAATGCAGTTGATAATTATGTCGTTTTCTCAGGATTGGCTGGCGCAGTGATATTGACAGCAACTGCAACTCACTTTGGATTACCAATAAGTGTTTCCCACGCGATTATTGGCGGATATGGCGGTGCGGCTTTAATCAAAGGAGGCATTGAGGTGATAATCTTATCCGGTTATACCAAAGTGCTGATTTTCATTTTCCTGGCACCAATGCTGGGGATGTTTATGGCTTATTTCTTTTCAATTATAACAATGTGGATAGTAAGAAAAATGAATCCACGAAAAGTTGATAAATATTTTCGAAAGTTACAGCTTTTATCCGCTGCAATTTATAGTCTGAGTCATGGTTCAAACGATGCACAGAAAACCATTGGTATAATCACAATTGCACTTTTTACCAATAATATGCTTGGTTCAACTTTTTATGTACCCACATGGGTTGTAATAACAAGTTATACTGTAATTGCACTTGGTACATTATTCGGCGGATGGAAAGTGATTAAAACACTCGGAATGCGTGTAACAAAACTAACACCTTTTGGGGGATTCAGTGCGGAAACTTCTGCAGGATTTACAATTATCTGGGCGTCCTTACTTGGAATTCCTGTCAGTACAACACACACTATAACAGGTTCAATTATTGGCGTTGGATCTATAAAAGGATTTTCAGCAGTTCGCTGGGGAGTTGCGAGAAATATTTTGTGGGCATGGGTTTTGACAATTCCTCTGTCAGCAGGTTTTGCAATGATTACTTATTTACTGGCTACTAATGGTGCTAAGTGGTTGGGCTATTAGAACTTTATTTTCTTTAGTTCACCTCTGAATAGTTTTTCTAATTTTTTCTGCTCAGTTGAAAGTCTTCCTTTTTTCTCTTCTGTTATATTTATCAAAATTAATGACTGTACCAGGTAACTTAATAGTATCAGTTTTGCAAGATTTTTATTCGAAAAATTAAACCACTTTGATTTTAAATCCCGGAGATGATTTTTAATAGTTGTTATATCACCTCTTTCAACCGGCCCGGACAGTGACTCAGTTGTTCCTTCATTAAAAATATTTTTCAAAGTGCTTTCCACAATTGGTTTAATGAGGTCATTCAGCTTTACATTTTTATTTACGGGGGAATAAATCTTACCTGCTATATAAAAATTCCCTGTGAGAAAGTTTGAGGTAAAAACTCCGGAAAGATGGTAAAGCGACTTTTGTGCAGATAAAATCGCGAAAGGTTTTAATCCGACAGACTCTGCAATTCCAGATAATATTTTTTCAGTTTTCTGATTGTCACTTTCTACAGCAGCAAAACAATTTTTAATACTAACATGTTTTTTAGAAGGAAAAGTCTGCATAATATGAACTGAACCGGTTGATGAACCTTTTTCTTTAAGTGACAATAAAGCTTCAATGGTTTCAGAACCACTCAGATGAATAAAAGTTTTACCTGTAAATTTCAGATCCTGTCTACTTATCCTTTTTGATGTTTTTTCTATCTGGTAATCAGGAACAGAAAGGATAATCAAATCAGATGACTGCGGAATATCCAATAAATCATCTGAATAATTTTTTATGGAAAGTTTTTTTGCAAGAGCCTGAGCAGACTTCAGTGTTCTGCTTATGACACATTCAATATTATATTTCGAAATAAGACTTACCGAAAGCGAATGGGCAATTTTTCCAGCACCTACAATAGTAATGTTTATATTTTTTCTCTTCACTCAGTCTCCATAAACTACTGCTGATAAGTAACCTACAACCTGGTTCAGATCACCGCTTGTATCACCCGAATCATTTCTGAACAGCACTTTTGATTTTTTGTAATTCATAAGTTCAGCCGCTTTCATCATAACCGCAATTGGTCCGCCTCCGCAGGCTTCGCACTTACCGACTTCAAGGTTATTTATTAAAGAATCATAATCAAAATCATTTATATTTTTTTCAACTATCGAATCCATAATGTTTGCCTTAATCCTGTCGTAGTAATGAGAAAGATCAGAACTTGCAACCACTAAGGTGTTTTCATCTGCTGCATTTGAAATTTTCTGCGCCAGTTCATCTATATAAGGTTTGCCCTGGTCGCCCATAACAACCGGAACAATTTTAAAATTATCAATCACACTCTGAAGGAATGGAAGTTGTACCTCTATTGCATGTTCATCACCATGACCTTTTATTCCCCTGAAAATAGTTTTGCTTCCATCACAAATTTTTTGAGACATAATTTCATTTATTTTTAGTTCACCGAGAGGAGTTTCATAAGCTGTTCCATCATAAACACAACTACCGGGAAAATATTCTTTATGACTTGGCGATATCACTATCACTGTTTCATAGTTTTTTTTCTGCAACAAATTAAATCCGTATGCTGCTGTTCTACCGGAATATATATAACCCGCATGCGGTGATACTAAACCAAAGATTTTATTAAACGGCTTTTGTAGTTTTGTCAAATCAAGCATCACTGAAATTTCTTTTTTCAACCGCTGGGGATTACCCGGATAAAAGTACCCGGCAACTGCTGGTTTCCGGATTCTTTCCATTTTATCTCCTCATATTTTTTTCTGAAAAAATTGTTGCAGTGAAAACTTTTAGATTCAGTTTTCGTTCTTTCCAGGTATTTTTTTTCATTCCTGCTTTTTCACATAACGAAGATAAAAACATTTCCCTATCATAATGATGTTCAACCGCAACCTGCGGAAGAAGCAATGCCCGGCTTCTTTCATCTAGAAGAAGTCCGTGTTTACCGATTTCAATTTCATCATACTCTGAAATTGAATCCGGCACAGACAATACACTTATTTCAATATTGATAAACTTCACTTCGCTTTTATTCAGAGAAGGAAATCTGGGATCATTAAACGCCGCCTGCATAGCCGCATCACAGACCGTATCATATAACGGCATATCTGACATAATATAACCGATACATCCTCTCAAATCACCATCAATTGTTAAAGTGACAAATGCACCGGAATTAATTTTGAGTGAAGGAAATTTTTCATATCCGATTTTTTCAGCGACTTGCTCACCAAATGCGGACAGGATTGACTGTCTTGCTGCTTTGAGTAATATAAGTTTTTCTTCCTCAGTTAAAACCATTTCTGATCACCTATGAAACTGAACAAACTATTACTTCATTTTTATTTTTTAAGAGGAATAATATCCCGCCGATCATAAAAAAAGAATCCGGGATTAAAGCGGATATTTTTTTATTCAGTACTTCTTCAAAAATCTTTTTGCCTGAATAAATATCTATTGCAATGAACTTGTTGTTTAATTGATTTTCATCTGATGCTTCGTGGAAATTGAACATCAGGATTGAGTTAAAAATCATATAGTCAATCTTACCAATGACAACATAATCAGTTCGGACCTGCTTAAGCATAGCTGAGACATCTTCATCAATTTCCGAATGTTCTGAAAAAGATTCGGGAAATGAATAATTATTTTCAATCTGCATTACAAGATTATTTTTCAACTGGTTTATAAGCTTGTGATCTTCACCAAGATCATCTAGAAACTGTCCGGTTTTTATGTTAACCGTAAAGTAATTCCTGCCGTCAAAATTTTGTCTGTAACAGAAAACTTTTTCGCGGGTTGAGTAGAGGAAATTGAAATCATCATTCTGCCAGAGAATTTTTTTTGAATTAATATCAAATGCCGTAAGTCCTTTGTGCAATGGCATATCAGGTTTAATGAATTTATGAAAAAGTATTACATCGTTTTCAATTGCTTCAATGCCTGTCCAGAATTTTTCATCGAGTTGAAAATTGGAGAATAATTTTTTACCGGAATCAATATCAACGCAGTTGTAAAATGCCTCCTTGTTTTTAAGATCTCGTTCTTCAATAACAAGCTTTGAAGACTTAGTAGGAATAAGCCTCCATATCTCTCTTCCGTTAGTGAAGTTATATTTTTTTTTGATAAGGGGCATAGATCGTCTAGAATTTGTTTCCAAAATAAAATGTCACACCCTGAACATCGGGTGTGACAAATAAATTATTGTACATATCAAAGTTTTTCAAAACGTGCTGTAAAATGCCTGAGCATTGGTGCCTCGTAAGTGATCTTATAACCTTTCATAAAATTTCTTTTCCTGTAAACTTCAAGAATAACTTCAAGCACATAATCAATGTGACTTTGTGTATAAACCCTTCTTGGTATTGCGAGGCGAACAAGTTCCATCGGCGGGGGAATTAATTTTCCGTTCTTATCATACTTACCGAACATTACACTTCCGATTTCTACAGTTCTTATTCCGCCTTCTATATAAAGTTCACAAACTATCGATTGTCCGGGAAATTGTTCTGAAGGAATATTCGGTAAAAATCTTTTTGCGTCGATATAAATTGCATGTCCACCAGGCGGCTCAATAATAGGTACACCTGCCGCAACCATTTTCTCACCTAAGTATTCCACGCTTCTTATTCTGTACTGGAGGTAATGTTCATCGAGAATTTCCTCAAGTCCCTGTGCAACAGCTTCAAGATCTCTTCCTGCAAGTCCGCCGTAAGTCGGAAATCCTTCAGTAACAATAAGCAGATTTCTGCATTTCATTGCAAGGTCATCATTATTGAGTGCAAGGAATCCGCCGATGTTTACAAGCGCGTCTTTTTTTGCGCTCATTGTTGCGCCATCTGCGTATGAAAACATTTCCTGAGCAATTTCAAGAAGTGATTTATCTTCATAACCTTTTTCTCTTCGCTTTATGAAGTAAGCATTCTCTGCAAATCTGCACGCATCTATGAATAAAGGTATCCCATACTTTTTACAAACATTTTTTACTTCACGGATGTTTTGCATAGAAACGGGTTGACCGCCGCCTGAATTATTTGTAACTGTGATCATACACAATGGAATATTTTCTTTACCCTTTTCTTTTATGAATGTTTCAAGTTTTTGAACATCCATATTTCCTTTAAAGTCAGCACGTTGTTCCGGATGTTTACCAACTTCTGTAATAAGGTCAGTCGCTTCAGCGCCTGTAAATTCAATGTTAGCGCGCGTTGTATCGAAGTGGGTATTGTTTGGAAAATATTTTCCCGGTCCGCCAACGATTGAAAATAATATTTTTTCGGCTGCGCGCCCCTGGTGGGTTGGGATAATAAAATTTAGTCCAGTAATTTTTTTTACTGCCGATTCAAACTTGTAAAAGCTTTTTGAACCTGCATAAGCTTCATCACCTTCCATAATCCCTGCCCATTGTTTCGAACTCATAGCAGAAGTTCCGCTGTCGGTAAGCAAATCTATTAATACATCATCAGCATGCAGAAGAAATGTATTATATCCTGCATAATCCAAAAGTTTTATTCTTTCCTCTTTGGTTGTAAAACGGATAGGTTCAACAGATTTGATTTTGAAAGGTTCAATAATTGTTTTCATAAATTTCCTTGTAAAGAGTCCACATATTGTAAAATTATTCTGCTGTAATTTAATAAACATCAAACCTCTTTGCTTGAGATTATTTTAAAATGAAATTCATATCACTTTTTTATTGCCTTTTGATAGCTGTATAGATAAGTTTTTTACAATCTAATTTTCAATTATTTAGGAGATGGCTATGAGCGATATGGATACTTCCGAGAATCAACAAAACCTTCCTGAAGAAGCGGAACTAAGCTTTACAGACAAGATGGTTGGCATTTTTACAGAGCCTGCTGCTACGTATTCAAACATTGTTAAATTTCCTTTAAAGACTGTTGACTGGCTTGTGCCTTTTGCAATACTGCTTTTTCTTGTTGCGATATCACAATTAATTGTGACAAGTAACCCTGAGATTGCATACCAGATTAAACAAAAGCAAATGGAACAGATCGAAAAGAATTTTGCTGATGCCGTTGAAAAAGGTCAGATGACACAGGAACAAGCTGATCAGCAAATGGAACGGGTACAAGAACAGATGGAATCTTTCGGCGGTGGAATCGGTAAAGTAATTCAGACAGTCTCAATATTTATTGTCGGATTTATTTTCTTTTTCATTGTCTGCGGAATCTGGTTCCTTCTTTCAAAATTCGCTTTGAAAGGTGATGGAACTTATGTATCTGCAATGGTTGCTTCCGGTTTAACTTCATATATATCAATGATTCAGGTACTTATTACAACTATTCTTGCAATTGTTATGGGAAGACTTGTAAGTGATACAAGTGTTGCATCGCTTATTGAAGCTGATAAAACAACTATCGTTGGGTTTATTCTAAGTAAACTCGATGTATTTTCAATCTGGGCTTATGCTGTACTGGCAATAGGATTATCAAAACTCTTTAAATCAGAATCAGCTGGAAAATATTTTATTATGGTATTTGCTGTCTGGTTGATCTGGAGTTTGTTAGTATTTGTTATTTCAAAAGCTGTTCCGTTCTTAAGCTTCCTTGGCGGTTATTAAAATTTCAAAAAAATAATGAGACTCATAAACAAGTGAGTCTCATTTTTCTTTTTCACACTTCTTGACTTATGAAAGAACATTTTATAAGTTGACACACGGTGAACGTGGTGCACTACTAAAATCATAAAATTCTTTCATTACAACACTCCTGATTGTTTTTCAGGCACTACACATTTATTAGTCAGTTATCTCATTTTACTTCCATTAAAATAATCCGGCTGTAAAAGATTTATCAATCTGCCGGGTAACCACAACGTCAGTTGACAACTAAAATAATTTGGTTCTAAACTCTATCATTAAACCGGAGTCGTATGATTCACTCATTAGAGCCTGCTGCAGCACAACAATCTAGTAAGCTGAAAAGTTTATCTTTAAACGAAATTATCATTTCAGTTTTAGTATTAGTTATTCTTAATGTACTAGCAGTCAAACTTGCTGAGTATAGAGAAAATGTTTTATTCTTTCAGCTTTTATATACAGCAAGACTAACGATGCTGCTGTTTAATATTGCGCTATGTCTCTATATACTTCCCCGGCCAAATTATTTTCGTCAAAAGTTATGGCTGATCTTCTGGTCAGGTAGTTTTATCAGCTATGTTGTTCATGTTTATTACAGCTTCTTTATTTATTTCAACGGGAGTATGTCTGCTTTTTATGAAGCGCAGGGCGTATTTGTAGCAACACTGAATTTAGTAATTACAGCTTGGTGGGCATTTGATATTTTCATTACCTGGTTTGTAAACAATGATGTTAAATGGATTCACATTCAAAAAACAGGAATACACATTTTACTTTTTATAACATTTTTTGCTTCCACAGTAATTTTACACGCTGTTGATAACAAAGAAGTTTTTGTAATTATAATGGGCGTTATACTCGGTGTTTCATCTTTAATCTGTCTTTACATAAGGATAAAGTACAATATCAGAATGAAGAATATACAATCATCTTAATTGATCATAAGAATTTCAATTAAACAAATAACAGGAGTCACAATGAACATTTCGGGAATAAAAACCATTCTCAACATTTCTATGATAATCTTCATTGTAATGTTCTTTTGGGGATGCCCGCCAAAACCAACAGACTGGGGAAATTATAATGTGCTTACCGATACTGTTCCCGGCGCAAAGATGCCGATGTATAACGGACAAACCATATCATACGAAGAATATAAACAATGGGTTGAGTGGGGCGAAGAGTGGTTCAGGTATGAAACGTTTGGAAATGAAAAACTTCTCACCGACATAATCGGATTTTTACAGGTTAATATAAACACTCCGAAACAAGGCGGAGGTTTTGATACTTACCCATTCTTTAAATACATGCTTGAAGCTATTGACGCCCTTGATGGTGTAACCGGTAATCTATACACAGGCAACGGCGGAGGTTATACACACGATCTTATACTTTCATTTCCGCCGGGAAGTAATCTTGATAATATTATTCCTCTGCCGGAAAAATTGCATACAGGACTCGACATCGAAGCTGGTTCAACATGGCCGATTGGTATCATTCCTGTTAGAGCTTCTGAATCTGAAAATGATTTGCCTTATCTTCTCGACCCCTCAAAATATTCATCTGGACCAAAGGGAGTTGGTGTAATGCCCGGTGGCGGAAAATTCAGAGTTGGTTTTTCGTGTGCAATATGCCACTATTCTCTTGATATTGACTGGGATGGAAAAACCGATTTGAAGTCTGCGAAAATAAATGAGCCTACGGAAAACACACCATTTAATCCACAGGATGCGTGGGCAATCGGTAACCAGGATTTACATCTCGGCTGGGTGTTTGTATCAGCAAGTAATCCTATAACAGCAATCTTCGCTTCGGGTCAGCCAAATAAATCTAAATTATCAGATGCAAAGGAGTGGATGAAATCAATATTAAAAGAATACAAAACCAATCCGCAAAAAGTTAAAAGTGAAATTGTTAAAGGTGTTCAGTTAATGCCGCGAGGTTATTTTGATGATACACCGGATGCAATTCACAACCCGCTTCAGTATCCTACTCTTTTTACTAGAGGTAATTGGCCATTTAATTATGACGGTGTGATGTTAAACTCTTCAGACAGAAATAATAATGTGTGGACGGTTTCATTTGATCCTTCTGAATTCGTCGCTTTATGTAAAGCCCGCGGAGGAAAAACTGAAAATCTTTTGTTCTGGAAAGAACCTGGAATTTTTTCAACTATGACGGCAAAAGGATACGCTGAGCTGATGATAGAATATGCACCTGCTGTTCTTCACGATCGTACACAATTTGAAATTCTGCGTGATGATATTCTTGGAACTTCGGATGGTCTGCCCGGAATACTTAGAAAAGATGCTACTGTGATAGTTGAAGGAACAGACGCATATATAAGCAAAGAAGTTCTTAATCATCCCGATAATAAAAAATACAACCGAATTCGTAAGGCGTCAGAATTCGGCAGTGATGGTGAATACCGGAATCAAATGACCGGTATGCTTGGCATCAGAGTAATTACTCCTCCCGAAATTCGTGAAAAATATTATATCAATGAACTTGAAAAAAAATACGGATTGAACGGTGATGAGTTTATCACCAACAGCATTAGTCTTATGCTTGATTGGGGTGTTCCGCCGACTAATCATACACCGCTTTTAAAGAACGCCAAAGAAAAAGGATTGGTTGAGAAAGGATATGAAGTTTTCAAAAATTCGGGTTGTGTTGATTGTCACACCGGTCCATTTCTGACTAACAATACAATACTACCATTAAAAAAAATCGGGACGAATGATGCACGTGCAATGGCTACAGAACCACTTCAGACATTTATAGCACCGGAGTATGATCCGGCAACAGGTGAGGCAATATCAGGAGGATTCTTTGGATGGATTGCAAAATTATTCGGTAGCAAACAGGTTTTTGGTTACAAGGTTTTAACTCTGAGATATTTATGGGGAACTGCCCCGTATCTTCACGATGGCGGAGTCGGTGTGACCATCAAACCAGGTCTAACAAAAGAAACAGAAGATATTACGAAATTATTAAGCACATCCAATGAAAATAAATTGTATGGAATGGGACAGATACTTGAATTCAGAGAAAATAATTCGGGTTCTTATTTAAGACCAGACGCAGCGTTAAGTCTTCAGGCATTGTTACTAAAATCCGAAAGAGACAAAGTGATTGAAGCCAATAAACAGAAATCCTACACAATGCCGGGAACCAGTGAAAGGATTTCATTTGAGTCAATGAATATTCAGGGAATAGGTCACAATTATTTTATAAATGATGTGCCGGGCGGTGAAAAGATCACGGCTTTGGTCGCATTTCTTTTAGCACTTGATGATGCACCCGGAGAATAAAAATTGAATACTGTCGCATCAATACTGTTAAGTTGTGAAGCAGACGGAACTGCACCTGCTTTTCAGGTGCAGTTAGATTCTTATAAAGAACAAAAATCTTCTTTGTTTCAACAGTTTCGCCCGGTGAGAACAAAACCAATCGAACTTACAACAAAAGGCGAAGAAATTTTTGTTGTGAGTGATTTGCACATTGCCGCAGGGCGCAATAAAGCGGGTGTGTATAGCGGTACAGAAAATTTTTTCGCTGATGATTCTTTTTATCGTTTTATTAAACATTCAGATAGAATTAAGAAAACTGAAAAAGCAATTCTTGTAATCAACGGAGATATATTTGATTTCCTGCGAGTCACAGATTATCCGGGCAAGGTAAGAAAACTTCGTCCGGCAAGACTGCTTAAAAACACTTTAAAGTTAAAATCGGTCTCCTATTCAACAAATGAAAACACTGAAGCAGAGTACATTGAGTGGATGAATGAACTGGAAAAAGTAGGAATTAATAAAAACCGGAAACAACTTGAGTCATCAATCTCAGACAGGGAAAGAAAGTACGGATTAAAAACAGATCACTATAAAACCATTTACAAATTCATAAAGATTAAGAACGGTCACCGCTCCTTCTTCAAAGCACTAAGCGAATGGATGAACTCAGGAAATAAAATTATAGTACTAAAAGGAAATCATGATCTTGAGTTATTCTGGCTTGCAGTGAGAAATTATTTCAGACTTATCATCGCCGAAGGAATTGTTTCGATTGAACCGGGCAAAAGAGTCGAAGAAATTCTTACAAAAACTGTATTGCCAAACATAACTTTTATTGACGATTCAGTTTTAATTGACAAAGATTTTTATGTCGAGCATGGTCATCGATATGATAAATTCTGTATGATTCTCGACAACCCGGTTCTTGATAAAATTCCTGCCGAACTAAATATTCCTTTTGGTTCCTTCTTCAACAGGTATTTGATTAACAGAATAGAACTCTTCTATCCATTTATAGATAATGTAAGACCATCAGGAAATGTACTTCCGATTTTGCTGAGAGAAAATTTTCCGCTTGGATTAAAAATACTTTCTCATCATATACCTCTGCTTTTCAAAATGCTGTTCAAAAATTTTCGGTATGTAAAATTTATGCTGAACAAGATTTTCTGGTTTGTCCTCGCTTTGATGCTTCCCGCACTGGTATTATTATTTTTTAACTGGTCAGAGATTAAAAATCTCCCGGAACATTTTTCATTATTGCAGAAAAGCGGAGAAATACTAACGATGATTTTTGAAGGCGCGAAAAGTTTCCTGACACTCTTTCTATCCTACCTGCTTGCCAGAATTGTTTCCTGGTTTCAACTGAATGAACCTTCAAGTCTTGATGTTTATGCAAAAGAAAGATTTAAAGGGACTGATTACAGGATATCAACAATGGGACACACGCATAACCCCGGTGAATATACTTTTAATGTCGAAGGTAAAGAAAGACGTTTTTATAACACCGGAACATGGATTCCAGTAGTAGAAAATTCAAATGCAGAGATCAGAGAAGATAAAACTTATACATTCCTTCATTTACAGAGAGATAAAGATGGAAAGCTCCAACCTGCTGAAAATGGTCTGCTTCAAAGATGGAATGATGATGCCGAACGACCTGATATTCAGGTACTAATTCAACGAAAATAAAACCGGAAGTGTTTATGAAAAAAGTATTGATTCTTTTTTTTACTTTTTTGAGTTTGATTTTTTATAGCTGCGGTCTGTTTAAAGATCTTGGATCCAATTTCGGTGAAGGTGTTGTTGAACCGTTAAGTGTTGAATCAGATACAATCGGTTACAACCTGATTCAAGGAGTGAAACGAAGTCTTACCGATCCTGAATTTCAAAAAGAACTTGATTCTCTTATTACTGCTTTAGGCAGCAGCACAAACGCACAGTTGAAGAGAATAATTGATTCACTTCTTTCAGAAGACACAAAAAATAAAATCGGTTTAATGCGTGATGAACTTATCGGTGATAAAACTTCAGCAAAGTTAGTTCAGCTGAGAAATGTAATTCTTGACAAATATCTTCAGAATTATTTGTCGGAAACAGTTTCGGGATTGGGAACTGATCTGCTAAATGACTCAACTCTGTTTAGAATCGGTGCTGTTCGCGATACACTTCTGGGTTCGCGTTCGAATGAATTAATTAAATCAATTGTTGATTCAATGATGGTAACACTTGCCGGAAGACTTAACACGGATATTAATCCTTTACTAAAACAGAATCTCAGTTTCATTGAAAAGAATGCAACATGGCTTTTGATCCTTATCGGAGCTATTGCATTAGGCATTGCTGCGTTTATATGGCATCAGAAACAAAAATACTTAAAGATGACTAAACTACTTACCTTCCAGATATCCGATCTCGATCCTGTAACGAGGGAAAAAATAAAAGATAAAGTTTCTCAAAATGCTAAAACAATAGGTATAGAGGCTGAACTTAGAAATTTCCTTTATGAAGAAGGTTTGCTTCATCTTGATAAAAAATAATCAAATAGGTTTTATTCAGGTGGAATGAAATGAAAGAAAAAACATGAATACATCCGACTTTACAGAAAACAGCACAGTGAAAGAAATCATTAACAAACTTAAAAATGATTTGCCGGATAAAATCTATTCAGATGTAGTCGATGCGGAAGGACATCAGTACGTTGATCTTGTTCAGGAAGGCGGTGGCGTACTTGGCATTGCACTACTTGGATATACTTATGTACTTGAACAAATCGGTATCAGATTTTTTAGCCTTGGCGGAACATCAGCAGGTGCTATTAATACTTTGCTTCTCGCAGCGGTAGATACTGTTAACAAATCAAAAACCGAAAAAATTATTCAACTGGTCGCGAATAAAAACCTCTATGATTTTGTTGATGGTCCTTTCTTTGTAAAATTTTTATTGAAGGGTGTCAGAACAAGTAAGTCGGATGCGCCTCTTTTAAAAAGAATAATTAAGAAAATAATAATTGTCCTGTGGACACTTCTCTGGTCTTTTCCGGTTCTGATTTATCTCTTTATCAAAAAAGGATTGAACAAAGGAAATAATTTCAGAATGTGGATCGTTGAAGTTCTGCACAAGAATGATATTTATAGTGAATCGGATTTAAGAAAAAAAAGAAATACTCCTGAAACACTTGCAATAAGAGAAGGTGTTAACACAAATACTGAGGGACTTAAACCTAACCTGAAAATAATAGCTGCTGAAGTAACAACCGAAACACGTGTGCTCTTCCCTGAAATGAATTTGTTATTCTGGAAAAATCCCGGAACGGAAAGTCCCGCTGATTATCTTCGTGCTTCGATGTCTATACCACTATTCTTTCATCCTTATACCTTAACTGTCGGTAACAGAAAAAAAGAAGATTGGTCAAAACATGCAAAATTTTATGGTGACCCTCCTGAAAAAGCTTTCTTTGTTGACGGAGGTGTGTTATCAAATTTCCCGATTGATGTATTTCATAACAGGAACAGAGTCCCGAGACTACCGACCTTTGGCGTTAAACTTGGAGATGACCGTGACAAAGTAAGTAATGTAAAATCACTGATGAAATTTCTTATGTCGATATTTAACAGTGCGCGTCACGTTCTTGATTATCAGTTTCTTTTAAAGAACGATGACTATGAACACCTCATATCAAAAATTGATATTGGGGAACACAACTGGCTTAACTTTTCAATTAAAGATGAAGACAAACTTGATCTCTTTATCAGAGGCGCAAAAACTGCTGATGTTTTTTTGAGAAAGTTCGATTGGAAAAAGTATAAAGGTATCAGAGAAATAATGATACCTGTTTCACCAGAACAACTGAACAAAAAATTATAAAGGAGTAACACATTATGGCTAAAATAATGGTGCCCAAAGCTGCACCCAGGTTATCGTCAACTGAATTAAGAAACAGGATTGCACAATTCAACATTAACAGGAATAAATATCCCCTGCTTATAATCGGCATTCGCGGATATTATTTAAATACGATGGGAGAACCAGGAAAAAATGACCGGGGGATTTATGATGATGCAATTTTTGTTGAGACGCCTGCAGTCACCGCATCCTATAACGGTAACACCGATCCGTCTGTCGTTAGAAAAGGTTCAGGTAAAGGTGCCGGTAAAGGAATGGCTGTACTGAAGCCGGGAATTTATTATGCCTACAAACTTGATACTCACCGCAGTAAAAATCCACATCCGGCTGTGTGTCAAAGGTATGGAGAAGTTACAGTTGTACGGGACGGAAACCCTCCTTATGAAGATACCGGAATGTTTGGAATAAATATTCACAGAGGCGGCAACACAACAACATCAAGTGAAGGTTGCCAGACTATACACCCTTCTCAATGGGATAGTTTTTATAATCTTGTAAAAGACCAGGCTAAAAGATATTACGGAGATAACTGGAATAAGACTATCATACCTTATGTACTGATGGAAGAAAAATAATTACGAGTTTTAACAATTAAATTTTATTCCGGGAGAATAAGTATGAGTACAAATAGTTCAGGTGATCCTGTTGCAATGGTGGAAAGAATCACAAAACTTTTTAAGCTGGAAAGAATTGTGTACATAGTGGCAACGTGTATTGCTCTGCTTATGCTATTAACCAATGCCGCTTTACTTATCATAAACGGAAAAGCAGGTGCGGCAGAATTGTCATTGCTGTTTGGTTCGGGCGGACTGATAACACTTTCACTTAACAGGATTATAAAGATGTGGAGCGAAACGATGAAACTTCTCCTTGAAATAGCAAAAGGGAAAGGAGAATAAAAATGAATGACGATCTTGATTTATCTAAAATAGAAAAGACATCTAAAACTTCTGTGATTGTAAGTGCTATTGGTCTTATTGTCATCATCGCAGCATTGATTTATAGTTTTGTGAAACTTCAGGACCTGCAGCAGGAAACAAATAAATTAAGCGATGTAAGAGATAATTTAAAAATTGAAATTGACAGTCTTCAGAAAATGAAAGATACTTTATCTGCCCGTTTAACTGTTTCCAGCACCGCTAACCTTGTTGAAAGACAGGTGGACAAAGAATCCATCGAACAGAATTTAACCGAACAAACTGCTGTTGCCGCACCACGCGTATATATTCATATAAGTAAACCAACGCAGAACAGTATTGCTAAAAGAGTTGCTTTGATTTTACAGAAGAATGGTTTTGTTGTACCAGGTATTGAAAACGTTGGCAGAAAAGCTCCGCAGGAAACCCAGCTAAGATATTTCAATAATTCAGACCAGGAGAAAAAAGATGTGAAATATATTTTAGCGCTTCTAAATAAACAGGAACAACGCATCGATGAACAGTTTGTTAAACTAACAGGACAAAAGACAGTACGTCCGCGGCATTATGAAATTTGGTTTGGGAGTAGATATTGAAAAAAATTAAATCACACTCTGCGGGTCAACATCATAAAAAAGTTTTACATCTTTGTAGCGTGATTTTTTATTGAACTCAACAAATGCATTCATAACAGCTTTACGAAGTATCGCTCCACCCGGATCAGTTTGCCTGCTGCTTTTAATTAAAATATGGTAACGGTAAAAACCTTTTAGTCTTGATATGATTGCGTTGGTGGGATTATGTACCTGTAATTGTTTTTTATAAACACGCAGTTCATTATAAAAATCATTTATCGCGCCTTTAGCATTTTCATCTTTAAGATCTTTCGCTTCTATCAGACATATTCGAGTAAAAGGAGGATAAAACATTTTCTCCCTGTCCATAATTTCTTTCTGATAAAATCCTTCATAGTCATTCATCACAACACGTTGAAGTGTAAAATGTTTTTCATTCTGTGTTTGTATTATAACCTCTCCCGGCTGATTACTCCTCCCCGCCCTGCCTGCAACCTGCGTAAGTAGCTGAAATGTTCTTTCATCAGCTCGGAAATCAGGCAGCCATAAAGTGGTTTCTGCGGCAATAACTCCGACAAGAGTTACTCTCGAAAAATCCAAACCCTTTGATACCATTTGTGTGCCGACAAGAATATCGGTTTCACCTTTTCCAAAGTCACTCAATATTTTTCCAAGCGAGAACTTTTTGGAAACAGAATCCGAATCAACACGGTTTATTTTTGCCTGCGGAAAATAGTATGCAAGTTCATCTTCAACTCTTTCTGTTCCTGTTCCGTAATATTTAATTGACAGCGATCCGCAATGAGTGCAGGCATTTGGTACTTTCTTAATCAGTCCGCAGTAATGACACTGCATCATATTTTTGTTAATGTGATACGTCATTGAAACCGAGCAGTTATCGCAGGTTTCAATTTCACCGCAGTCATCACAAAAAACCTGTGTGGAAAATCCTCTCCTGTTCTGAAGAAGAATAACTCCTTCATTTTTTTTCAGCCTGTCTTCAATCTTATTCAGCAGAAGATGAGAAAAAATATTTTCCATCTTACGTGCTTTTTTTTCTGATGAAACGTTTACAAGTTCTATCACAGGAAGTTTAGCATTGTCCATTCTGTCAGGAAGATTCAGCAATTCATACTTGCCGCTGCGTGCGTTGTACATACTCTCAACTGATGGTGTTGCCGAACCAATAACAACCGGACAGTCATACATACTTGCAAGAACTATAGCTGCATCTCTTCCGTTATATTTCGGAACCGAATCAAACTGTTTATAACTTGCATCATGTTCTTCATCAACAACAACAATTCCGGGGTTAAATATTGGTGAGAACATTGCTGATCTTGCACCAACAACTACGTTTGATTTTCCTTTTAATATTCTTCGCCACGTATCATATCTCTCACCTGGCGACATCCTGCTGTGAACAACACTCACTTTATCACCAAAGTTATTGAACATGCGTGCTGTCATTTGCGGCGTTAATGAAATTTCCGGCACAAGTATTAAAGCAGATTTCTTTTGATGCAATACTTTTTTAACGAGTTCAATATATACCTGGGTTTTTCCACTCCCTGTCACACCGTGAAGAAGAAAAACTTTGAATTTATTTTCATCAATCTGGGCAGATACTTTTTCAATTACATTTTTCTGATTATCAGTCAGTTCAAAGTCTTTAATCTTTTCTTTGTACTCTTCACCATATTTACGTTCCACTTCAACATCACTTATTTCTATCAGACCTTTTGACTCAAGTGAATCAAGTGATGACTGCGATGATTCAGTTTTCTTCAATAAATAATTTTGCGGTATCGGTTTTCCCTTCGTCGCAGCAAGTGTGAGAAGTATCTTCACCTGTTTTGGTGAACGGCTTTCAAGCTCCGGTATCATCGCATATACTTCGCCGAGAGATTTTATAAGCTTAACCTGTTTTACAGTTTTCGGTTTAACTTTTGCTTCTTCAATTTCATTAAGGACTGTAACAGCACCCGTCTTTTCAATTGAATGAATCGTGGAATAAAGATTTTTCTTTTTGGTAATTCGTTGAAGCTGCTTAAAACTTATCTCATCTCTTTCTGAAAGAAGTCTTAACAATTCAGCCTTAAATGTTTTTTTGTTTTTTTCTTCCTGGTAAAGTTTAGCGCAGTGCTCCTTTTCAATAATAATTTTTCTTTTTGATTCGATCTCTGTCCCGATGGGGACAGCAAGCCTTAATGCTTCGCCCAATGAACACATATAGTATTCGGCGAGCCATGTAAAGAATTTTAATCCAGTTTCGTTTATTACAGGAACTTCATCAATAATATCTTCTATAGGTTTTATTTTTTCTGTTAAAGAAGTTGTTGCAGATTTTTTAGTGACGAATCCCGTTAGTGTTCTTTTACCGAAAGGAGCAACTGCCCTTACACCAACATGTACTTGTGAAGTAAGTTCATCAGGAACTGAATAAGTAAAAGTATTTCTGAATGGAAGCGGAAAAACAAGTTCGACAAACATTTATGCCACTGTTAATTTATTATCAGGCAAAATCT
The DNA here is from genome assembly GCA_023453665.1 of Bacteroidota bacterium. Classification (GTDB taxonomy): domain Bacteria; phylum Bacteroidota; class Ignavibacteria; order Ignavibacteriales; family Ignavibacteriaceae. Next base: position 7,914 of record JAEXTA010000087.1, on the reverse strand, counting down.
GACATGTTTATTCATTTAAATACGGAAGCAGTGCACGATAAGTATCATCTTCTGTGTCTTCACTGAAAATCTCAAACTTCAGGTTCTTAAAACTCTTATCCCATAATATTTTTTTGTGGTCGTCTGCAATGATTGTAGTTCCATTTGTTGAAACAATACTGTCACCCAATGAAAAAACGGAATAATAAAATCCCTCATCTGTTTGTATTCCTTCAACATCACTTATATCAGTGAAAGTAAATTCGGTACGACCATTAAGTTTATTACCATCTGCAAACAGTTCACGCGACTTGATATTTTTTCCTTCGTGCTTAAGTTCTTTTATAAAGTCGCTGCTTTTATAAATGTACTCAAAAAGATATTGTTTATCTTCATCAAACTCAGAATCAGTTTTGGATAAGGATTTAATATCCTTTATCAATGCTGTTGCGGAGCCTGTTCCATCTTCCTTCAAAACAATGTCATAAGAGATTGTATTGAATGAAAGACAACCTTGTATGCTAACAAGCAATAGAAATATTATTAAAACACTAAATACTCTTTTCATTTGCTTTCCTTATTCAACTGCATTTTCAAGAAGTGTAATTGTTTTTTCACCTGCATCAAATTCTGCGTTGATGCAAAGCGGTAAAGTAATTTTATTTTTTATGTGACCGAAAGATAATCCATAAGCCACTGGTATTCCTAATGATGATAATCGTTCGATCAAAACTTCTTTCAGAGAAAAAGAATTTTCAAAAGATGGTTCTATTTTTTTTACTTCACATTTTCTGAAAGTACCCAGTGCAATTCCCTTTGCGTTCTTAAATTTGTCAGACTGTATCATTTGTGTCAGCATCCTGTCGATGCGGTAAGGCTCTTCGCCAATCTCTTCAATGAAAATTATTTTATCTGTGTAATCAATGTCATATTCAGTTCCGATAAGTGAAATCATAACAGATAAATTCCCGCCAATTAATTTACCAGAACACTTGCCTTTGCGAATAGTATAAATTTCAGTGGGTTCTTCCGGATTATCATCTGAAACATTCATCATTTTTATTTTCTTTTTTCCATCAACGAGAATTTCATTAAAATATTTTTGTGTGAACTCATTGAATGAGGAAATACCGACAGGTCCGTGAAAAGTAACGAGCCCGGTTTGATTTGTGATGCCAAGAAGCAGTGCGGTAACATCACTGTAGCCAATTAATATTTTGGGATTATTTTTTATGACATTGTAATCCAGCATCGGAAGTATTCTTGCACAGCCATAACCGCCGCGCGCGCACATAATGGCTTTTACATCTTTCCGTGAAAACATTTTCATTATATCTTCGGCGCGGTCTTTATCATTTGCGGAAAAATATCCATTCATCTCAAGAACTTTATCTGAATAAACAGCATTGAATCCAAGTGATTCAATATTTTTTATTGAGTCTTTTAGTTCTTCTTTTGTGATATAACTGCCGGGAGTCACAATTCCGATAAGATCGCCTATACGAAGTGCTTTTGGTTTTATTACTTTTTGCTCATTAATATTTTTCTGCTCTGATAAAGTAAATGAAGGAATTAAAGCAACAACCCCCGCAGCAGAAAGTGTTTTAACAAATCCAATTCGTTTCATGGTTTTTCCGATAATTCAGGAAATATCTTTTCATCGTGTAAAAGATATTCGAATGATTCTCTTCCGCGGGTAATAAAATATTTATCTCCGTCAACAATAACTTCCGGAGGTCTTCTTCGCGCATTATAGTTTGAAGACATAGTCATACAGTATGCGCCGGCAGACATTACCGCAAGGTATTCCCCGCTTTTCATTTCAGTTAATGTTCGGTCGTGGGCAAAAAAATCTCCGCTTTCGCAAACAGGGCCCACGACATCAACAACAGTGTTTTTTCTTCCCGCAGATTTTTTCAATGGTTGAATGTGATGATAGGAGCCATATAAACTCGGACGTATCAGATCATTCATTCCGGCATCAACGATAAAAAATTTTTTTTCACCATTAATTTTGTTATACAACAATTTTGTAACAAGACAGCCAGAATTTGCTGTTAAAAATCTTCCCGGTTCAAAATAGATTTCACAATTTAGTTTCTTTAAAGTTGGTGTGATAGCTTCGGCTAACTCTATCATGTTTAACGGTTCTTCATCATGATAACGGACACCCATTCCCCCGCCGATGTTAAAATGTTTTAACTCGATTCTTTGAGACTCCAGGTATAAAAATAAATCTGCTAACTTTTCTACCGCTTCTTTATAAGGCTCTATCGAAAGAATCTGAGATCCGATATGCATAGCAAGTCCGCTGATAGAAATATTCTTAAATGCTGATTTGTTTTTTATTAATTGAATTACAGCAGAATTTTCGAGTCCGAATTTATTTTCCGAAAGTCCTGTTGAAATATATGGATGAGTTTCAGCATCCACATCGGGATTAACACGAAGAGTCACGTTTACAATCCTGCCAAGCTTTTGCGCAGCATTATTTATTATGATTAATTCTTCTTCCGATTCAACTTTTATCGAATAAACCCCTGACTGAATTGCGTTGATGATTTCCTCTTCAGTTTTACCAACCCCTGAAAAAATTATATTAGCAGACTTAACCCCTGCCTTCAAAGCACGGAACAATTCACCTTCTGAATTTACATCAACTGAGGCACCAAGGGAGTTGAAAATATTAATAACATTAATGTTGTAGTTGGATTTTGCACTGAAAAATATTTTGTGATCAACTGAAATGAATGCATCCCTGATCTTTTTGTATTGTTCAACAAAATATTTTTTACTGTAAACGAAAACGGGCGTACCGGCAGTTTCTGCAATTGACCGGAGCGGAACCTGTTCGCAGTAAAGTTCATCCTTTTGATAGAAGTAATATTCTGATTCGAAATAATTCATTTAGTGTTTTGATTGAATAGAAAATAAGGAAAGGTATTTTCCTTTGGGGCAAAGTTAAGAAAAATTTTAAACGAATCACGTCCCCAGTTGCTTACGCTGTAATGCCACACTTCGACAAGCTCAGTGTGACATTACAGCAATCGTTTTTCGAATTACACTTTTATTCTAACATCAACCGCATAAACCTGGTTGTCGTTTGTAATCAACAAAGGATTTAAATCAACTTCACTTATTTCTTTATGATTGACCATCATCTGCGCCAGATTTTTTATTGATGATTTTATTTTTAATACATCAGCAGGTTCTTCACCTCTTACGCCCTGAATTATTTTTCCGATTTTCGTTTCATTTATCATTTCATCAATATCAACATCATTTAAATATGCTGAACGCATAACTGTGTCATCAATATACTCGACATACTTACCACCCGAACCGAACATTATCATCGGACCAAAACTTGGATCGCGGAAAGCTCCAACAAGCAGCTCAAATCTTGTTGCCAGGAATGGCTGAATTAGAAACGATTCCAGCTTTATATCTTTTGATTTGAAGTTTGAGATCATCTCATCCGCAATTTTGATCAATTCTTCTTTACTTCTGATATTCAGGACAACACCTTTCAAATCAGTTTTGTGAATTATCTTCTCGCCAACAGCTTTTATAACTACTGGAAATTTTATATCAGCATTTTTCAATTCTTCATAATTCAGTATCAAATCTTTTATACGGGGTAAGTCATAAGCATCACACAATTCAGCAACAGCTTGTTGAGAAAGGAATCCTTTTTTATCTGAAAGATTAATTTTTATTGTACTGTCTTTAGCTTCAGTTATTCTACCTGAATTTGATTTTTTATTACTGAACTTCAACATATTATTTATAACAACTGCCGGATCTTCGGGTCGCTTAAACAAAGATCTTTTGGATTTGGATTCAGTCCTGTACTCCTGCCAGAATTCGGGTAGAGGCATGACCACCTGGAAAACCGGTTTATCTGATTTTATTTCATTTATACCTTCAATCACCGGAAGTGCTTTAACCATAATTGGTTCAACGAATACTGAAATCACTGCATCAACATTTTTATCACTTACTAATATTTCATTCACAGCTTTAAATTGTTCCGCTGTACCGCCGGGAAGAAGATCAACCGGATTACTAACGCTGCCTTCCGGATGAACTATTTCTTTTAGCTTTTGTTTTGTTTCAGGAGATAACTCCGCAAGCAACAAATTATTTTTTTCAAGAGTATCTACGGTAAGGATTGCAGGTCCACCCGCGTTTGTAACGACAGCAATTTTATTTCCTTTAGGTGAAGGGAAATCTTCAAATCCTTTTGCAGTGTTGAACATATCGTTAAGATCATCTGCGCGAATAATATTGAACTGTTTAAGAATTGCGTCAACAACTTTATCACTGCTTCCAAGAGCACCTGTATGTGATGAAGCAGCTTTTATTCCGCTTGATGTACGTCCGCCTTTTAAAACAATAACAGGTTTAGAAATTTTATCATCGATGAAATATTTGATAAACTTTTCTCCATCGACAAAACTTTCGAGATAATAAGTAATGACTCCTACATCTTCACAACTTTGCCAGTATTCAAGCAGATCATTTTCATTAACATCAGCTTTGTTACCTACACTTATAAATTGTCCGAACCTTATATCGGTTTCACGTAATGAATTCAGTACTGCCGCACCTATAGCGCCACTTTGTGAACAGAATGCCATACTGCCTGTTTGCGGTTCTTCTGCTACAAATGTTGCATTCATTTTAATTGATGTAAGTGCATTAATGATTCCCATACAATTAGGTCCTACCATTCTTGCATTAGAATCTTTTATCAATTTTAAAATTCTTTTTTCTGCTTGTGCGCCTGCTTCACCGGTTTCTTTAAATCCGGCGGTAATAAGAATTATGGCTTTAACATTTTTACCAATTAGCTCTTTCAGAGTTTCTTCAACAAATTGTTTTGGAACTATCACAATCGCAAGATCGATTTTTATATCAACATCACTGATTGCAGGATAACATTTGTACCCAAGTATTTCATCTGACTTAGGATTAACGAGAAACAATTTCCCCGTGTATCTATATTGTTTAACTGATTTTGTTAGTTCATAGCCAAGACTTTTTGGCTTTGAGGATGCGCCTACAATACAGATTGATTCCGGATAAAAATAATTGTTGAATACTGATTCCATAACAATTCCCTGATTTTAAAAAAATTACTCGTCAAAATTAGCACTTTAATACTAAATCTGCCGGATAATTAATCATCAAATAATCAACATCACCCAAACTGAGTGATTTAATATTGACCAGGGATTCTTTATGTTAAGGAGTCAATTCGATGAAGAGGATAAAATGTTACTAAAATTAATTCCGTCACTCTTAATATTTTTAAGTTCGTTCATATACCCGCAGAATGATGAATTTATCATTTCCCGGATGAGCAGCGATCAGTTTCCTTACAAACTGACTTACACGATGCTGCAAGACAACAAAGGTTTTCTCTGGTTTGGAACGATGTACGGACTACTACGTTATGACGGTGTTCAGACTGTTCTCTTCAGAAATGATATTGATGACCCAACCTCATTGGGTTTTGATGATGTTGTTTCTCTTTTCCAGGACAGTAAAGAAAATTTATGGATTGGGACCTGGGGCGGCGGACTGGTTAAGTACGAAATGTCATCCGGGAAATTCTCAACATTTGTAGCTGAAAAAAATGGTTTAACCGATAATGTTATCTGGTCAATAACCGAAGACCGTGATGGCAACATCTGGCTGGGAACACAAAGTGCCGGACTGTGTATTTATTCACCTGATAAGAAAACATTTAGAAATTTTAAGAGTGAAATAAAGACGGATAAACAAATACCAGCAGGATATATTTCATCACTACTAACTGATAATAAAGGCGATATCTGGATTGGAACTCAACAGGGATTATATAAATATCTTTTCAGAGAAAAAAAATTCTCTGCTTACCGTTTGGATGAAAATGATTCATTAAATATTCTTTCTAATAACATCACTTCAGTAAAAGAATTTGAAAATAAAATCTGGATAAGCACAAGAGATGGATTATTTCTGTACAATGATGCATCGGGCAGATTTGTAAAATTCTTAAATCCATTTTCAGATAATATTAATTCCATTGCAATGGATAAAAATGGTTTTATCTGGCTGAGCACAATGAAAGGGTTAGTCAGATTTAATTATAAAACTCTGGAGTCGAGTCATATTTCAGAATATTCACAGGATAAAATTTTACAGGCATACACCGGCAGTATGATGATTGATAGATCGAACGTTATTTGGGCATGCAGTTATGAATGGGATCTTATGAAGATTGCATATAAACCGGCTGCGTTTTCAAAATCGCTGCTGAGAGATACATTAAATCTTTTATCCTCAAACATATTTTCTATTACTTCTGATAAAAATAAAATCTGGGCAGGAACTTCGAATGGTCTGATTGAGATTGATAAAATATCGGGGAAAATAATAACCATTCCGACACTGACTAAATACCCGTTACTCAAATCCGGCATACTTTCAATGTGCAAGTCAAATGACAAACTTTATATTGCTACAAGACGAGGTTTATTTATCTATGATTTTATTTCTAATGAACTTCAACTTCCCGAAGGGCTAAAGTCAATAAAACCATTAAGAATTAATTATGTTATGAAGGATAGTGAAAATAAAATCTGGATTGGAACATATGACCATGGTGTTTATAAGTATGATGAGTTAATTGATACTCTGTTACATATTGATTTAAGAAGCCATTTTGACCAGGCCGAAAATTCAAATTATATAAACACTATTTTTCAGGATTCATTCGGAAGGATATGGGTAGGCACTTACGCTGGTTTATGCTTAATTGAAAAAGAAAAATTTCTTTCATTCAGTCAGGACAGAAAAAACAAAACATCAATTAGTAACAACTATGTGTATTCAGTTTATGAAGATTCAAAAAACAGAATCTGGATCGGAACTGCAAAAGGATTAAATCTTTATTCTGAAAAAGAAAAATCTTTCAAATCATTTTATCAGAAGGACGGACTTTCAAATGATGTAATATCTTCGATAACAGAAGACTCAGAAAATAATTTATGGATAACGACGTTTAATGGAATTACGCTTTTCAATTATGAAAAGAATGAATTTAAAATCTTCACGAAAGAAAACGGATTGGCCGGAAATTATTTTAACCCTAATGCAATTTTATATTCAGAAGGAAAAATTTATTCGGGCTCAAGTACCGGGCTTTCCATAATAAATCCTGAAAAGATTGGAATAGATAATTTAGAATCTGAAATAATATTCTCTTCCCTCATACTAATAAATAACGATGGCGAAGATAAAATAGTATATAACGTAAATGATGAAATAGAACTTTCATACAAAGATAATTCGATAAAGATTCTTCTTTCAACAAATGATTACAACTTAAATGGTCACACTCAGTTCTATTATACACTTGATCGTACTAAGAAAAAATTAATGGGAAATGAACTGCTTCTTTCAAATCTGCCGCCGGGCAATCATATACTTGAAATAAGTAGTGCAGGCAGTAGTGAACAACGGGGCAAATCTTTACTTATACTAATTCATCCTCCCTTCTGGCAAACATGGTGGTTTATCCTTATAACTGTTTTGAGTATCATAATAATTTTATTTATTTCTTATAAATTGATGCTTAAGAAAAGAATAAGTCGTGTACTGGAAATGGAAAAGATAAAGTCCGACGAGACCGAAAAGATCAGAAAAAAGACAGCAATAGATTTTCATGATGAACTTGGACACAGGCTTACACGTATTTCTGTTTTAACAAGTATTGTAAGAAAAAAATTACAAAACAGGTTCGATGACATTACTCCTTTGCTGGACAAAATCAGTGATAACTCTGCAGCTTTGTATGACGGGACCAAAGATTTTATCTGGTCAATCGATCCTTCAAATGATTCACTTTACGAGCTGATGATCCGTATAAAGGATTTCGGAGAT
>JAEXTA010000083.1 GCA_023453665.1 Bacteroidota bacterium | reverse complement strand
ATCGGGGAGTTCCGTGAACTGCTTGGTAATCCGTTAACAATTGCGTTAACTGCTACAGCAACTAAGGATGTTCAGAAAGACATAATCAAAAAACTTCATCTTAATGAAAATGAAATTGAGGTTTTTCACCAGGGGATCGACAGACCAAATCTTCGCCTTGAAGTAAGAGATGTATTTGATGAAAAAGAAAAGATGAGTGAAATAGTTTCCGTATTGAATAATTATAAAGGTGCGGGGATAATTTATTTTTCATTAATTCAGACGCTCGAAAAATATTCAGAGAAACTCAGCGATAAAGGTTTTAAACATCTTGTCTATCACGGTAAACTCTCAGACAAAGAACGAAAACAAAACCAGCGTAAATTTTTAACAACTGATTCCCTTATACTTGCAACAAACGCATTCGGGATGGGAATTGATAAACCTGACATTCGTTTCGTTATTCACAGTGAAGTGCCTTCATCTGTTGAATCATATTACCAGGAAATCGGCAGAGCTGGAAGAGACGGAAAAGATTCAATATGTGTTCTGTTTTATAACCAGGATGACCTCGCGATTCAAATGGATTTTATAAAATGGTCAAACCCTGATTCAAATTTTTATTCAGCTTTGTATGATCTGTTGAAGCGTGATATTCAAATGGTGAATGCTTCGGGTATTGATTCTATCCGCGAACAAATGCATTATAAAAACAGGAATGACTTCCGGATAGAAACTGCACTTAATATGATGGACAGGTATGGTGTTACTGAAGGTGCAATAGAAAACAAAAACCTTTTGATAGTTTCTGATTTGCCTGATGAACTTTTGGATGAAGATCGATTGAAAGCAAAATTATTAAGCGATAATAAAAAACTTTACTCAATGGTTCAGTATTTCAAACAGCAGGAATGCAGAAGAAGATTTATCTCAGGCTATTTTGGCTTTAATTCTGACAAGTGCGGTAATTGTGATAATTGCAGTGAAGTTGAAAAGATGAATTAATAAAACCGTTAAAGGTATAATTATGAAAAAAATATTTTTAATAGTTCTTCCGTTTTTATTTTTGTACTCGTGTACCGAAGATGATTTCAAAGAAATTGTTGACAGCAAGATTACAGCAAAAGAAAAAATCAGCGAGGTGATAATTGCTGCAAGAACAGGCTTTGCGGCAGATGCAAAACTCGCTGCAATTTACGGAAGAGAAGTTGATGTAAATGGTGAGATAGATCTTCTTAACACAAATTCATTTAATGCTTTTGTGTATATAGTCCAATCAAACACAACTCAGTCGAATGAATTTTATGTTCCAGTGTTTGGAGCTGGTCCTGTTCAATCACCAATTAATTTCACGACAATGCTCTCATTTATTAATGATACAACTGCGGCTTCTATTGTCGGGAAAGCTCTTGGAACTCTTGCAACAGTCAGCATCGATGAAACAGTTAATTATAGCGATAGTCCCGCAACTATAACTAAGGCTATGCAAAACGGCGGAACAATATTTATGAATCAGCATGGTGATGCAAAAATTGATATGCTGCTTCTGCCAAGCAAATCAATTGACACAACCAGCATCAGCAATTCAGCAGACTGGATTGTGAATTTTCATTCATCTTCAAGTTCGCTTGTTTTGTGGATTAATACACAGACAGGAAATGTTGTCAAAATATCGCAATAGGCTTTAGATTCGGGCGATTTCGCACCAGGGGTTAATTCTTCAGATAATTTTATGAAGAGCTAATCCGGGCATGACATTTTTTTACAAATCCTTACCTCCGTGTGACACACGTTGCATTTTACTGCTTTAGATTTACACCAGAAGATTTAACAAAGCTGTAACAAAAAAACTGGAGGTTCAAAATGAAAACAGGATATAACAATAAAGTAAAAAGAACTGTAACCGGATTAACAGTAGTTCTTTTATTAACAATAAGCACAGGCTTATTTGCACAAGGTGATAAAGTCGTTGTAAAGAAGTTGAATGATAACGCATTGAAAAACCTTACCACAGCTATTACTTCTGAAAATGAAGGATTAAGAAGAAGCGGAATTTATTTAGCAGGCAAATATAAAATTGCTGAAGTTGTTGACGAACTGACAGAGATATTCTCTGAAGAAAAAGATCCGAATAACAGAGTGCTTATAGTTCTGGCTCTTCACGAAATCGGAAGCGACGAAGCACTAAAAGCAATAAAAAAACTTGCTGTAAATGATGAAGACCTTTATGTGAGAAGAATGAGCCTCGCAATATTCAAAAAATAAAAAATTTCCTTTCCTCCTCTTAGTAAACAGCGAATAACTCAGCACCCCGTAGCGAAGCGGGGTGTTTGGGTTTTCAAGAGAACTTAATATGTATTTCTTTTCAACCTGAATGATCTTAAAAATCTTTCAACATTATTCTTTCCGGCTGAATTATCGGGGACAGAAGCAATGAACATTAAAATGCTCTTCTCAACAACGTAATAATTAATTACTGCGTACATTCCATTTATCTCGGTTTGAATTTGTTTACCCGCACGGCCATCTTCTGATATTATAGATACCATCCCAGATGAATCCGTATTTACAGAAATTTCACTGAGAATTCCCTGCAAAATGCTATCAGCTTTTTCATTAATATCATTTTGAGTTTCATATTTGATCACTATGAATACACTTTTATCAGACATATCGAAACACATTCCGGATTCTATTTTTGCTTCAGGATCGTCCATAGGTAAGGGAATAGGAAATGGTGTACCCGGCATTTCAATTTCAAACTCCCCTGTTGAAGGAGAATAAATCTGCCAGGGTAATTCCATACTTTCAGCAGGATATTTATCGCTTACTTCTGTGTTTCCACTGAAGACAGGTCTCAATTTAAATCCATCATCAGCTAATAAAGAAATTACTCCTCTCTCACCGGAAAGATGTCCCGCCCCGATTGTAATAAACACAGCCTGATCCTTAACCAGGTTTTTGATCTCTTCAACCATTTTAACGTTACGGTCATATAAAATCACATTTGCGAGTTCGGGAAATTCATCATCCCACCCGGTCATCATTTCGTTAATTTGTTTTAAATCATTTTTGCTGTAAGCAATGATAAGTTCTTCAACGTCAGTTGATTCGTCATTAATTATTTTTAATAACGATTCTCTAATTATTTCTTCTGTCATTGAGTTTAATACATTCAGTTGATCCTCGAGTGTTTCAACAGATGTGATTTTCAGTTTGTTGTATTTGGCAATCCGGTAAAGATATTCATCTAATGCAAAATCAAAATCTTCGTTTAGTTCCCCATCCTCTAATGCAATAACTATTATTCTCGGATCTTTGATAGGAAACTCATTCAGAGGCAGCCCCAGAATTTTCTCAGATTTTTTATTCAGCTTTTCATATTCTTCTTTCGTTAATAACTCGTCTAGACTTTTACCGGTATATTTCATTGAGGTCAGATAATTCATGATTTGTGAATAAACCGAATCCATATTTAACTCACCTGCAAATGCATCACAATTTTCAATCGCAATGATAACAGAATCGGGAAGGTCAAATACTCTTTTGTCCTGAACGTGAATTGTCCCGTACAGGTAAGACGGTTTTGTCAATCCATTACCTGAAATTTCCCACAAAAGACTTTCATCATAGTTCTGCGGGAAAAGGTTAATTGAAATGAATAAAAATATTAGACCAAGCAGGATAGATTTTGTATTTATGTTTCTCATATGAATATTTTGATGTGACTAAATTGAATTACCCAATTTTGTTTTAGCTGTGAAACAAAATTAGAAAATATTAATCTCAAATACCCGTTAAGTATTCCGTAAATAATTGCAAACCAATCTTATTCTTTTTCCTAATCTTACTCTTATTCTTAATCTTTTTCTTACTCTTACTCTTTTATCATTTCAATACTTCCCTCTTCAGGAAATTTAAAATAATATTGAACCCTGTTTTTATTTGTAAGCGTAACATCTCTTAGCCACGGGTTATACATTTTTAATACTTTATAATTGTAACCGTTATTAATCGCGAACAAAGCAAGATCATTTATAGATGAATCGACAAGCATATCTTTAGTTTGTAATGGCGGATATAATTCTTCTTCCTTCAGATCATAACCGTATCGTTTAGGATTTTCAAGTATTAACTTCACTGATAATATTCTTGACATATACCTCGATGTTTCTTCACCAAGTACCAGGTTGTAATAATTTTTTGTACGCTGCCGTTCAAGCTGTTTTGCAACTCCGTCAATTCCCATATTGTACGAAGCCGCTGCAACTGTCCAGCTTCCGAAAAGATCATAGGCTTTTTGTAAATACCTGCATGCCGCTTCGGTCGATTTTTCAACGTGATATCTTTCGTCCACTTCTTTGTTCACAGTAAGCCCGTATTCCTTTGCTGTCTTTTCTAAAAACTGCCAGTAACCTGTTGCGCCTGCTGGTGAAATTACATTTGCAAGTCCACTTTCAATCAATGCAAGATATTTAAAGTCATCGGGAATATTATTTCTTTTTAAAATCGGCTCGATTACAGGGAACCATCTGTTCGATCTTTTAATTGATAAAAGTGTGAATGAATGCCAGTATGTGTTCACCAAAAGTTCTCGGTCCAGTCTTTCTTTAACCTCATAATTATTCAGCGGAACATTCTCTCCGGCAAATTCCATCTGCGCAGGCATATAAGGTGAAGTGATTTTATATCCCTGCGGGAAATCATCATTTACTTTTCCATCAGCTTTAACACCATTCACAAAAACAAAAGTGTTAAGCAGATAATACAAACCGCCTGCTAAAATAAACCCGGTGAGTATGTAATAATATTTGTGTCTTTTATCTGTTGTCATGCTTACCTTCAAAAATTTTTTTAATATTCTGATAGGAAATTTTGATTTTGTTCACGTCTAAATATAATATAAGTGAGTAATGATTTCACATCACAACAAAATGACTTTGAAAAACCTTAAACAGATTATTTTCGTACTGGTTCTATTATCAAGTCAATTCCTCTCTGCACAGGAATTACCACCCATCAACTTAGATTATTCATCCTATGTATTATCTTATGACGGAAAAGTTCTCGGTTATTACGGAGAGAAAAAACGAGTCGATGCTAAAAGTACCGGCTATATTTCAAAATATGTTTTGTGGTCATTGATAGCTACAGAAGACCGCGACTTTTATAATCACGATGGAGTTTCAATTAAAGGATTAGTAAGAGGTTTGTGGCAAACCATTACAGGTAACACACAAGGCGGATCGACCCTTACAATGCAGCTTGCAAGAAATTTATTTTTAACAAATGAAAGAACCATCTCACGTAAATTAAGTGAGATTGATATTGCATATCAGCTCGAATCAAAGTTTACCAAAGATGAAATACTACTTCTCTACCTTAACACAGTTTACTTCGGACATAATGCATACGGCATCTGGGCTGCGGCAGAAACTTATTACGGTAAAACACCCGACCAGTTAAGTATAACGGAAAGCGCCGCACTTGTGGGTTTGCTTCAATCGCCAAACGGATATGACCCATTGAAGCGTCCCGATAAAATGTTAAAAAGAAGAAATGAAGTTTTATATAATCTTGTTGAAGTTAAAAAAATATCCGAACGCGAATTCAATAAACTGAAAAATGAACCGCTTAATCTTGTAATGAATGAAAACATTGCAGGACACTTTATCGAGTACGTAAGAATTGAAGCATCAAAAATTTTATTTCAGCTTGGATTATCTCTTAACAAAGATGAACTGAAAATCACAACCACACTCGATTATGAATTTCAAAAAGCCGCTGATGATGCCGTTAAGTGGCAGTGGAATCAATTCCCCGAAAAAATGAAGAGCGCACAAATAGGATTGGTTTCTGTTGAACCAAATACAGGTGAAATAAAAACAATGATAGGCGGAAACCCAAACAGCGACAGCAAAGGGTTTAACCGCGCGACACAAATTCTTCGTCAGCCGGGTTCTGCTTTTAAACCATTTTTGTATGGAGAAATGCTTGAGAACGGTTTTACAATTGAAACTCCCCTGCTTGATTCACCGCTTGTTGTTGATTCCGGTAAAAGTTATGAATGGCGACCGACTAATTCCGATAATTCTTTTTCAGGAATTAAACTCCCGATGATTACCGCGGTGCAGCATTCAGTTAATCTTTCAGCGGCACACGCGATAACAGAACTGACTTCACCTGATTCAGTAATTGAATTTGCAAACAGGATCGGGATTAAATCATTCCTAAAATCATTTCCGTCATTAGCACTAGGAACGAGTGAAGTAAACCCTCTTGATATGGCATCAACATTTGCGGTGTTTGCTGCTTACGGAAATTATGTTGAACCGTTTGCGATAAAAAAGATCGAGGATAAGAACGGCAGGATCATTTACGAAACTAAAAATGAAATGCAGACTGTTACCGATTCCGCTACAGCATATCTTTTAACTACAATGATGGAAACCGTTGTTGACAGCGGGACAGCAACATCAGTAAGAAAATATTATAAGGGGACTGCTGCAGGAAAAACAGGAACAACACAAAACTCAACTGATGCATGGTTCGTTGGCTACAATCCGCATTTATCAACTGCCGTGTGGATAGGTTATGATGATCCGCAAAAAAAACTTTCGGGCGGATTTCAATATGGTGGTTCTGCGTGCGCTCCTGTCTGGGCACGAATGATGAACGACATTTCTAAAAATGTTCCCGGATTTTTCGGAGATGTTTTTCCTATGCCTTCTTCAGTTGATTACAGAATGTTGTGTATTGATTCTGGTGAGCGTGCTGTTGAAGATTGCGTGAATGTGGGTTACTTCCTGGTTAATGTTTCTATTCCAGTAATTGAATGTCATATTCACTCAAAAGAAAAAGAATATTTTGATATTCATTATGCGTGGTGAGAGGAAAGATTACACAGAGAACCACGGAGGCGAAAAGGAGAACCATAGAGAAATAAAAAATATACTTTAACAATTTGTTAAGATAGTAGAAGCACTTTTCAAAAGTAGAACTACTGAGTGTTTTATAGACTGTCATGGTATGACCGTGACAATCGTAAAAACATTCCCTCAATTGCTTTTAGAAAGGATTCAATTATTCAGTTTATTATGTGCTCTATATTCTACAAGTCCTATTGTTTCATAAAAATTATATACGGGTTGTAGTTGAACAATGCATATACAATAAATAATATGATTGTGTATAAAAGAGCGATAATAAATGGATAATAAAGTAGGATTTTTCTTCTAATATGATCTTCAATATGGTTATAATGAAGTAGTGAGAAAACCTTTACATAAAAATATCCTACATAAACAATGCTTAGTAAAAATAAGATAAAATCAGGTAATGGTAAAATTACCAGATGTGGAATAACAATACCCCACAATAAATATGGTATGAGGTACGATTTATTTTTTAATATAAAGTTTTTCGATGACATAGAGACTGTAGAATACTTTGTGTAAATGGGTTATTGCGCTAAAGAACATTTTTTAATATCTCTTCAAAAATAATTGATAAATGAGATAAAGCAACCAGTCCCCTCCTTGGAGGGGGACGGGGTGGGTTAGTTTCGCTAAAAGTTTATGATATACTCGGTAATGAAGTTGCTACACTTGTTAATGAAACTAAATCACCGGGAAATTACTCAGTCAATTTTAATGCTGTTGATCTGCCAAGCGGGATTTACATTTATTCATTAAGAGTTAATGGACAAATACAAAACCGCAAGATGTTGATGATTAAGTGATATAATCACTTAAGAAGAAACCCCTGTGGGAATACTGTTAAAATAATTTTCCTGGTGACCTTTGTGAAAGGCAAGTTCTTCAGAATACAGCTTTGTGCTCTTTGTGGTTTCTGTCTTCTTTTTTACCACCAAAGAACACAAAGCACAATGTAATCATCAATACCAATTCGCAAAGAGCACAAAGTAGAATTTCAGAATTCCACTCTGTGGTTCTCAGTGTTTTCTCCGTGGTACTCCGTGTAATGTTTCTTGTTCACTCTTCCGCATAAAAATTAATAACTTTCTCTATCGCTGCCTCGCAAACTTTGCAGAATGGTTTTGTCCCTTTAGAAAACATTATACAATCAAGCATCGACCTGTACAATCCTTTTGATGCATAACCCGCGCCTTCATAAGCCCCGACTTTTCCATAGAACATACTCGACTTGAGATACTCATCAACAACCTGTGAATGTTCACGATCTTTTTTATCATACTCTGCGCGAAGATCAGCAATTACTTTTTCATCAGCACGGTTTCTTGTAAGCTCTGCAATTTTATTATTGATCGCTCTTCGTTCCGCCTGCCACTCGAGATCCATCTTGTCAAAATTTTCTTTTTCCCATGGTGTCGGCAGTTCAATATTTTCCGCTGTCAGATTTTTCCATTTAATATTTTCAGGATCCATCAAACGCGTGATGTTCGGTTCAACAGGCTCTATACCATCAGGATAAAATTCATTATACGCAACATCTGATGTATAATATTCATCTGCTAATCCCGCAAATGAATGCCCGAATTCATGAAGAAATAAATAATCCTGGAACTGATTGTCAGAAGTGAAAGTACAGAAGAGATTATAAATTCCGCCGCCGCCGTAACGATCGTGATTGACCATTATATAAATAGCATCATAAGGAACGTACGCAGCAAGGTCGCGCATTGTTTTGTTGTCTTCTGTCAGCAAATATCTTTCCGAGCCGAGTGAATTGAATGTTGTGTTAAGAACGGTGTTCTTAAAAATATCATGCATCGGCAGATCGGTTCCGCTATCGACAGAAGGTTTAAGCACTCCATACACATTAAACTTGTTTTTGTTTTTTGCGTAAGGTTCAAGCTTAAAAAAAGTATTGGTGAATTTTTCAAGGTCGGATTTAAACTTGGCTTGTTCTGATGAAGTGTATCCGTCACCAAGAATCACAACATCAACTTTGTTTTCGGGATTTCCGCTGAACAAACTTTTTACGACAATTACCGAAGGATCATTCGTTGTTTCGCTTACAATGTTCATATCACCCGGATCGATTTCAGACGAATGAATTTCCTTCATTGAATTATCACGCAGTCTGTTTTCAACAACAAACCTGAATTTATTTTTCGGACGAGGAATGATTGCAGATTCGTGATAAGCTTTTTTAATTCCGTTAAGACCGTCATCACTTGTTTTATATTCACCGAAGTAACTATCAAAACCTTTTGAGTAAATCAGTGCCCCTGATTTTAAATCATAAATCTTGAAGTAATACCTTCCGTTATTAAAATTGTCAACTAAGTTTTTCTTATTCCTGTTCCACTTGTCATAAGAGTAGAGCCTGTCAATGGTAATGATCTCCTCGTTGTTATCGCCGATATGATGGTAATCGATGCGGAGAGTTTTATCATGGAAATAATCTTCAAACTTCACAACATCCTTTGGAGTTATTGTTAATTGAAAAAATAAAAATGCGAATAAAATATTTTTGAACATCTGATCCTCCTTAAACTTAAACGAGCTGGAAAATTTCAACCGGTTCTTCTCTTCCTTTAACGGAATGAGCGCCGAGTGATACTACTTTATAACCGTTAATAAAAATCCTGTTAAGCACTTCTTTAGAAATTAATAACTGGGAATTAAACTGTTTATTCAACTGCTCGATGCGTGAGGCGAGAATAACAACATTACCGGTAATTGAATATTGTTTGCGTAATGATGAACCTACATTCCCTGTAACTGCATCGCCCGTGTGAATACCGATTCCGACACGGGTAGGAATTATTTTTCCTTTACGTGATTCTTCATCTAACATTTTGATAATTTCCACTGCAGCATCAACAGCGTACTGACAGTCATTCCCTTTTGAAACAGGCGCACCGAATGTTGCCATAAATCCATCGCCGACAAACTGGTTGATGATGCCGTTATATTTATTGATTACCTCGATCATAAATCCGAAGATGGTGTTAAGGTAAGCAACAATTTCTTCGGGAGATTTTTTTTCAACTGTCGGCGTAAAATTTCTTATGTCGAGAAACATAACACACACATTTCTTTCAACGCCGTTCGCGTAATCTGTTTTTGTATCAAGCAGTTCATCAACCACCGCCTGCGATACCTGCTGACCAAGAACATTTTTTATCCTGTTGCTTTCTTCTATATAACGCATTGAATTGAATATTCCGCGGCGTATTTGAAGAGTAACAAATCCCGAAGCAACACCGCTTATAAAAAGAAAAATTCCTTTAACGATATAAAGCATGTTTGAATTCAGTACTGAAAATTCAGAAGGTACAGGGTAATTTGATTTTATATAGTAACAAAGTGCAAGATATTCGATGGCAGCTAGCAGTCCTGTAAAAACCGATAACTTAAAATTCAGCCTTAACGCAGAAAGAATGATGAAAGGCAGATATGCGAATGGTGAGGGTCCGTTTATAATTAAATATGGATCAAGTGAAGTGGAAAGAATTATCATGATAACCGTAGGCATACTGATCTCAACAAAAGTATTGCCATATCTGACCGGTTCGGGAAGTTTTTTATTTATTCTTATTCTGTAAGAAATAACAGTCCGCAGAACAAGTTCATAAAGAAAAAATATTCCGAATGTAATTGATATAATATTGAAGAACTTATACTCACCGAACAGGCGTATATACTCATCTTTGAATATCCAGAATAAAACTGATAAGAATATCCATAACAGCCCGAATATAAGCAGTAAAACATTTACACGTTTTTTTTCATTGATAAGAACATCACGCGCAAAACTGCTTTCCAATAGCTGGGCTTGTTCGTTGAATTTTGTTTTTAGAATATTTTTAATGTTCATCGGGTAACTTTTTAACTGCGGCAAATTTAACTAAGCGCAAAGTTAATGTACAATAAATATTGATAAATGAATTTCAATTCTCTCAACCATAACTTATTATTGTGAAGTAAAAATCTTTCTTAACTTTTTCTGAGGTTTTTGTGAAATCAATTTTTCTCACTCTTGTATCAATATTAATATTCAGCTTAACAATCAATGCTCAGTCGGATACAATTACAACTGCAAGCGGACTTAAATATATCATCATTGAAAAAGGTTCAGGCGAAAAAGCCGTTGCCGGGAAAGAAGCTGCGGTTCATTATACGGGATATTTATTGAATGGAATAACATTCGATTCATCTGTTCCAGGAAAAGCTCCAATCGAATTCGTTCTAGGTAAAGGAATGGTAATAAAAGGATGGGAAGAAGGTATCGGGCTAATGAGTGTCGGAGATAAGATGAGACTGATTATTCCATCAAATCTTGCTTATGGTGAAAAAGGCAGCGGCGATGTTATTCCACCAAATTCAACATTAATATTTGATGTGGAACTTGTCGGATTGACCATTCCTAAGACTCCAATTTATCCTGTACTGGAAGAAATAGTTTTAAATGAAAGTGTTGAGAAAGCAATTGAAAAATACAAAGAACTTAAAAAGAGCAATCCTGATGATTACAATTTTAAAGAAAGTCAGCTAAACACCTTAGGTTACAGGCTGATGAGAGTTCAGATGATGGCTGAAGCAGTAAAGATATTCGAATTTAATGCCGAACAATTTCCTGAGTCATCTAATGTGTATGACAGTCTTGGTGAGGCGTACATGCATTCAGAAAAATTAGATGAAGCAGTACAGTGTTATGAAAAATCTCTTGAGCTTAACCCTGAAAACACGAACGCAAAACTTATGATCCAAAAGTTAAGCGAGAAATAACAATCGGATGGATCTTGAATCAATAAGAAAATACTGCCTTAAAAAACCGGGAGTAACGGAACACTTCCCTTTTGATGAAGTGACTCTTGTATTTAAAGTTGAAAAAATTTTCGCATTAATCAGTACTGATGAATTTCCTTTAAGAATGAATCTCAAATTCGATCCTGAAGATGCAGTTGATGCAAGAGAAAAATATGAAGCGGTAATTCCAGGTTATCATATGAATAAAAAACACTGGAACACCATTATCCTTGATGGTTCCGTACCTGAAAAAGTAATTTTGAAATGGATCGATGATTCTTATGAACTCATCAATTCATCGTTAAAAAAGAAGACCCGAACGAGAAAATAAAAATTATTTTTTAGTTGAACCTGACAATTTTTTATTGTATAACAGGGCAAAATATTGCGGATGGAAATCTTCTTTGAACTTTATGAAATTATAAATAAATTTCTCGTGCCCGCATAAAATAAAGCAGGGTTTTGGTGATTTAGAAACAGAAAACTGAATGAATCATATGATCAAAAAAATTCTCCCCCTATTCCTTGTTCTCGCTCTCACAGGATGCAAAACTAATCCGCCATCAGAACCAGTTGTCCCGATAACACCTCCGGCACAGACCGGCAAAGTATATATTGATGGAAACATTTCCGGCGCATCAATATTTGTTGACGGACAGAATACAGGTAAATTAACTCCTGATACGGTCACGGCTTCAATAGGTGATAGATTAATCTCTCTTGAAAAAGAAGGCTACATACCGATAAATAATGTTATAACTGTTATTAAGGATTCAACATTACTTTATACGTTTGAATTAAATCTACAGAAAACGATTTTACTAGAAGATTTTGCCAACGTAAGTTGTGTTCCGTGCGTTGCATCGAACCAGATTATCGAAGCACTTACAAGAGTAACTTATGGTCCATCAAAATTAATTGCGATAAAATATCCGACTAATTTCCCTGGTCCAAATGACCCGTTCTATTTAGCAAGCAAACCTAATTGTGATTCCAGAATGTCTTTCTACACAATTCTATTTGCGCCAACTACTATAATAGATGGAAAAATGCGGCCAATATCCAGTGATTCACTGAAAATTAAAGACAGTATAAATGCAAGACTTCAAATTCCGCGTCAGTTTGAAATGACTGTAACAAAAAGCATAGTTGATTCGGTTTATTACACTACCGTGACGATTGAAACGCTTGATGCAGCAGCAATTAATTTCGCGAATCTTGTTTTGCACACTGTGGTAACTGAAGCTGAAATTGAATTCACAAATCCACCGGGTAGTAATGGCGAAAGAAAATTCTACGACGTGATGAGAGAAATGCTTCCTACAAATGCCGGGGAATCATTAAGTAATATAAATCAATCTGGAGTATTTACCTTTGATCGTAATTTTGTTTTAAGTGGATCAAAAGCATCCTGGCAAAAATCGAAACTTAATACAGTAGCATTCATACAAGACAGGGTGAGTAAAGAAGTGTATCATGTAGTATCAACGCATTGAATGAAATAAACCATACAAACAACAATATGAGGTGTCCTATGAAAAAAGCCCTATACTTTTTTTTGATTGCCGGATTTTTGTTTTCTCTTCAGGCATATGAAAAGAAATCTCTGATAGAGAGATTTACTAATGCTTCTTGCGGACCGTGCGCGACTATAAACAATGCATGGTATAACACGCAAACAGCATCTCTACTTGCTTCGGGAACAATTTCACAGCTTATTTCTAATGGCTGGTGGCCCGGTGCAAGCGATCCGATGTATTTACTAAATCAATCAGATAATACTGCCAGAATAAATTATTATGGTGTGAACGCTGTTCCGTGGATTGTCGTAAATGGTACAACAATTACTACATCGTCTGCAGCATTAACTGCTGCTGTTAACAGCGGAAACTCTCAATTCTCTCCTTTTAAAATTGAAATTGAACAGCGAGCTTTATCCACAAATATGATTGAATTTGGAATAAAGGTTTATCGTGACCCTACCGATACAGTTACATCATACAGTAATTTAAAACTTCAGGTAGCATTATCTGAAAAAGATGTTTATTTCCAGAGCCCTCCGGGATCAAATGGTGAATCTCATTTTTCAAGTGTTAATAGAAAAATGCTTCCGAACTCAGGTGGCAGTACATTTACTTTACCTGCGCCAGGTGAATTTACTGAAGTGATTCTGCAATATACGCCGACGACAGCATTCAACCAGTCTGTTAACCTGGATAGCATCCGCGTTGTAGCTTTTATTCAGAATGATGCTAATAAATTTGTTTACCAGTCAGAAATGTTCCTGGTTACACCAAATTTTGTAGCAGCAATTTTACCAACAACACCTGACATTATTTCATCCAGTTCAACTGAGTCTGAGTTTACCGCAGTTGTTAAAAATGTTGGAATGATGCAAGATTCATATACAATCTCTTGTGATTTTGAAGGACCAACCGGATGGACAGGAAATTACACCACAGTAAACGGTACTAAACCTTTTGATCAAACCGATGTTATACAAATTGCCCCCGGTGATTCATCAATAATTACAATTGCGCTAAATCCTAATTCTATAGCTGGATTCGGCACTGTTTCTGTTCAGTTCGAATCAGTAAATAATCCGGGATTTATTAGGAGCACTGATTTCAGACTCGTAACAGAGGGTGGTGTTGATGTATTGGTTATTGATGCAAGTAATGAAGGTTATGGTGATCTCATTTTTAATTCACTTGAAAATGTTTATGACGGAACTGCAGGAATTATTTCCAGGGAGGCTCTGACACAATCTGTTGATTTATCCGGTTTCGGTATCATTGCCTGGTCTGCGGGAATAGAAACACCTGTTCTTACAACTGATGAAGTTTCAACGTTGCAAAGTTTTCTTGATCAGAACGGTCAGTTATTAATTAACGGACAGAATATCGGTGCTGATATTTTTGAAGCAAGTGGACAAAGTCAGCATGCCCAGTCATTTTACAATAATTACTTACATGCTTCTTATGTACAGGATGTAGGCACCAGCTTTTTAATCCAGGGTTATGCCGGTGATCCGATATCCGATGGCTTACTATTTATTCTTGGTAGCGTATATGATAAATCACCAGATCTTATTGCTCCATTTGATGCTTCGGCTGCGCCCTTGTTTAAATTCGGTAACGGACCAAATGTATCATCTATAACGGCAGTAACGGAAGATTACAGGGTGGTGTACCTTGGTTTTGGAATCGAACAGATCGGCGATGCGGTTGTTAAAGATTCGTTGATTGCAAGATCTATTCGCTGGTTAACCGGAGGTATTGTTTCTGATGTTAATGAAAATAATATACTCCCTTCTGTTTATTCGTTGGATCAGAACTTTCCGAATCCGTTCAATCCATCAACAGTAATCAGATACCAGGTACCCAAATCAGGTGAAGTTACGTTAAAGGTATACGATATTCTTGGCAAAGAAGTCTCAACACTCATTAATCAAAACCAGGATGCTGGTTATTATAATGTTCAATTTGATGCATCTGATCTTAGCAGTGGAGTTTATTTCTATACTCTGACTGCAGGTGAATTTACTTCAACAAAGAAAATGACTTTGGTTAAATAAAAAAACACACATCTCCCGCCAGGTGGGCGGGAGATGTTTTCAATATAATAAGGGAGAAACAATGAGGATCAAAATTTTACTGACCGTTTGTCTTGTAAGTATACTATCTTTTTCAGTTTATGCCCAGGGTCTCAGGCTTCAGTTTATTACTGTTAACCAGTACGGAAATAATCTGTACCTGGATAATGTTACATTGGGTAATCAGTTTAATAACGACGTTGGAGTTGATGCTATTAATAATATAAACGCAGGCACCAGTTATTCTGTAGGAAGCGCACCATTTGTTGTGGCTCCGAATGTTACCATAATAAACCTTGGAAAGAATAATGTAACATCATCATTCAATGTTACTATGAATGTTACACCGGGCGGTTATACAAGCACTAAATCCATTACTTCACTTTTAAGCGGACAATCTGTAAATGTGATATTCGATAACCTCACTATTACACCGGGTGTAGCAATTGAAATAAATGTCACTTCCTCTTTGACCGGAGATGAAAATAGTTCAAACAATACATTGGTTCAGAATACAAATTATCTTCCCGGAGTTCAAAGAAATATATTGTTTGAAGAGTGGACAAGTTCAACTTGCGATCCATGCGCTGGTAACAATCCTACCATTGATGCATTCGTTGCTGCAAGATTTGGATCGATTGTTCCCATTAAATATCATATGAACTGGCCTCCCCCCGGCAATGATCCGATGTATCTTTACAATCCGACACAGGCAAACGACAGAAAAAATTATTATAGAGTTAACTCTGTTCCTAATGTCGTTATGGATGGTGTGGTAAACCCCCCATATCCATATACGGCTGCAACAAGCCTCCCCGGTGCATATGATCCAAGAAATTTAGTTGGCTCACCTTTATCTGTCACCGTAAATGACACAAGAGTTGGTGATTCAATTCATGCAACAGTAACTGTAAATGTTATTTCTCCGCTTCAACCAGGAAACTATTATTTACGTGTTCATGCGGTTGAAAGACACATTCATTATACATCCGCCCCTGGTTCAAATGGTGAAACAGATTTTTATGATGTATTCAGAAAAGCTTTTCCCACTTCTTTAGGGACAGCAGTTCCAACTGCAGTTGGAAATTATGTTTTCAATTTTACTTATCCATTAGACCTGGCTGTTTGGGTTGATAGTATGATTTATACAGCAGCTTTTGTACAGAATGACGTTACAAAAGAAGTTCTGAATGCCGGTAAAGGACGAAACTATACGGACCAATTTTTATTTTCAAACTTGACGAACACCGTGATCGAAAAACCGGTTATTGCAGATCAGCTTGTATTAAATACTGAAAGTGTTGTTTATTCGAATGAGACAGATGTGCTTGATGGTGTATTTCATTACAACTTATTTGAATCTGCGTTTCCACCAGCCGGCTGGACTTTAGTAAACCCCGACGGTGGAATTACATTCTCACAAGTTACGGATGCAAACGGACCAACATTTGGCGGTACAAAGTCAATAAAAGTGGATTTTTATTCCTACTCAACAGCAGGAAGAACCGATACATTAATTTCAGCAGCGTATTTTGGTTTGAATGAGAATGATTCGGTTAAATTCAATTACGCTTATGCACCTTACAGCGCTTCATATAATGACAGGCTTATTGTAAGATTATCCAAAGACGGCGGGTTAACGTATCCTTATGTAATATTTGATAAAGCAGGCGCACAACTTGCAACAGCACCGGCAACTACAGATCCGTTTACTCCTACTGCAAGTCAATGGGGTACATTCTCTTACTCATTGCAGGGAATTGTTCCTGTTGAATTAACATCATTCACTGCATCAGCTAAAGGCAATAATGTTCAATTAAGCTGGACAACTGCAACTGAAACAAACAATAATGGATTTGAAATTCAGAAAAAGATCGGCAATGATTTTGTAACAATCTCTTTCGTTAAAGGATACGGAACAACAACCACCGGACAATCTTATTCATTTTCTGATAAGAATCTTACACCGGGTATTCATATTTACCGATTAAAACAGATAGATTTTTCGGGACAGTATCAGTATTCAAATACAGTTGAAGCCGATATAACTGTAAAAGAATTTTCACTTGAACAGAATTATCCTAACCCGTTTAATCCTTCAACAAAAATTTCTTTCAGTCTTGCAGATGATTCAAAAGTAGTACTGAGTGTTTATAATATATTAGGACAGCAGGTTGATGTACTCCTTAACGGAAATCTTCCTGCCGGTCAGCATAAAATTTCATTTAACGGCTCTTCATTAAACAGCGGAATTTATTTCTATAAGCTGGAAGCAACTGCTGAAAACGGCAGCTCATTTGTAAGTATTAAGAAGATGACATTGATTAAATAAATGTATTGATGGGAGTGATGAAATTCATCACTCCCGATTTTTTAAAAACTATTTAGAGAGCACGATGAAAAAAATCTTTATCATTTTTTGGGTTATATTTTTTAGCATAATCCTGATGCAGGAAAGTTATACTCAGGATTTAAATGTAGTTGTACACGATTATACATTATCCGACACATTAAATGCTGATATGGCTTTTTATGTAAGCGTCACAAATATTTCTATTACAGATCAAACTATTTTTCTGGTTAGAACTTCAAACATATTGCCACAAGACTGGACATCTTCATTATGTTTTGATTTATGTTTTGCAAGTTTTGTAGATAGTATTGCAAGTAATCCTGATTTTGGAAGCACCCCGCTTGCACCAAATGAAACACGCGAAGTTTCCCTTCATATTTTCCCTGTAACTAATCTTGGAACGGGAACTGTACAAATACAAATAGGTACATTGAGAAATCCTGATGAAAGAACAACGATTGATTTTACCGGTAATGCAGTAGTTACAGATGTTAATGATAATAACAACCTGTTCTCATATTCATTAAATCAGAATTATCCGAATCCATTCAACCCATCAACAAACATTGTTTATTCAATTCCCGAAAGAGGAAATGTAAGCATAAAGTTATATGATGTGCTCGGTAATGAAATTGCAGACCTTCTTAACGAAGAAAAAGAAGCTGGTGAATACAGCTTACAATTCAACACTCAGAACTATGAACTATCAAGCGGTGTTTATTTTTATACAATGAGAGTTAATGATTTTGTTCAAACAAGAAAACTGATCCTGGAGAAGTAATGAAAAAACTTTTTTTAATTGTATTCGTTTTATTTTTAGCAGTAAATGTTTTACCTCAGAATGGTGAACCCAAATCAGGGAAAAAAGCTCCCGGTTTTAAATTAGCTGATCTTGATGGTAAATATGTTGATTTAAAAAGCCTTCTCGGCAAAGGTCCTGTACTTATAAGCTTCTGGGCAACTTGGTGTAAACCATGTGTTGAAGAACTTACCGAGTACAAAAAGATCTACAACGAGCTGAAAGAAAAAGGTTTTAACATGGTTGCCATTTCAACCGACTCAGAAAAAAGTGTTTCGAAAGTAAAACCTTTTGTAAAATCAAAAGATTACCCGTTCACAGTTCTTCTTGATACTAACTCAGAAATAGCACGTAAATATTATGCTGACCCGATACCATATTCAGTACTCCTTGATTCAAAAGGAAATATTGTTTATTCGCATCTCGGATATAAAAAAGGAGATGAGATAGAGTTAAGAAAAAAAATCGAAGAACTTTTAATGAACTAATTATAAATAAATTTTTCTATTACCGACTATGAAATTTTCCCGCCTTCTTTTTTTGTTGATGTTCTGTCTGATTATCTCACCAGTTTCCTTTTCACAAAATGAAGATGAACCTGAGGAAGAATCTGAATCCATTTCGCTTCCATCAGGACTTTTTCTTTCAAACCAGATGAAGTACTCTTACGATTATGACAAGGAACTTGAGATATTTGAAGACTGGTTAACACTTGATTACCGTAACGGAATTTTTTCAACCGGAATCCGGTTTGAAATGTTCCAGCCGAATGATCCAAATCCGTCTATCAGCAGGGGTAAAACACGCTTTGCTGATATCGCTTTCAAATATATAAAAGCAGAGATTGGTGACGTTGAGCAAGGCGGTGAAATAACAGTAGGGAATTTCTATACACTTTTCGGAAGAGGAATGATTCTGAAAAGTTATGAAAACAGATCGATCCGGATCGACAATAATCTTATCGGTGTTAAACTTCTTGGAAGATACAGCGGATTCATTCTTACTGCTTTAACCGGAATGCCTGAAAACTCCGATGCAACAAGAACCGACCTGCTGCATGCTGTTGATCTTGAGTATGCAGGATTTAATATGTTAAGAATCGGCGGAAGTTTTGCTTCAAACCAGCCAAACGTTGACGACGTTGCACGAACAAGACTCGCGTCACTACGTGTTCAGCCGAGTATCTGGAATTTTGATTTTTACGGAGAGTACGGAATAAAACAAAATGAAGATATCAAACAGAATATCTTTAAAGGTGAAGATGAATTAGCCGGTGAAGCATATTACCTCAACGGAAGTTTTTATTATGATCATCTCAGTATTTCAGGTGAATATAAATACTATGATAATTTTGCTTTTGAATCTTATGACAGAACAGTTTCATACAACACCCCTCCCGCGGTAAGAAAAGAATATACTTACGCATTGCTTAACAGGCATCCTTCACCTCTTAACCAGCAGGATGAAAAAGGTTTTGCAGCGGAACTTAATTACACTTTCAGTGATGAAACTTATTTAAGTGCGAACTACGGTGAAACAAAAACAATCGGTCCCGGTTCTTATTATCAAAAAGTTTTACAGGATACCCAAACAGTAAGACTTCAGCTTAAAGAAGCATTCGGACAGGTTGGACATACTTGGAACGATATGATTTCCACGATCGCAGCATTTGGTTATATGGAAGAAGGTTCAACAAATACCAAAAGCATAACACCCGTACTTGAAAATAAATTTTACTTTGATGATGTAAACACAATCAAACTTGTTCTCGAACATCAGCATACAACAGATAAAACCACGTCTGAACAGTATTATGATGATGTAATAACTGTTGAATATCTGCGTTCCCCAAAACTTAGTATTTCCGTTGTTGCAGAAATGCAGACCAAAGAACCTGAGAAAGGAAGAAAGGTTAGAAAGGTCTGGAGTTTCATTTCATTCGGTTACAAAATCGGTGAGCATACAGATGTAAGTTTGTTAGTTGGAACACGCCAGGCTGGCAACATTTGTATCGGCGGTGTTTGCAGGTATGAACCTGAGTTCAGCGGTATTGAACTGAAGATGTTTACAAGATTGTAAACAGATTTTAAATTGGTAGCCGCAAGCTTTAGCTTGCGTGGAATGGGTAACAGACTGTTGGTTGCAAATACTTAGTTCGCAGGCTGAAGCCTGCGGCTACCAGATGTCAATATTAAATAATCCCTCGCTTTGCCTGTCACGAATTTCGAGTCTGTCCTAATACTGTCATTCCGAACTCGTTTCGGAATCTTTGATAGTGATTTACTGTAAAAAACAGATGCTGAAATAAATTCAGCATGACATTTTTAAAGTTCTCGAACTGCCTCCCACTTCGTGACAGGACATTTATCTTATCTGTTTTTCTACTTCTTTTTAAACTTCAATGAAACTGAGTTGATACAATACCTGTCACCCGTTGGCTGCGGACCATCATCAAAAACATGACCGAGATGTGAACCGCAATTTGAACACAGTACTTCTGTTCTTACCATTCCGTGACTATAGTCGGTTTGCAGCTTAACATGATCTTCAGCGGTTGGTTTATAGTAACTGGGCCAGCCGCATCCCGCATCAAACTTTGTTTCAGAACTAAAAAGTTCCTGACCACACGCAGCACAGTAATAAGTTCCTTTTTCAAAATGCTGATCGTATTCGCCTGTGTAAGGGCGTTCAGTTCCTTTTTGTCTTAACACATAATACTGTTCGGGAGTTAATTCCTTTTTCCATTCTTCATCGGTTTTCATAACCTTTTCCATTTTCATTCCTTTGTTTTTTGTGTCTTTTTTGTTCGGATCATTTTGTGCAGAAGCATTGTTTATTCCGGAAGAACTGACAGCAAAATAAATAATCGCCGTAACAAAAAATATAACTGCGGGGATCAGAAGTTTTTTCATCTTATACCTCATTTCATTATTGGTTGCTGTTGAATTGTATTAGTCACATTGCGTTCAAAATGTAACGAAGAATTTTCTTAAGGAAAAGTTACATTTTTTTGCTCTGATAAAGTTAGTGTTGATATATCACGAAAGCGTCACATGTTTGTATATAGAGAATCTCCTTCAAATCCCGTATTTTTGAGCGTGTTTTAAATAGGATTTTGTATTCACAAACGGAGCCACAATGAAAAGAAAATCAATCGTACTCACTTTCATAGTCATCATTTCATTTGCAGCAAGTTCAACATTCGCACAATCAGTTTATAAAAAAGAAGATAAGATAGGACAGGTTGGTCTAGGATTAGGTTTCGGCGGTATTTACGGAAGCGTTTCATTTCCTCCAATCAGCTTCGGATTTCAGTACGGTATTCATGAAAAAATTTCTGTCGGCGGAATTATTGGTTATACATCTTCAACCGAAGAAGTGTTCTTTGCAAGAAACTACGAATGGAAATATTCCTACATAGTTATAGGTGCGAGAGGTGAATATCATTTTCTTGAAAACGTTGATAAGGTTGACGGATACGCAGGCGCGACTCTTGGTTACAACATAGTAAGTGTTTCCGAACCAACCGGCTTTGGCGGAACTTACTCGGCATCAGGAAGTTATTTGCTTTTCGGTGTTCACGTTGGCGGAAGATATTATTTCAATCCTCAGATAGCTGCATTTGCGGAGCTTGGATATGGACTTGGTTATTTGACTGTGGGTGTGGCGTTTAAATTGTAGTGTTATAATTAATTTTTTCGGTCTTTAAGATCAGCACATAACAAGGGACAAATTATTTTTGTTAAATCATCATGAAAACATTTCTTCTTTTCATTTCTATTCTATTCATTTCATTTAATTTACTTTTGGCTCAGACAGGAATCGTTAAAGGAAAAATAAACAATCACAATTCAGGTTTACCGTTAGTTAATGTTAACGTAACTCTTAACGAGTTCGCAATAGGAACTACCACTAACAATTACGGTGAGTATTCAATAGCTGTTGCTCCTGGAATTCATAAAATAACTTTTTCATTCGTAGGTTTTAAATCAGAAACCCTTGAAGTTGAGGCAATTTCGGGAAAAGAAATTATACTGAATATTTCTCTTATACCTTCAAACATTTCTATTGGTGATGTAATTGTTTCATCAACTCGTTACATAAAAATGGAAAAAGATATCGCTCTTCCTATGGAAGTGATTGATAAAACTTTTATTGATAAAAAAGTAGTCAACACTCTTTCCGATCTTTTAAAAAATGAACCGGGACTTTCATTATCGAGAGATGGAATTTGGTCAACATCTGTTGTAATAAGAGGAATGAGTAAATCAAGTATAGTTTCAATGATAGATGGGAACAGGATTGAAACAGCAACCGATCTTTCCGCAGGATTATCAATGATCGATCTCTCCGACATTGAAAGAGTGGAAGTAATAAAAGGCGGCGTTTCATCACTGTACGGAACAGGCGCATTGGGCGGGGTTGTGAACATCATAACTAAAAGAAAAACTTACGGTAATAAGTTCTTTTTATCCGGTACTGCTTCGGGAGATTATAATTCTGTGAATGAGGGTTCCGCAGGAAGATTATCGTTCACAACGGGAACGGATAAAATGTACTTGCGTGTAAGTGCATCAAAAAGAAATACTGAAAACATAAATAGTCCACGAGGCGAATTAAAAAACAGTATGTACAGTGATCAGAATATTTCATTAAGCGGTGGAATAAAACTCATTCAGAATCACGAACTTGTTCTTGATTATCAGAATTACAAAGCAACAGATGTTGGTGTTCCCGGCGGTTCAGTATTTCCGACTAATGCTTCTGTAAAATATCCGTCGCACAAAAGAGATATGTTCTCAGCCGAGTATAACATTACTTCACTTGTATCATTCCTTCCTAAAGTCTCATTGAAATATTTTAATCAGAATATTTACCGTGAAGTTGAAAATATTCCCAACCAGGTTGTTGTCGATTCTGTGAACAGGAGAAAAACTTCTGTATTGAGCATACTGCCTTACGGAAGACATTTTACAAATGGTGCACAGCTTCAAACTGACTGGGTGCTTTCAAAAAATAATTTACTTATTGCGGGTGCTGATGTTTGGCAAAGAAATCTCGACAGCCGCAGACAAAGAAATATTAAAGTTGAAACATTCGATTCAACCTGGACAAATGTAACCGCAACAACAAACAGAACTTTTGGCGAACACCCCTTGCCCGAAGCGAAGTACAGAAGCATCGGAACATTCGCTCAGCTTGAAAGCAAATTGTTTGATGATAGATTGTCAATTACTATCGGGGGAAGGTATGATCAGATTAATATTAAGAGTAATGATGTGTTTAATCCTGTTTACATTATCACAAACGGTGTTAGGAATGATAATCCCACCGATTCATTAATCTATGCTGCATCAGATGAGAATAATAATTCGTGGGGCGGCAACATCGGTCTGCTTTATTCAGTTGATGACAACATAGATTTATCTTTTACTGCGGCACATTCATTCCGTTCGCCTTCACCTGAAGAACGTTTTCAATTCATAGACCAGGGAAGTATTGTAAGATTCGGAAATCCGCAGCTTGAGCCTGAAACCGGAAACTTCTTTGATCTTGGATTCAGAGTATGGGAAGATAATTTTTCATTTAAAGGAAGTGTTTTTCTTAATCAGATGAAAAATCTTGTGACTGATATTCCCGGTTTTTATGAAACAAGAAGAGCAACTTTTAAATCAAATATCGGCGAGGCCCGTTTATACGGATTTGATTTTGCGACCGAGTTTACAATTTCAGATTATGCGTTAACATACATTTCCGCTTCTTATGTAAGAGGCGAAGATACAGGCAACGATACTGATCTTCCTCAAATACCTCCGCTTAACGGACGTATTGGAATACGTTCAGATTATCTTGAATATGTTACATTAGATATTATCGCAAATATTTTTGACAGACAGGATAAAAGCGCGACAGGTGAAATTAATACTCCGGGTTATGTGTATTATGATATGTACCTGAGTTCGCTCCCGATTAATTTTAATTATGCTGAGTGTCAACTATTCGCCGGTATAGAAAATATTTTTGATAAAGCATACAGAAACCATCTTGCTACAAACCGCGGTTTGGTGAATATAGAACCGGGAAGAAATATTTTTATAAAAGCAAAGTTGAGCTGGTGAAATTTATATCGTTGATAGAAACAAGTGTCACACTGAGTGGCAATGCCATCGAAGTGTGAAGGTGTTTTTAACTAGTTCATCTTCGACATCAGCCTCAGCATAGTGTTGCAGGACTGTCATTCCGAACTTGGTTCGGAATCTTATGTTGCGGTTTTGTACAATAGTAGACCCTGAAACAAGTTCAGGGTGATATATTTGAATTTTTAAACATCATCCTGATTATCATTAATTATTTAATGAAATAGATTCTTCGAATATAAAATTATGACCTGGTTCATACTCGCATTTACATCTGCTGTTCTTTCTGCCGCAGCTTCACTCGGTGAAAAGAAATCGCTCTTTAAGATGAGTGCGATAAATTTTTCATTTGTGTTGTCGCTATTCACGCTCTTCTTCTCGATTCCGTTTTTTCTTTCACCGACTTTTCAACAGCCGGGAACAACAAGCCTTATCATCTTATTTTGCAAAACACTTCTAAATTCATTCGCGTTTTTGTTTGTGATGTATTCGATAAAGAATTTAGATATAAGTGAAGCATTACCACTAATGGTACTTACACCGGGATTCGTGGCAGTCTTTGCATTCATTTTTTTAGGCGAGTCATTAACGCTTCAGGAAATATCCGGCGTAATACTTTTGTTAGCAGGCACTTATATTCTTGAAACAGGCTCTGACAGAGGCATACTTGGACCATTCAAGGTTTTTTTCAAAACTAAAAATTACAGGTTTGTAATTACAGCATTACTTTTATTTACTGTTACTTCGATTCTTGATAAGGTTTTGGTCGGGCAATACAAAGTAACGCCTCATACTTTTGTAGGTTACCAGCATTTATTTACTGCGATAATTTTTCTGATAACTTTTTTGTTCAGCAGAAAAAATAATAATGATGAAAAATTAATTCCTGAAAAATCATTATTAGGATTAATTGTAGTGATTGCAATAATAACAATCGGTTACAGGTACACACAGATCGAAGCAGTTAAACTTGCACCCGTTGCACTAGTATTATCTGTAAAAAGAATTTCAGTTTTCTTTGCAACTTTAGTAGGTGGAAAAATATTTAAAGAAAAAAATCTTCTGAAGAAAGGAATTGCGACGGTTGTAATGATTGCGGGGGCGTTGCTGATATTAGAGGAGTAAAAATTTCACAGAGAACCAATGAGATGAATTCTCTGTGGTTCTCTGTGTAAGTCTTATATCTTCTTTACTCTAAGCTCCATTTATTATTTGTTAAATCCGAATCAGGTATTTTATCATCACCAAGTTCCGCGGATATAATTTTTGAATTAACTTCCGCAGTCAGAATAATTTCTTTATTCCCTTTCTTCCATACATAAGCAGTTTCATAAAGTTTTATTTCATCACCGGTTTCTGTTTTTACTTTTACAGCGACCGGTATAGGAAGATTTCCTTTTATCATTATTCTAATTTCAACTTTGTCTGACGATTGATTCACAGAACTTATACCAACATCCGGAATTCCTCTTTCAAGAAACCATGGATTGAAATACCATGATAAATCTTCGCCCGCAGCATCACCGAAACAATTTAAGAAATCATACGGCGTTGGATGTTTGCCATTCCATCTTTCGATGTATGTTTTCATTGCGAGTTTGAATTTTTGCTTTCCCAAAACACCGAGAAGAATATCATACGCCACTCCCGGTTTGTAATAACTAAGCATACTAAGATCAGGATCACGCAGCAGTGTTGATGGACCAAACATCGGGATATCATTTTCTTTACCGGCAAAGTTTGCATAACCTTTAGCCGCTCTTATCCTGTGATCGTAAGGCTCAAACGATAGTTGAATATCATACGGAAGCA
Organism: Bacteroidota bacterium; assembly: GCA_023453665.1. Taxonomy (GTDB): domain Bacteria; phylum Bacteroidota; class Ignavibacteria; order Ignavibacteriales; family Ignavibacteriaceae. The sequence goes on along the minus strand of JAEXTA010000083.1, from coordinate 18,908 downwards.
TATATGCCCAGCCTTCATCCATCCACGCGTATTTGGTTTCGTTAGTGCCGACATAAAATGGAAAATACATATGTGATATTTCGTGTGTTGTTACATAAATATCCCAGAGACGGCTGGGAAAAATTCCGTCATTAACAATCATCGGGAATTCCATTCCTCCGTCACCATTAAATACTGTTATGGTTGGATAAGGATAAGCAACTCCCGGAATATCTGTTGATAACATTTCAATTGTCTTCTTTGCAACAAGAGCTGATTCAAAAAAGAATTTTGATTCAGGATTATACGCTGATTGAATAAGCACTCTTCTTCCCTTTTCTATTTCTGTACTTACTGCATCATACAGGTAATGATCTGAAACTCCGAATGCAAAATCAGGAATGTAATCAGCGTAAAACTTCCAGATTGTTTTTCCGTTTTTACTTTTAAATATGTTTTTGTTATTAAGATCTTCCGCAGAAATAATACTTATAACAGAATCTGATTTTTGTGATTTGTTATATCGTTCTAAATATTTCATCTCAAAAACTTCTGATGGATTTTGAAGTGTACCTGTTGCCCAGACTCCAAAACCTGCAGGCACTTCAATTTCAACATCCATCTTTCCATATTCATTATAAAATTCATGTTCCCCGTTATGCTGATGCATGTCCCAGCCGTTTATATCATCATAGACAGCAATCTTTGGATACCAGTAACCAATAAAAAAAGTTGTTGAATCATAAGCTCCCATTCTCGGATTTGCAGGAAATGGAATTTCAAAACTCCAGTTTATATCAAAAGAAGTATTTGATTTCGGAGCCAATGGAACGGGTAGCGTGACAATCATATTTGTCCCATTTATCAGCACGGATTTATCTTCAGGCTTAAGACTTAAAGAAGTTTTATCATAATTGATTTTTGAAATTATTATTCCATCAGTCAGTGAGTTTGGATCAAGTTCTATATTTCTTGCTGATTCTTTTTTATGAACATTCTGATAAAGTTTGAAAATAATTTTCTTTAATGTGTCAGGACTGTTATTGAAATATGTAATTGTCTCCTCACCAATTAATGTTCGTATTGAAGGTTCGATGACTGCTTTGATTTTATAATTAGTAATATTTTGCCAATAATTTTTACCGGGATTGCCGTCCGCTGAGCGGGTTACCTTCTGATATGCTTTTGAAATTTCTTTCGGCATAAAAGAATATTGTTGTGAATAAATTGTGCTGGTAAAACTTATGAAAAGAATAATGACAGGTGTTAAGAGAACATTCACTTTACGCATGATAAAAATCTCCACATTTAAAAACTTATGATGAACAAATTGTAGAGAAGTTGAGAGAGAGTAAAACCGTTTATCAAATTTTCCTTATTTGATTCAAAGCATTCCTTGTCGGGAAAGCAAGATAAACATTCGCCAATATCCTGCCTATCATAAAAGATAAAGTCGCGGCAACCGCGCCGACTAAATAAAAATATTTTATCGCAATGAACAGTACTATTATTATCCCGACAAACTCTGCAAGTGTTCCGACTGAAATAGGCTTTGTATATTTATTACTAACCAATATTGCCCGTTGAAAACTTATAAGCACAGTAAGCATTGGAAAAACAGAAATTATCATCAAAGGAAATTTTGCAAAGTCGGCAAGTTCATCTGTCAGGCCCGCAACTCCTTTGAACCAGAGATCAGCAAGAGGCGTGTATGCTATTACTGTTAAAGTCCCTGCCAGTGCGATTGCAAGCCCTATACCAAATTTCTTTAAAGGTTCAAAACCTTCCCCTTTAGCGCCAATCAATGCAACAATAACTTCCTGGTATGAAAGTCCGAGACTTCTGAAAATAAAAAGGAATGAAGTAACGACCGGAAGAACTGCATAAGACTCAAGTGGGTATTTACTTTGCCCGATAAAAAATGTTACAAATGGCTGCACACCAAGATTTAACAATGACATAATTGCCAGCGGGTAATAGAATGAAAATATTTCCCTGTAGCGAATTGTATGTTCGGGATTAAACTCAGATGAACCTGAACTTAATTTTTTAACAAGTTCATTCGCCATAATTCTGCTTGCGATTGCTTCAACAATAACTGCCGCAGCAAGTGATGATGCACCAATAACAGCACCCGGAATTTTTGTAAATGAAAAAAGAATCACGGCTGTCGTGGACATCGTCAGCAATCTGATGATCGTTCCATAAGCAACTCTTCTTGTAAGATTATTGCTTATTAATATTCCCTGGTAAAACCTGCGGTATCCAATAGCAGCAGGCCAGGGTAATAACATAATCAATGAATGATGAGTAAGTTCTGCAACAACAGCGGGTAATCCGATCAGATCACGGGTTATGAAATAGAAAACAAACGGCAATAACAGAATAGCAAATATTAATGTTATCGCTGAATTAAGTGTGTAAGTGAAAACACGAAGTTTATTAAAGGTAAGTTTATTCTTAACGATAGCTATTGACGCGCTCATCATCATTATAACGGGAGCTTCAATTATAAGTGCAAATGAAAATGCCACACCATAAGCTGCAAGATTATATTTGGGTTCGGGAAGTCGTGCGATAAGCGCCGTAAGAAACGGTCCTTCAACCGACATCATCAGCCACGTTAATGCCAAAGGCAGCCAGAATAAAAATATCTTTTTTGAGTTAAGTTCTTCTGATAATGATGTCATGTTTTGATTAAAGTCTTTTATAATCTCATAGTTTCAAATACAAAAATAAAAAAAGACGGGATGTTTATTTTGATTATTTCTTATACAAAGCCTAAAATATTTATAAATATTTTCGACTATGAGATAAGAAGAATTGTTTTATTTCACATAAGAGATATGACTACAGAAGAAAAAGCAAAATGGTTTGAACGTTCTCTAAAATTTGTACTTGACGGGAAAATTCACCTCGTGATGAAATCCCGTAAAAGCGGCGAAGGAAGCTGGTCAATTGTTGATACTTCTACAAACCAGGTGTTAAACTCCAATCTTGAGTGGGAGGCAGAGCCGCAGCTTTCAAAACGTGATCAGTCATTTCTTATCAGGGCAAGGTTTCCTTTCGACCAGGCAGTTGCGCTTTTTGAGCAGTATAAAATGTTCGCCGGCGTGGAGTAGTTTACCGCTACAATTTCCACTCTTACGCTTTTAAGTTCACTCAGAAACACTAAGAATTAGTCAACTATTTTAATGGAACTATTTCCCGTTTTTATTTAAGTTTGAAACGAGGAAATTGTTCAAATGAAAACTATTTATTCTATTGTCACCGTTTTACTTATTGTGAGTTTTATCTCCTGCACAAAACCCGCCGAGACCATAACGGACAAATACAAAAAAGAATTAACCGTTACCGCCGATGAATTTCAGAATAATTTAAAAAGTGTTTTAGTAAAAGAACTTCAGTCAAACGGGGTTCTATCCGCTTTGTCTGTTTGTTCTGATACCGCGCAGTTATTAACGAGATCTTTTGCAGATTCAAAACAGGTTGAGATAAAAAGAGTTTCACTGAAGAACAGAAATCCTTTAAACAAACCCGATCAGTATGAAGAGAAAGTTTTGAAAAAATTTGAATCATTATTCAATGCAGGTAAACTGACTGATTCAACAGTCCACATTGAATTATTAAGTGAAGGCAGAAAACAGTTTGTAAGATTCTTAAAACCGATTATTGTTCAGCCGCCATGCCTGGTTTGTCACGGCGATGATAATCACGTTTCACCTGAAACAGCTGAAAAGATTAATTCAATTTATCGCGATGACAAAGCAAGCAATTATAAAACCGGCGACCTGCGGGGAGCCATATCAATTAAAAAATTCTTAAGCAGTATTAATTAGACGGGGATATTTATGAAACTAAAAAGTGAATTAGCAAAGGTACCTTCAATCACCTCTTTGCAGGATATGGTTCTGCAATCTGCTCAACGATATAATTCAAAGCTTGCTCTTGAAGATCTTACCAACACTCCTATAAGCAAAGTTAGTTACTCAGAACTGCTTGAAAATGTTTTAAAGTTTGGAAGCGCTTTAAGAAAGCTCGGAATAAAAGAACGGACTCACATTTCACTTATCGGAGAAAACCGTGTTCAATGGGGAATAAGTTTTCTTACTTCGATGTGCTTTAATTATGTAATTGTGCCGATAGACAGGAACCTTAATACAAATGAAATACTTAATATCATTCATGAATCGGATTCAGAAGCAATTATTTTTACCGAGAACTTCGATTCAATGCTCAGAGAAAAAAAATCTGTATTTAAAAATCTGAAACATTTTATTAGTATGGATTTGAGAGCAGAAAAAGAAGGCTTCCTCTCGATGATTGAATTGATGAACAACGCACCGCATTTTGGAATTCATGATCTTCCCAGGATAAACCCCAATGAAATTGCAGAAATAATATTTACATCCGGTTCACTTGGAAGAGCAAAGGGTGTTATGCTGAGTCAGGCAAACATTAGTTCAAACCTTATGAGTATGACAAGTATGATAAAGATGTACGAAGAAGACCGCTTCCTGTCCGTTCTTCCTATACATCATACTTATGAATGTACGTGCGGATTTTTGTGCCCTGTTTTCAGCGGTTCATCTGTACATTATGCGCGTTCACTTAAAACTGTTGTTGATGATCTGAAAACTGTAAAAGCGACGATGCTGCTTGCAGTTCCGCTTTTGTATGATAAAATGTTTAAACGTATTTATAAAACTATTAATGAAGACAAACTGAAATCGAAAATCATTCCGCCTATGATACGTGTAAGTAATTTTCTACAGGCGGTCGGCTGGAAAAGTTTTAAGAAAATTATTTTTAAAGAATTACATCACAAGTTCGGCGGTTCAATAAGAATATTTATTGCAGGCGGCGCAGCTCCCGATCCAAAGGTTGCAAAAGGGTTGCGTGAATTTGGATTTAATTTTTTACAGGGTTACGGTTTAACTGAAACATCACCGATTCTTGCTCTTAACAGGTTGGATCAATTTAAGGATGATGCTGCCGGTTTACCTTTACCCGGAGTTGAGTTAAAAATAAATCGTCCTGATTCCGATGGAGTTGGCGAAGTTTATGCAAAAGGCCCGAATATCATGCTGGGTTATTACAAAAACCAAAAACTTACGGATGAATCATTTGATAACGGCTGGTTCAGGACAGGCGATCTTGGTTTCATTGACAGCGAAGGTTTCCTTCACATTAGCGGAAGGCAGAAAAATGTTATCATTGCTAACAATGGTAAAAATGTTTTCCCTGAAGAGATTGAAGATATTCTTAACAGAAGTCCGTTTATACTTGAATCACTCGTCTATGGAGAAAAAGATGACAAGCATGATGAAATAATTGCAGTTCAAATTGTAACTGATGCGGAAGCATTTATTGAATTATCTGAAAAGAATAATGTTCAGATAACCCCTGAACTGGTTAATGAAACTATTAGCACTGTTATTAAAGAAACCAACAAAGAACTTTCAAGCTATAAACAAATAAAGAAATTTGTTGTTCGCGAACAGGAATTTGAAAAAACAACAACACAGAAGATTAAAAGATACCTTGTTAAGAAATCAGGAGAGAATTAATCCAGCAGTCAAATAATATTCGGGGGTACTTATGGAAAATGATAGTCCAGTAATTGTTAACAAAAAAAGAAGTTTAGTTTTATCTATACTGTTGTCAGTTATTACTCCAGGGCTTGGTCATTTATACAACGGTAACCTTAGGATGGCAATAGTGTTACCATCGTTATTTATCATAATAACAAATATTATTTATCAGAGTTCGCTAATCAAGTCTTTCATCTTTTTATTATTTCTAGTTTCATTTGCAGTTTGCTTTTATTTGTTCGTTATAATTCATGCGTCTATACTCTCGTCAAGAAATAAAAACTATGTTCTAAAAACATATAACAGGGTTTTCATTTATGTTTTGTGGATTATATTCTTTTGGGGAATCAACGAATTCATACCCACTAATGATTCTATAAGAACATTTAGTATTCCGACATTCGGTATGGAAAATACTCTAATGGTTGATGATTTTATTTTAGTAGATATGGAGTATTATGAAAATAATAATGTTAAAAGAAATGATTTAATAATATTTAGTGATCCCGAGTTCCCTCAAAATCTAATTATTAAACGGGTACTGGGATTAGGGAATGAGAGACTTTCAATCTTAAATGGAATCGTTTCTATTAATGGACAACCTTTGCAAGAATCAAATCCAAACCTCAGATTCGAGAATGACTATCTCGCAAACTTTGATGAAATTATTATCCCTGGTGATCATTTTTTTGTATTAGGTGATAACAGACCCGATAGTAGAGACAGTAGAATGTTCGGTCCTATTTCAAAAAAATCAATTAAAGGAAAACCACTTTATATTTATTTTGATAATTCATTTGAAAGGATTGGATTAGAGATAAAATAATTTCTTTTATCTTATTCTTAATCTTTATCTCCCTGGTAAAGAATAAGTGTAAGAATTTCTTTTTATAAACCTGCTGACAGCCGTTTCAAATCACATCATATTTTTTTAAGTTGAAGTAATCTTACGGAGGGAAAATGTTTCAGCTTATCTACAGATTTAGTTTTTTGTTTTTCTGCATAACACTTTTGATATTTAAATCATCAGTTACGCAAGCACAATGGACAAACGATCCATCAACAAACCTAACAGTCTGTGACACAACGGGCGAACAGGCTCTGGCAAAAATCTCTTCAACATCAGATGGCGGCTCGTATATATCATGGTTTGATAACAGGTCTGGAAGTTATGCTGTTTACTTACAGCGTTTAGATCCGATGGGAAATAAACTCTGGGGCAGCAATGGATTACTGATAAGTAATAATCCGCAATCAACTTCTCTTGTGGATTACGATCTTATTACTGACCACAATAATAATGCAGTTATTGTTTTTACTGATACAAGAAATTCAGGAAACCTGAATGTGTTTGCTTATATGATAAGTCCATCGGGTAATTTTGTCTGGGGTGCTAATGGTGTCGGTTTATCATCATCAACTGATTTTCAAGCCAACCCCAAAGTAGCCGAAACACTTGACGGCAATTTTGTTTTTGCGTGGATTATTGCAACATCCCCGAACAAAGTAGGTTTGCAAAAACTATCTTCAACCGGAGTTAAACAATGGGGCACTGACCCGATACTAATTTCATCCGCAACCGAAGGTTTTAATTATCCTGCTGTTGTTCAGTCTGACAGCAATGCAGTTTTAGTTTTTCATACAGCAACAACAGGTTCATTCCCTGCACAGACAGTTAAACTTCGTGTAAATAAAATTCAATCAAACGGAACTTTAAGTTGGGGTAGTTCCGGAATGAGCATCCAGAATCTTGGTAGAATTGCTGCATTCACTGTTCCAAAAATTTATTCCGATAAAATGAACGGCGGATTAATTGCATGGCATGACGACCGCGATCAGAATAATCTTCAGAGTGCTTTTGTACAAAGAGTATCTTCATCAGGAACATTATACTTTCCTGTTGACGGCGCCGAAGTTTCTTTGATGGGATCGCGTCATAAGTTCAATCCTGTTGCGACAATTAATCCTTCAACTAATGAAACATTTGTTTTCTGGAGAGAAACAGATATCGATCAAAACTTTGATGGAATTACCGGGCAAAAACTTTCTTCAAACGGAAGCAGGTTATGGACTGATAATGGAAAAATATTCAGGGACCTTTTATCTGCTACAACAAACGGACTGAGCAGTTTAAATATTCAAAGAGGTTCCGACAGAACGTACATGATGTACACAAAGAATAACGGTTCAGTTGTTAATCAGCAAGTTGAAGCTTTTGCATGCGATGATAATGGTGATTTTATATGGAGCGGAAATACTGTTACAATGTCAAACGTATCAAGTGAAAAACTTCAGATGGTTTCAACCATTGACGTCTTTGGAAATTGTAAAGTAGCATGGGGCGACAGGAGAACAGGCGCACAGGGAATTTATGCACAGGATATTAATATGAATGGACAGCTTGGTAATCCGATTGTTCCCGTAGAATTGGTTTCTTTCTCTGCAAATATTGTAAATAGCTTTGTTCAACTAAATTGGACAACAGCGAGTGAAACAAATAATCGGGGATTTGATATTGAGCGAAAACAAATTGTAAGTCTGCAGTCCACAGCCGGCAGTCAGCAATGGCAAATAATCGGGAATGTTTCTGGTAATGGAACGTCAACAGAAGTGAACTCCTATTCATATGTTGATAATTCAGTAATTCCCGGCAAGTATCAATACAGATTAAAGCAGATTGATTTTGACGGAAGTTTTGAATACTCAAACATTATTGAAGTTGGCGTTGATTTCATTAGAGAATTTGCTCTTGAGCAGAACTACCCGAATCCGTTTAATCCATCAACAACAATCTACTACAATGTTGCGGACGCATATACTGTGTCCGGCGTACCGGTAAGTATACGAGTTTATGATATTTTAGGAAATGAAATCACAACTCTTGTTAATGAAATTCAAAAACCCGGCACATATAAAATTAATTTCGATGCCGGCAATTCACTTGCAAGCGGAATTTATTATTGCAGATTACAAGCAGGTGCATTTAATAAAACGATCAAGATGAATTTAATTAAATAGTAATTATGGCAGGAAGAATTAAAAAAATACTTAACTCTTCTAAGACTTATAAGAAGAACCAGATTCCTATACTCAGAAAGTTTGTGAAGTTAAAACAAACATTCTTTCATCTGTTTCATCTTTATGACACAACTGATGTTGAAGGTACAATTGATAGTATAAGCAGAAATGTTGCTTTCAGAGGTGTGAACAACTGGATGCTTATCTGTGCCGCGTTATTAGCTTCACTTGGACTTGATATCAATTCACCTGCGGTAATTATCGGAGCTATGCTCATCTCACCATTGATGTCGCCAATACTGGGAATAGGACTTGGTATCGGCGTCAATGATAAAGAGTTGATGATCAACTCAATTAAAAATTTTGCGTTTGCGGTAGGGCTAAGCCTGTTTGCGAGCGCAACATATTTTCTTTTAACTCCGCTTGGCGAATTAACAAGTGAAATGCAGGCTCGCACGTCACCAACATTGCTTGATGTTGGTATTGCGTTCTTTGGCGGTGTGGCAGGAATAGTTGCCGGTTCACGTAAAGACAAGACCACGGCTATTCCGGGTGTTGCTATTGCCACAGCGTTAATGCCGCCATTGTGTACAGCCGGTTTTGGGCTTGCGAGTGGTAATCCGCAAATATTTTTTGGTGCATTTTATTTGTTCTTTCTTAATGCAGTGTTCATAAGTCTTTCAACTTTTTTTATTGTAAGATTATTACGTTTCCCGTACAGATCATTTATTGACACAAAGGCAAAAATCAAATTCAGAAGATGGTTAGTTGGTATAACAATTATTGTCATTATTCCTGCAGCTATAATTTTTATTGATGTAATTCAGGATGTCCGGATGAATAAGAGAATTCAGAATTTTATTCAAAAAAATATTGAAAGTGAGAATAGAAACACTGTTAAATGGGAACTGATAGAAAGTGATTCAATCAGTACAGTAAAAATTTATCTTCTTGGTGAACCTATCTTACCCGATGAGGAAACTGCGATAAATCAAAAACTTGTTAAAGCAGAGGGTGATGATATGCAGTTGCGATTCATTCAAATGAATTTACCGGAATATGAAAAAGAAAAAATCGCGAGCGAAACTGCATTAAATGTTTTAAAAACTATTGAAGCCGGACAAATAACAAGACGTACCGAGAAAAGCATGATCGATAGTTTAAACCGGAGAATAGTAAGACTAATGGGCGATACAATCCCAATGTATCAGTTAAAAGGTGAGATTGAAGTGCTGTTCCCTGAAATAAAAGATTTTTCGTATGCGAATGTTTTCCAGGGAACAAACTTAAGTAAGAGTGATACTATCCCTTCATTCCTTATCAGTTATAATAAAAGAATGAGTCTTTCATCAAAGCGAGCAACAGAAAGGAAGATAGAAACATTTTTACGTCAGCGGCTTAATAAAGATACTCTTTGGGTGATAAGCAGAAACTAATTTTATTTCAGAAGAATCATCTTTTTAGTTTCAGAAAAATTACCTGCGTGCCCGCCGCCAGGCGCGGCAGTTAACTTATAATAATAAACCCCGCTTGCTAATCCTTCTCCGTTAAATACCACTTCATAAGTTCCCGCGGGTTTTTCTTCATTAACAAGGGTAGTTATTTCTTTTCCGAGAATATCATATATCTTTAACGAAACCAATATGTCACCCTGAGCCTGTCGAAGGGTGACAGAACTAATTGTGAATTTAATTTTTGTAGTTGGGTTAAACGGGTTGGGATAGTTTTGATTCAACATAAAATGTTTTGGTAATTGAGATTCTGAATTTCGAACAACATCCGATACAATCTTCGGTAATGATGTTCTTCCGGGTCCGCCATAAACTCCCATATCATTTCTTAACATTCCTAATGAAGGTAATTCAGCATTCCCGGGTGAATTAATATCTTCGGGATCATTATACACAGAAGAACTATCTCCCGCATCAATACAAAGTGAACCCGGCAACAGATAAAAATTTGTCGTGTCAAAAAGGGGATTTTCATTAATGTTCCCTGTGCCGTTATAACCTCCCTGAACATCATTATATGAAATGCTTGCGGATGCAGAAGTCAATCTCAACTGCGGATTGACAGGAGCTGTATTACCCCAAAGAATATTATTCTTTACAACCACATTATTTGTTCCCCATAAAAATACTCCGCCGCCGTTTGTTGCGGATGAGTTATAAACGATGGTATTGTTCACCAATAGTTTTACTTTATTCTGAAAATGATTCCCAAGAATCCATACTCCGGCTCCGGCATAGTCTTCGCCGCCGCTGTTCCTTGCAATAATGTTGTTTGTGATCACCGCTCCGGCATAGTTCAAAACTATTCCTCCTCCGTATCTTCCCCTGTTTTCTATAATTATATTATTAGCAATAGTTGGATTTCCATCACCGCAGCGGATTCCTCCACCGCCTGCACTTGTAAGTCCGGTTTTGTCATACGCATCATTATTCCTGATTATGTTAAATAAGATCCTTGGTGCCCAGTACTGAATAAGTATTCCGCCTCCTTCTCTGTAATAACTTCCAAGATTATGTTCGTCTTCCCATGCAGTTCCCTTGCCGCCTGTTAAAGTGAAGCCAATTAATGCTGCTGATGAATCAAGTGATGATGATTGATCCAACTTATACATTAGAACACAACTTGCTGAGTCAGGGTTTGATGGCTGACTGCCATTTATGATTGTCTGTGCAACATCTTCAAAATTCCCGCTGAAAATAAATTCACTTGTTAACGTGATACCCTTTCCACGAAAATTGATATTCTCAAAATATGTTCCTCTTGAGACAACAATTGTATCTCCCTCCTGGGCATTGTCAATTGCTGTTTGAATATTGTTAAAGTCCGCCGGTACACGGATTATGCTTGCGTCCGATGAACTAATAAAAATTATTACAAATGAAATTGTCAGAATAATTTTTTTCATAACAGTTCCTTTTTTTAATGCGAACATAATCCTTAGATAACTCATTGTCGTTCTAATTCAGGAATCAGAACGATTTTTTAAAAGAATGGAACGTCTGTTTTCGTTGAGTGGTTTTTATTGTAATTGAATGGTAAGGTTTTTAAGTCTGAATTCAGTCGGCGTTAGTCCGGTATTCCGTTTAAATGCAGTATTAAAAACGGATTTTGAATTAAACCCGCATTCGTATAAAATTTCAAGGACTGTCATTTTAGCTTTTGACTGATCTGAAAGAAAACTTTTTGCTTCACGGATGCGGTAATCATTTATAAAATCATAAAAATTCTGATTGAGATTCTGATTAATTATCTGGGAAAGAACTTTGGGTTGAATTTTTAAAGATGCGGCAAGATTACTCAATGTTAGTGCTGGTTCGAGATGCGGCTTTTCATTTTCCATATAAGTCAAAAGCTCTTTAAGATATTCTTCGCTTCTTTCTTTTGTTAATGCTGAGTTTTCATATTTCACTTTTTCAATAGGTGTTTGCAGCGCATCAAAATATTGCGGTTGTTTAAGGCCGCGGTACATGATCAGAATTGCAAACACAAAATTTATCGTCAATGAAATAAGTGACAGCCAGTTACTTATGAAATTTGTGATCAAATAATTTCTTATTAGTACATAATGAACAAAATCAATAAACCACATAAACGCGAATGCCCATATCACCAGTTTTAACCAGGATAGTTTTATTGTATTGATATCTGAATATGAGTTTTTGATAGAAAGTTCATGCTTTTTCAGAACGACAATAGACACCGTCAGATAAATAAGTATCTGAATATTCATAACCTGATTAAACCAGAAACTTAAATCGTCCGGAAATACATGACCCGATTGAAGAAGAATAATTTTTTCGTCCAGTGGTTTTAATTGAAACAGCAGAAGTACAAGTATGATATAGACTATTGATGGAAGCAGATGAAGCAGATCAAACATACTGACCCCGAAACGCGGGTCAGTTACTGACCTGGTATATAAGAATAGCACAGGTCCGAATAAGAATCCAAATGCAGTTCCCCAGAATAAAAAGTTCACAAATAATTTGAGGTCAACAAAAAGATAATGACCGACAAGAAAACCGGCTATGTATAAAGCATTGATCACCAGGAAAATAAAAAGTAATGAATGGCTCAGTTCCCCCTTTCTTCTCAATATCAAAACAAACCCGGCAAACAACAAAAGCTGGAATGTTGTTATGATGGAAACCATTCTTATAAGTTCAGCCATAAACTTATGTTCTTAATATTCTATTTTATTAAAACTTGTCCTCCGCAGTGTTAACGCAGGAGGATCATTTTCTTTGTTTGAGTATACGTCCCTGCTTGCCTGCCGTCAGGCGCGGCAGTCAGCTTATAATAATAAACCCCGCTTGCTAATCCTTCTCCGTTGAATACCACTTCATAACTACCAGCAGGTTTTTGTTCATTTATTAATGTTGCAACTTTTTTTCCAAGAACATCGTAAATGTGTAGTGTTACCATGCGTAGAGACGGGGCATACCCCGTCTCTACATCGGGAATACTGAATTTTATTTTTGTGCTTGGGTTGAAGGGATTGGGATAATTCTGTTCAAGAGTAAAATCATTAATTACTGAAGTAGTCTTTTCAATATTTGTTACTGCGTTAAGATCTATTTTATACATAGACCTTCCATAAGTACCGGCAGCAAGATAATTTGCTGTCGGATGAATTTTTATATCACCTATAGGCAGTACAGGCAATCCTTCCCCAAGCACTTCCCAGCTTGCACCAGTATTGAAGCTGACATACATACCAACATCATTACCAAGATAAAGTATGTTTGTATCGTTATTGTCCACAGCAAAGGCATTTACCGGTGCGTCAGGAAGATTGCCGCTTATGTCTGTCCAGTCGCTGCCTTTATTTGTGCTTCTGTAAACATGCGGCTGCGGATCTCTCCACTTCAACCCGCTGTATGTTACATAAACTTTATTTTCATCATTCGGATCAACAACAACTCTTGTTACCCATCTTTCAGGAAGTCCGTTTGAAATTTCTGTCCAGTTTGTTCCATTGTTAGTAGTAACCCAAACGTGCGCATCATCAGTACCAACATAAATTACGTTTGTGTTTGTTGGTGCTACAGCAATGGTTGTGATTGTTCCCAGTCTGCTTCCGCTAACCCAATCGGTTAAAGCCGGACTGATCTTTGTCCACGATGACGCTCCGTTAGTTGTCCTGTATAAGAAGTTAGTTCCGTAATAAAGTTTTGTTGGTGTCACCGGATCCATCACAACCGGAGTTGACCAATTAGTTGGTTCACTTGATGATACTCCACTTAATACATCATAGTCCCAGTTGATTCCGCCATCAATAGATTTTCCAAGTCCGCCGTTTTGTGATTCGGCATAAATGATATTCGGGTTTGTGTAATCAACAGTAACATAAAAACCATCACCGCCGAAAATTGTTGCCCAGTTACTTAATCCTCCATCCTGAGTCCGGTTTGTTCCGTTATCCTGTGTACCTCCGTAAAGTTTTTGCGGATTGTTAGCATCAAGACCGATTTCATAAAATTGTGTTGCGGGAATGTGCACAGCATTCGACCATGTTACTCCGCCATCTGTTGAAATATTTATTCCGCCGTCATTTCCATTTAAAATGTAATTGGGATTTGTTGGATGAAACGCAAGTGCATGATGATCAACGTGCAATTGATCAGGTCCGCCGTAACCATAAATTACAGGCCATGTCGTTCCGCTGTTTGTTGAACGCATAAACGCAACGTCCATTACATAAACAGTATTCGGGTTTGTAGGATGAACTCTTACCTGTCCAAAATACCAGCTAAACCCAGCCGTACCGTCCTGAAGTTCTCCATCAGTATTAACATCAGTCCAGCTATTTCCGAAATTGGTAGTTTTATACAAGCTAATAATATTACTTCCATCACCATATAATGCATAAACAATATCAGGATTACTTTTACTTATTGATAAACCAATTCTCCCTACATTTGTCGAGGATGGATCAGGAAGTCCTGATGTAACAAGCAACCAGCTATCACCGCTGTTCGTTGTTCTGTAAATTCCGCTTGAAGGTCCGTAAAGATGTGATGAGTTTGGTCTGCGAACACGTTCCCACATAGAAGCCATTAATCTATCGGGATTATTCGGATCAATTACAATATCAATCGCGCCTGTTGAATCAGTTAAAAATAAATTTTGTTCCCATGTTATTCCTGCGTCAGTTGATTTATAAACACCACGTTCAGGATTCGGTGCAAAGTATGATCCAACCGCAGCAAGGTAAATTATATTTGTATTCGTTGGATGAACAATCACTCTTCCTATTGATACTGTGTTTCCCAATCCCATAAAATCCCATGTAGTTCCTGCATCTGTTGATTTGTAAACTCCGCCGCCGGGAAAATTATTGTGTCCGCCGTTCGGTTCACCGGTTCCGACATAAACTATGTTCGGATTGATTGGATCGATTGCAATATCACCAACAGTTAATACAGCTTGTTCATCAAAGACAGGAAACCAGTTAACGCCCATATCTGTTGACTTAAACACACCTCCTGTTGCAAGTCCGGCATAAACATTAATCGGATTGATGGGATCAAATTCTATATCAACAACTCTTCCGCCTATGTTTAATGGTCCCGCAAACTCCCACTGAACTGCAGTTTGTCCTTTACTAAGTCTTTTAATTCTTGTTTCTTCCGCTAATAACTTTGCCTGCTGAATTGCTTTTACATAAGCATCTTCATCCGCTTTGTAATAAGGATAGGTTCGTTTGATGAAATCCCATTCCGATGGTCTTTGATCGGGACCGGGTTCTTCACCTGTTGAAAGAGTTATTTCCTTTTCTTTTTTAATTGTCGAAGAATCATTCCCTGAAATAAAAAGAATTGAAATGAGTGCGAGAAGAAAAATCACCTGTAAAAAAATTTTCATAACGAACCTTAGGATAAAATTATTTAATAAAAGATTGAATATTCTTTAGTGGAAACATAATCAAGTTTGGGACTTTACTCAACGGAATAAAAAGTGTTGTAACCGGTGTATGTCACACTGAGTTTGTCGAAGTGTGACATTGTAATTCATAGATGTTTCGATTCCAATAGGTTAGTTATACTGTTTTTATAACAAAAAAATAGCTGTTCCATAAGTGCCCATCCCATCAACCTGTCCGTTAGCTATTTATTATCAGGCTTATGATGATGATTATGAAACAGCCATCTGCTCTGCATTTGGAGGACTATTTTCTGCAGTGTCTTAGTTTCACTTTTCAGATTAATTTTCTAATTGTCATTCTGTCCGCCGCGGCGGATTATTTCAGAATCAGCTCTGTTTAATAGATCCCGAAACAAGTTCGGGATGACTAAGTGCGAAATTGGAACACTAATTATTTTCAGGCTATTTCATTAAATCATCTTAACAGAATCATCTTTTTTGTTTCTATAATGTTGCCAGCTTGTAATTTGTAGAAATAAACTCCGCTTGATAATTGAGAAGCATTAAACTCAACTTCATAAGTACCGGCGGGTTTTTGTTCGTTGACCAGAGTTACAACTTCATTACCCAGAACATCATAAACGCGCAGCAGCACGTGCGCCTGGGACGCATAATATGCGTCCCCTACAATGTACTTTATTTTAGTTGTAGGATTGAAAGGATTTGGATAGTTCTGATGTAATTCAAATCCGTTTATTAATTCAGTTTGTGTTTCGTGGATTGAAGTTGGTGCATCATATTTTAGTTTGAGAGATGGATCGCCGAGTATGTTAAGTGATTTTTTCATTTCATAAAATAAACCTCCCGAACCATCAAATAAATTCAAAAGTTTTCCAATTGATTCGTCTGGAAGCGAAAATATATTTTGAGCCAATATCCTTTGCATAATTTGATATGTTGCCCACCATGTTAAACCATTTATTACCAGACTACCGATTGATCCTGCGTTTTCAAGGTACAACATTTCATTACTTATTGTTGTGTTTGTATCGACTATAGCAGATTGAGTCATCAAAATTGAAAAGAAATATTTCCCATAATTCAGTAGTAATGATAGATCATTTAAACCAAAATAATCTTCTCGATTAAGAGATGAATCTTTATTCCAACCCTCAAACCACAAAACAGCACAGCCTGAGTTATTTACATAATTGGCGATCGAATCTTTATTTCCATAGAAAATTGAAGTGTCTACATCAGCAATAATTTTTTTATCAATATAAGTTGGTAAATAAGCCGATAGTGATTGAGCAGTCTCCACAAAATTAAATACTGTATCATCTCCACAAACAAAAAGTAAGTTGTTATTCCACTCATGCAAAGTTGAATTACTTTCATACTGTATCACTTTGTTCAGATACTTTGTTAATTCATTTTCATTTTTACAGGGAACTCTACCAATATAAAAATCTGTTGTAATAGTATCTGGTTCGTAAATACTTTGTGTGTAGTAATAGTCAGTAAAGAATCTCCACTCCCCGGAACTTCCTAGTTGGGGATTATCAAAGTTCGGAACCATTGTCGTTGTTCCCGCAATTAAAAAATAAACGGGTCTGGGCTGCTGCCAGTAAGTTCCTGCATAACTTATAAATGAACGGATGTTATCCTGTTTTGTCGAGTCTTCAAAAAACTCGGTGTAAATGGATGTTGTATCCGTTACGAGTACATTAAAATCAAAAAGTGTTTCTTTGTGATTTTTAAATTGCTGGAATGTCTGAACCAGTTCCGGCGTAGTGATTACTATATAATCATACTGGTTCATAGTGTCGCGTAGTGTTACTGTTTGTGAATAGGTCGTGCCCAGAAAAAGAAAAATCAGAAGCCCGGTTAATTTCCTCATCTCTCCATCCTTTCGTTTTGTTTCCGGTTACCCTCTCGCCCGGGGACGCATAGTGTACATCCCCTACTTTATTTTCTTACTTGTAAAACTATACAGGTTCACAAATCAAAAAAAGAGGAAATAATTTTGCGTTCATTATAAAGTGACTGCATTTTTTTGTTTGGTCAGTTTTAAAGGGAAAAATCCGTGTATTATTTTGACCTTTGTTTTCATTCATATATCACTCAAAAATGCCATTCATAAAAATGACTGCTTGTTAACATACAATTAACATTAGTTTCTCTTTCAAACCACTAAACTAATTCCAAGGAGGTAACTATGAGATGTTTGTTAAAGTTTTCATCATTCCTTTTTTTATTCCTGTTTTTGTTTTCTTCGGTTGATATTTTTGCACAGCCGCAGTTAACTGTACCAAATCCAAGTCAGCTCGCCGCTGTTTCTCAGCAAATCGGGTTGACAGATATTTCCATTACATATAATCGTCCCGGTGTAAAAGGCAGGGAAGTATTTGGAAAGCTTGTTCCGTATGATCAGGTATGGCGTGCAGGCGCAAATAAAAACACAACTATCTCTTTCAGCACAGATGTAATGGTTGAAGGTAAAAAATTATCCGCCGGGACGTATGGTCTGCATATGATTCCCTCTGCTAATGAATGGACGATCATCTTCAGTAAAAATAATTGGTCGTGGGGCAGTTTTAATTATGACGAAAGTGAAGACGCATTACGCGTTAAAGTAAAACCACAAAGCGGTGAGTTCACTGAATGGTTGCTATATACTTTTGATACTGCTGATCCAAACTCAACAATCTTATCACTGAGCTGGGACAAAACCAAAGTAAGTATTAAAGTTGAGGTGGATGTAAAGACACAGGTTATAGCAAGTTTCAGGAAACAGTTTGATGATCTGCAGGGATTTTTCTGGCAGCCATGGAACCAGGCAGCAAATTATTGTATCCAGAATAAATTTAATTATGATGAAGCATTAACCTGGATTGACAGATCAATAGGTATAAATACAAATGCGCAGAACCAGTCAACAAAAATTATTTTGCTTAAAGCCACAGGCAAAAATTCTGAAGCTGAAGAATTGAAAAAAACTGCATATGAAAACGCAACAGAAGCTGATATTAATGCCGCCGGTTACCAGTTTTTGTTTGCTGGATTAAATGATGATGCAATCGGGCTTTTCAAAATGAATACAGAAAAATTCCCGAATTCGTGGAACGTGTGGGACAGCCTTGCAGAAGGTTATATGAACAAAGGCGATAAAGATCTTGCGGCAAAATTTTATAACAAAGCCTTAGGGATGGCTCCTGAAAATCAGAAGGCGAGGATTAATCAACTACTGGGTCAGTTGAAGATGTAAGTTCATTCAATATTTCATAAATATAAAACCCGCTCACACAAGCGGGTTTTTCGTTTTTCATTTTTCTACCCTTTCATTTTATTGAATAAAAATATTTTTTTGTGCCCCTGACAGTTCCTAAAAACATTCGTTGATTAAAAATTGCCGGTGAATATAAATACTGTCCATCA
>JAEXTA010000204.1 GCA_023453665.1 Bacteroidota bacterium | reverse complement strand
CAATAATACAGCATTACCAAGCCCTAAACAGATGCATGCTTTATCTACAATTTTATCAAACTCAAAAGAACGGGTTGGTTCATCAGGATTTATTTTATCGAGTTCTTTTATTTTTAAATCCTGGTACTGACGCGATGCGGTGCATATCGAGTCTGTTGTAAACTCAGTATTAAATGTTAAATATTTTTTAGGACATGAGCTTCCGGGTCTTCCTTTTTTTATTAACTCATGTTTTTTTAAGTCTTGTGAATTATTTCTGATGCTGTTAAACGGTACTCCAAGCGGTGAAATGTTACTTAAATAAAGATCAGCTTCTTTCGCATTCTGAAGAAGCTCCAACGTATGAGGATCAACATTCACAACTTCAGGGACCAATAAAAACGGAGTGCCCCAGCCAACAGAATCAAGCTGATAATACTCAAGAAGAAAATTATGTTCTTTATTAGTGCCTACACCACCTTGTGCAGTTATTTTTATTGCTGTTGGAAAAGCCGGATAAAAACGGTTTTTATTTTTTAAAGCCTGTACATAAATGTCGTGAGTGGTTTGAATTAATTCAGTGCGTTTGTTTTTAAACTCTTCAAGAATAGGTCCCATTAAAAATCCGTCACTTGCAAAAGCATGACCGCCGCAGTTTAATCCTGATTCAATTCTATACTCGGAAACCCATAAACCTTTCTTCGCTAAAAATTTACCCTGTATAATTGCCGAGCGATAGTCACTCACTTTCAGAATAATTTTTTTGCGAATGAATCCGTTTACATCGGGATAAAAATCCTCAAACTTTTCTATATAACTGTACAGGCGTGGATTCATTCCTGCCGATAAAACAAGTGAGGAATTTAAATTACTGTTAGCAAATCCTCTCAAAGCCGCGTGAGCATCATTATACTCAACCGGTAGTTTTTCATCACCGTCATAATTTTCATTGTCAACTTTGGTCATAATGTTCACATCAATACTTCCCGCTAGAATATTATCATGTATCCATTTATGAATCTCGTGCTTTAAAACATTTTTATTTGCAATCAGTTCATTAAATTTTTTCTTTACTTCAGAATAATCGGGAAGCATTTCAATCAGTTTAGTAATACCTTCACCTTTTTCAAGGAATGAATTTTTAACTTCTTCAAACTTCTCAGAAACAATTTTTTGAATCAGGTTTAAATAATGTGTTATGCGCTCTGCTCTTGAGTCTTTTACTTTTTCCGAAATGAATGTATAAGGAGCACCTGTTTTTACGCTATAGTATTCTCTCATCTTTTCGATTAGTTCGTCATCTACAATTGATATTACAGATGATATTCCATACGGTGCTGCTTTAACCGGTGTATCAATTGTGAAGGCTAATCCCATCACCGGTATATGAAAAGTGTGCATCAAATCTCCGACCTGTTATAATATTAAGTATTTCACATTTAATGTACGACAATACTATGGAATAATAGCAACGGAAAGCATGCCCTGATAACCATTTATTGGAGTTGAAGTTTTTTATATAATGAACACACCAATTGAGCCATAGTAGATTAATTGGTAAATGTTGATTGATTAAACCAATAAGAAAGACTAAATTATTTTCACTTAGTTTTATAATTTATCCGTACAAAATTTTTATTTCGACTTAGCTTTAATTAATCTTTAAAAGGGTAAATCAATTTTTATCAGCACTATTTAATCCGGAGTAACTATGAACTTTAGTAGTACTGCCATCCCAATCATAACACTTTTTAATGATCAAAAAGTATACGTCGTTCCTTCCTTTCAAAGGAGCTATTCTTGGAAAATTGACCAGATTGAAGAGTTATATTCCGACATCATATATTATTCAGAAAATGCTGGAGAAACAGAATATTTTATTGGAACGATGGTATTCTCTCCGCATGTAGAAAAAAATAAATTAGTTATACTTGATGGTCAACAAAGATTTGCCTCAATTTTTATTTTTTTAGTTGCTCTACGTGAATGCTTAAAGAGAAAAAACAGTTCAGGATGCCAGGAATGGATAGATGATATCAATAGATCATTATACAGAAGAATCACACCAAGTAAAGAAAAATCTTCAAAACTAGAACTGAACAAAGAAGACTGTTTTTTCTTTTCCGAATTGATTTTTGATGGAGTCCTTTCAAAAACCAAAAAACATTCTCACATAAGGATAAAGGAAAACTATGAATTTCTTGTTGATAAGGTTGACAAAGGAATTGATGCAATTGGTGAAGGATTTATTGGGAAAATTCTAGATGTAATATTTAATAAAATTTCAATTATAAAAATTGATGTGAATGATGAAGTAAATGCAAACTTACTTTTTGAAACGCTTAATGATCGTGGCTTAGATTTAAGTGCCGCAGATTTAATTAAAAATTATTTGTTTTCTTTAAGTGGGACGGGAATCGAAAGCATTAGGGGAAATTGGGAAAGAATGAATGATCAGATAGGTGAAAATAATATAAGCCGTTACTTAAGGCATTATTGGATATCAAATTACGATTTCGTCAAAAAAGAGTATTTATACAAAAGCATAAAAGGAAAAATCACTAAGAATAAAATAAAAGCTTTTGTAGATAGTATAAGTGAAGAAGCGATTATATACAGCAATCTCATATCACCTTCGACGGAATTTTGGGAAGATGCGGAGATTGTCCAAATGTTGAATGACCTCAATACGCTCAGGGTTGAGCAAGTTAATATTTTTTTATTAGCCGTCACGAAAAAATATTTTGATAGAAAAGACAAATTAAAAAGGCTTTTTCGGATAGTTGTTAACTTTACATTTAGATACAATACGATTTCAGGACTTGATCCTAAAGTTCTGGAAAAACTTTATGGAAATTTGGCGACCGAATTGAGGCATGATCAGAAATCCATAGGCGAACTTATTATTGAAATAAAAAAGCAAAATCCTAATACAGATTTATTTAAGGCTTCATTTATGGAGTTCCAAACTAGAAATAGAAAATTAGCGAAATATATTTTATTCAGCATTAATCAGAAGTTACTTAAAGATGCGAAGCAGGAAGAACTGAAAGCGAATTTGGAAGGAGTTAATTTAGAGCATATTATTCCTAAAAATCCGAACCAGGAATGTTTTAGTATGTTAAAAAGTAAAAATATTGAATTGAGTGAAGTTCTATACAAAATAGGCAATCAAACTATTTTACTAATTGAATATAATAAAGAGGCTGCTAATCTTGAATTCAGTAAGAAAGTAAGCGTTTATAAAAAATCAAAATTACCTATCAATTTATATCTGACAAAAATTACTGAATTTGGGGTCAAAGAAATCCAAGAAAGACAAAAAGTATTTGCCGATCTTGCGGATGATATTTGGAATATATAATCTAAATCAAAATTAAATTTTAGAATTATTAGTATTCCTAATTTGACCGTTAAGTTATCCTTCTTATATTTTTCGTTAAAAAAATCAGTACAGATTGATTTAGTTGCATTTTAGGGATTAACTTTTGGAAAACATTCTTTTCGCCGGTGGTTCGCTCGGGTTACTTTTAACATTTTTTCTGTTCAATAAAAAAGAAAATATTGTTGCTAACAGAATGCTTGGTTTTACCTTCCTTGCTTACTCTTTAGATATTTTTTATGCGTTTTACACTGTAACTGAACTGTACCTGGTTTATCCTGCATTTATTGGGCTAAGCGGACCTTTGCCCTTTATTTACAGCCCTGCATTATACTTATACACACATATAGTAAGTGAAAATAAAAAGAGTATTAACCTTCGATATTTGTTTCATTTCATTCCGCTTGCATTAATACTTTTAGCCGGAATTATTGGTTCATTTATTTTTTCGGATGAAGTCAGACTTGAACTTATGAATCCCTACACGGAAAAAAATTTCCTGATAATAGTTATGCGAACGGTCATTCCGTTTTATGGAATTACATACATCATTTTGAGTTTAATGGATGTGAAAAAATATCATCACAGACTAAAGGAAAATTTTTCTGATATTGAAAAACTGAAATTAAACTGGCTGACTTATTTAATCATAGTAATTGCTCTCGTCTGGCTGCTGGAATTAGTACAAATTGTTTTAATCGATATTGCCGGTAAACCCGAAAACATTGCGTACAAATACATTTATGCAGTGGTTACAATTGTGATTTTTATGGTGACTTACAGAAGTCTGAAACAACCTGAAATATTTTCTGAAATAGAATTAAGAGAAAAAGAAGATGAGGGAATTCCACCTCTGACGGAACCCGATGTTTCAGCCTATACAAAATCAGGTTTAACTGAAATAAAAACTAAGGAAATCCTGGATGTTCTGATTAAGATCATGGAAAAAGAAAAACCATACTTAAGAATTAATCTTTCTTTACCTGAACTTTCCACGATGGTTGGAGTTACAACTCACAATCTTTCCGAAGTAATTAATTCAAGGTTGAATAAATCATTTTATGATTTTGTTAATTATTACCGTGTTGAAGAAGTAAAAAAAATGCTGACAGATGAAAAGTATAAATCATATTCAATTCTTTCAGTTGCATTTGAAGCGGGGTTTAATTCAAAATCCACTTTCAATAATATATTTAAAAAATATGCGGGCGTAACTCCGACGGAATTTCGCCGCACATCAAATTAAAATTCGTATTCAATTCCAAACACAGGAAGAGTGTTCCAACCAACTTCTTTTGCGATTTTATTTTTAATTTCATTCCATGTGTATGCGGAAATATTATCGCGGTTATAAACATTCCAGATGCTCAGGTAAACAACAAGGTTTGTCTTTTCAAAATGAAATCTTTTATCAACTCTCAGATTTAATGAATGATAATCAGGCAGTCTGTCAGAGTTAATGTTATCTAAGTTCAGAATTCCTTTGTTGTATTGTTGTGACAATTGCATATCAAACGGAGTAAATGGCGCTCCACCTGCATAAACAAACCGGCAGCTAAACTCCCATTCGTTATTTGGTTTGTATCCACCTTCAATATTAAAATTAAAAACATTGTCATAAATCCTGTTACGCCAAACGCCATTTAAATCTTTGTACTCTGCTTTTGAATATGATGCGCTTATCATTCCGTAAAAATTCATAGCAAGCTTTTTCTGTATCATCATTTCAACTCCTCTGGAAAGGGCTTTACCATTGCTGAGTAAATATGAGTGATTTGTAAATATACCATTAGTAACAACCTGGTCGAATAAAAAATCCTTTGGTTGTTCCGGGTCAACAGGAAGATTTGAATAGTCTTTCTGGTAAACTTCAATTGTTAATCTTGTTTCTTCAGTCAACATATGGCTAAGTGAAAGTACATAGTGAATTGCCGTTGGTGTTTTTAATTTTCTGAATGAATCACTTTGAGCGAGTACAAGTGATGGAATATTCTGGTAGTAAATTCCTGCTGAAGCACTTATTGAAGTTAAAGGACTGAATTTATAATTAAGTACACCTCTTGGTGAATAGAGAACTTTTTCAGTGTAATCAAAATAATCTATTCTTCCACCCAGACTGAGTGAAATATTTTTTACTATTGAAGAATGATACATTAAAAATGAACTGGCACTGACAGTGTTCAGGTCATTAGCAACTGTGACTGCCGGCTGAATATTTCCATACTCGTCCCGGTATTCAAAAAAAGTATAGTCGAATTTATTTAATCCTAATTTTGATTCAACACCAAATTCAAATTTATGTTCATCGTTTATTTTATAATAATTTATGTTTCTTAGAGCGAAAGTGTTTTCATTAGTATTGTTTAAAAGAAATTTATTTTGTGATTTGCTTTCATTCAAAAATACATTTCTTGAATTAATAGTATTCGATATGGAAGTATTTGAATAACCATTTTGTCCCCAGATATACATCCAGTTTAATCCGGCAGTGTTGGTTATTATTTTTGTATTACCATACTGATTCAACTCTTTGTCAACTGCTTTGTCATAAGGAATGTTATAAGCATCATTTGCGAAAATATCTAAGAAAGTAAGTTTGTGATTTTCTGAAATATCATATACAACTTTTGTTTGTGCATCATAATATTCGGGTGACGGATAGCCTTCGGCAAAAACTTTCATCATAAGATCGAGATAACTTTTATTTGCAGAGAAAAGAAACGAACCTTTTTTCCCGGCGAACGGACCTTCAATTTGTCCGCCAATTCCACCGAAGTTCAGATTAATTTGTCCGTCATATTCAGTTCGATTCCCTTCACGAAAATTAATTTCCATCACTGAAGATAATTTGTCGCCATACAAAGGGGAAAATCCACCGGCGTTAAAAGTAACATTTTTAACAAAATCGATATTAAGTATTCCGAAAAAACCATCTGTAGAGCCCTGAGTTGAAAAATGGTTAATGTTATTTATCTCGATGTTGTCTAAATAAAATGAATTTTCAACAGGACTTCCGCCTCTTACCATAAAACTGCTTTTGCCGTCATTTATTTTTGCAACAGAAGGAAGTCCGAACAGGATTCGGCTGACATCACCAACACTACCGGGTGCACGACGTATTTCTTCAGCAGAAAATTGAATTGTACTGACCGGTTTATTTTCAGTTTCGGAAAAATAACCGCCGCTGACGACAATTGAATCAAATTCAACTGATGATGAATGTAGTTCAACATCCTGATAGGTGATTCTTCCCGGACGAATAATTATATCCGGAACACTGACAGGATTATAGCCGATAAAACAATATACAATTATATAATTGCCGATGGGTAATTTTTCAATTTTATAATTTCCATTTAAATCGGTTGCCGCACCGGTATTAATATTTTTGATGTATACATTTGCTGCGGGTAATGGCATTTTATTTTCCGCGTCAATTACCCGACCAGTCAAACTACCCGTTTTGTCAGTTTCCTGAGAAAAGTTGTCACCGATAAAAAATAATATCATACATAACATAATTTTGAACATTGTTTACTCCGTGATTAAAAAATAACGTGCAAACATATCTTTAATATGAAGTCCGGTCGTTCAAGCCGATGGGTTTGGACTGAAAATCAGGAATATTTTATGATTTTTTTTTAACGGATAGCTCAACCAAAGTTGAAATCAGATTCTTGTAGTCCTTTCGCGTATTAATTAAATTTGAAACGCAAATAATTTATTGATTAAGTTGACTCACTTCTATTCGGGGGATTTCCATTTAACGTTCACTCTATTATAAAATGTATTATATGAAAAAATATTTATCATTGATTTTACTGACTTTACTAGTCGTGGGATGTTCACCTAAAAGCCAGCTCCAAAAAATTTCCAGTCCTTTCACAACAGAAGGGCGAACAGTTTCAGTTTATACTACTGCTGAAAATTCAGGGCTTAGATTAACTTTAACGGATAAACTCATTTTTAAAGAAGCAGGTCAGCCTGTTGAATCAGAAATATCAGTATTCGTGAATCCCGAAAAACAATACCAGAAATTTATTGGTATTGGCGGCGCCATAACAGATGCATCGGCAGAAGTGTTTTTCAAATTGTCAAAAGAAAAACAGAAAGAATTTTTAGATGCTTACTATGATAAAGAAAAAGGAATCGGTTACACGTTAGCACGCACAAATATTCATAGTTGTGATTTCAGTTCCGGCAGTTATACTTATGTGTCAAATGAAAGTAAAGATTTAAATTCTTTTAGTATTGAACACGATAGACAATTCAGAATTCCTTTAATAAAAAAAGCGATTGAAACTGCGGGTGGATCATTGCTGCTTTATGCAAGTCCGTGGAGTCCGCCAGCATTTATGAAAGACAGCAAAAATATGTTGAAAGGCGGAAAGCTGTTACCGGAGTATAATCAGCCCTGGGCAACGTACTTCACAAAATTTATTAAAGCTTATGAACTTGAAGGAATTCCGGTTTGGGGAATTACTATTCAGAATGAACCTATGGCAACACAAACATGGGAATCATGTATTTTCACTGCAGAAGAAGAAAGAGATTTTTTGAAAAACTATCTTGGTCCAACAATGCAGACTGAAGGTCTTGGTGACAAAAAAATAATAGTGTGGGATCATAACAGAGATTTGGTTACTCATCGTGCAGATGTGATATTCTCTGATCCTGAAGCATCAAAGTATGCTTGGGGACTTGGATTTCACTGGTATGAAACGTGGGCGGGCGGTGAGCCTATGTTTGATAATATCAAAAATGTTCAGGAATCATATCCCGATAAACACTTACTTTTTACAGAGGGTTGTGCTGACAGTTACAAACCAAATCAGTATCAGACATGGAAGAACGGCGAACGTTACGGTAAACAGATGATAAATGATTTTAACTGCGGAACTGTTGGCTGGACCGACTGGAATATTTTACTTGATGAAACCGGTGGACCGAATCACGTTGGTAATTTTTGTTTTGCGCCGATTCATGCCGATACAAAAACCGGTGAGTTAATTTACACACCTTCGTATTATTATATCGGGCACTTCTCAAAATTCATTCGCCCGGATGCAAGAAGAGTAAGTACTGCCAGCAGCAGAAGCCAATTACTAAGTACATCATTTATTAATGAAGATGGAAAAATTATAACTGTTGTAATGAACCAGAGTGATCTGAAAATAAAATACAAAATATATGTCGGTTCGCAGGCTGTGGATGTTGAAATCCCACCGCATGCAATTCAAACATTGTTATACTGATCAGTTAAAAATATATAAAATATTTAACCTGCAGTTATACCTGCAGGTTTTTTGTTTTAAAAGCTATACTTTTTTAAAGAATTATTCTCTCTAAAAAAATTAGAATTCAAAACAAAAACGGTATTTGTTATTGTTATTCTGGTTCCCTCCAATTTTTTTGAATTCCTGATATTTAATAAGAGCAACTAAAAAAATAATTTTTCTTTTGACTTTACGTTGATTTAAAATTATAATTATCACGTAAGTGTTGTCTCACTTCTAAAGAAAGTATTAATAAAGGGAAAACAGATCTTTTGATACCTGATTGACGTATTAAAATAATCAGACTGCGTTATTAAAGTTTACGATATTTGTGGAAATCACCTGATCCTATGTTCTATTAAATGTTCTCATCAATTTTATTAGATAACTATTTTCTTTCGGAACGGTGATATTGTGTTTATCAAGCTTTTCAATGTTATAAGTATTGGATGCATACCGGTTTCTTTATTAACTCACCATTCTAGTCCATTAATATTTTTTTGAGGTATGAAATGTTTAAGGTGAACCCGCTCATTTTCCATTAAAAGGTGCTTTGCAGTACTACACTTAAAATCATCAACTGTAAAGCACATCCATTCCGTTCAGTTCGTAAAATAAACAAATAAGATTTTATCAATTGAGGAGTGTGTTATGCAAAAACTATTGTACAAGTATTTCTTTGCTTTTCTTTTCATTGCTGTAACTGTATTTAGCAGTAGTCTATATGGACAAACCTATAATATCCCCGGTGATTTTTCCACAATCGAAGCAGCAATAACTAATCTTAATGCAAACCCTGTTGGTGCAGGTGGTGTAACGTTTAATGTAGCTGCGGGTCATACTGAAACATTTACGAGTCCTACTGCCGGTGTAATTACTCAAACCGGAACTGTCGCAAACCCAATCGTTTTTCAAAAATCAGGTGTCGGGGCAAACCCATTGATAACGGCGGGTCTTGGTGTAACAGCTTCTTCAACAACAATTTCAAATTATGGCGACGGTATCATTTCAATTGAAGGTGGTGACTATATCACCTTTGATGGTATTGATCTGAGAGACAATCCGGCAGCAACCGGTGTTGAGAAAATGGAATTCGGATATTTTCTTAAAAAAGCATCAGCAACTGATGCGTGTAAGAATGTAACTATTAAAAACTGTTCTATTACACTCGATATCACAACGATTTACTCTTGGGGAATTTATGTTTCCAATTTTTCAGGTACAACATCTGTAACTGTATCTTCCACGGGAGGCAGAGCAGAAAACATAAAAATATTTAACAATACCATTTCAAATGTTTATGGCGGTATTCAACTGCGTGGATATGCAGCTTCAACTCCTTATGATTTTTATGATCAGAATATTGAAATAGGTGTTGATGGTGCTAACATAATTACAAACTACGGCGGCGGTGCTACAACTGCTTACGGTTTTTATGCTATCTATCAGAATAATCTTAAGATAGCAAACAACACCTTCAATGGTACAGGTTCATCAACACTTTATGGAATATTCACTTCAACAGGTACCAATTCAAACATCGATATTTATAATAATACAGTAACGATTGCCGGAAGTGGAACTACAAGTACCATTTATGCAATTAATAATGGTATGGGTAGTACTGGTACAGATAACACTCTTAACATTTATAATAATATAATTGAGAACTGCAGTTATCCCACAACATCAAGTGGTACAATGTATCTATTGTACAATTCAACAAGTCCGTTCATTGTGAACATTTACGGCAACATCGTAAGAAATAATTCTAAAACTGGTACATCAGGTTCAATGTATTTGATATATAATTCAAACACAGGCGCTAATGGAACAATAAATTTATATAACAATTCTGTTTACGGTAATTCAAATACTGCAACCGGAACTACATATTGCATTTATTCGGATGAAGTTGCGACTTCGACTAAAATGATATATGATAACACTGTATATACTAATTCCGGTGGGGGAGTCATCCACGGAATATTCAGTGCAACAGGCTTACTGGCACATATTTACAATAATGAAATTTATAATTTGAGCTCAACAACAACCGGTTCAACATCTCCCTATACTTCAGGAATTAATGTGAGCACCGGAACAAACGTTTATGTTTATAATAATTTTATTTCAGATCTCAAAGCACCTACGTCAGCAGCAACTGATGCAGTTCGAGGTATAAATCTTTCAAGCACTTCTACCTCATCCGTTAGAGGTTTATACTATAATACTATTTTTCTTAATGCTTCTTCCACAGGTGCAAACTTTGGAACAACTGGTATTTACCAGACAAATAGTACCACAGCAACCTCTTCTTCACTTGATATGAGAAACAACATAGTAGTAAATCTATCAACTGCAATAGGCACAGGCAAAACAGTTGCTTTCAGAAGAAGTGCTGTGAATGCGAATCTTAATAACTATTCGGAATCATCAAACAATAATAGT
>JAEXTA010000214.1 GCA_023453665.1 Bacteroidota bacterium | reverse complement strand
AGGAAAAAGTAAGAGGTAATGATAAATCAACTTCCACTACATTTGAATATGTGAATGAACCATCAAAATCAATCTGTTTTAATCTGTAAGAATATCTACCGGCAGAAACGGTGGAATCAATAAAATTGTAATTGTGTGTCTGTGATTGAGTTCCACTTCCATCAACAAACCCGATTGTATTCCATTCCAAATTGCCTACTGAAGACTGAAGACCCGACATGCCGTCAGGCAGGCTGCCGACTTGCTTGCGTTCCACTTCAAACCCCCTGTTATTAAGTTCAGTAGCAGTTGCCCATTTAAGATTTACTTTATTGCCAACAACCTCTGCTGTGAAGGAAATTAGTTCGACTGGAAGAGTGATTCCATTTTCATTGAAGACTGTGACACCACCAAAACCATATGTAAACCATTTGTTATTAAATCGATCTATAGCTATTGAGGTCACTGTGTTATTGGGCATTGGAGAATTATCTGAATCAAATAAAGTCCATTGGCTGCCGTCAAATTTTACAACCCCTCCATTAGGGTAATAATATCCTTCGTCGTAACAAGAAACCCACTTATTATTTTCACTATCTATAGCAATTGTGACAATCTTGTTGTCAGGTAAACCTGAATTTGATGTATTATATGAAATCCAATTCGTTCCATCAAATTCAACTAGTCCTTCACGCGTTCCGATCCACGCTTTCCCATCAAGATCAAAATTAATTGAGGTTATAAAATTTGATGGCAGGACTGAATTACTAGTATTATAAACAGTCCAGGTTGTGTCATTAAAAACTGCCAACCCACCTTGTTGAGTTCCAATCCATTTTTTTCCTGCACTATCAATTGATATTGAGGCTACCCTATTGTTTGGTAATCCTGAATTTATGGTTTGATAATAAGTCCATTGCAGACCATCAAATTTAGCGAGTCCACCGCTGGTTCCTATCCATAGAGTATTTTGGTTATCCAATTTCAAACATAGAATCCCTCCAATGGTTACAGGCAGCATTGTCCAGTTGTTTCCATCGAATTTTAAAAGTCCACCATATCCTCTGCCTGCCCAAATATTTCCTGATGAATCTGCAACGATAGAATAGATTTCAGAGAAGAGGGAAGGATCATCAAGGTACGAAAATGCCGTCCAGGTTGAATCATCAAAACAACTGATTCCGGTATTTCCACCGAACCACTTTTTTCCATCTGGAGCTATAGTCATTGACCATGTAACCCAGCTTACTAAACCGTTACTCGAAGAATTAATTTCTGTCCAGTTTGCATCATTAAATTTATATAGGCCTTTTTGAGTTCCTATAACTTTTTCATTGTCAGCATTTATTCTAATATGCATTATGTAAGGTATTTTAAAAGGAGTATTAGTGGAATCATATACAATCCAGTTTGTACCGTTGTAACTCGCAAGTCCGTCAAAGTGCGTTCCTACCCAAAGTATATTATTAGAATCAACAGCAAGACTCGTTATTTCATCATCAGGATAACCTGTTACAGTTGTCCAGTTGACTCCATTGAATTTTGTTAATTGATCTCCACCAAACCATAGTAATCCGTTTGGTGCTTGTGCTATCGAATATACAATACCAATACCTGGAGTTGTTAAGACTATCCAATTAGATCCATCAAATTTTACTAAATCCCACCAGGTAAGCGAAACCCATAAATCGCCTGTATTGTCAACAAATAATGCACTTATTTGAGGATCATCAAAATTGAATTCGTGAAAATCATAAAGCGTCCAGGTTACGCCGTCATATTGCACAAGCCCGCTATCTGTACCTGCCCAAATATTATTCTGATGATCAACGGTTAGGGCAGTAATTTTATTTCCAGGCAAAATTGAGTTTTGCGAATTGTAGGTTATAAAATTTATTCCATCAAATTTTACGAGTCCCTCATCGTAGGTTCCTAACCATTTGTTCGCGAGACTATCTTGTGTTATACAAAAAATATAATTGTCAGGTAGATCTGAATTAGCCTTTGTGTAAGTGAAAACCTCACCGCTACTTTTTGATATTTTTGATAATCCACCCATTGAAGCAGACCAGTAAAAGTTTTCATCTTCTATAGTTGAAAATATTACATCAGAATGAGTGTAATTTATCCATTCAGGATTTTGTCCGAATGTTTGTGACGACAACGTCATCAGAATAACGAACAGTGACTTGTATAAACCCGCTTTCATAAAAGACCCCGTTATAATTCTCTTATTATTTTATTATCGGAATAATCATCCTGCTTTTAATCCTTAACAGAACTTTTTTCCGTTATTTTTACCGCGAACAAGGTGTCTGCCAAAACTTTTTACAGCTTTTTTATGACTATCTGCTTTATACTTCATATTGTAAAGCGCAAATGAATGATATGCTCTCTATTCTTCAATTATTGTTCCGTTTCTTGTATATCAGTTACAATTACTTTATTTTTTCACTCCAATTTGAATAATAATCCCGCACTAAAATTCATTAGCAATTATTGTTAGCCGGGAGGTTTTTCATTTAACACGATTATGATTTAATCCAGAATTATTGATAAAGGATTCTTTTTATGAGCGATAATAACAGACCCGATCCGCTAACAGAAGAAATTGAAACCCGTGAATGGCTCTATTCACTTGACTATGTACTTGAACACGGCGGACCCGAAAGAGTTAAAGAGCTTTTACAGCAGTTACAGATACGTGCGCACAAAGCCGGAGTTGCAATTCCTTTTACAGCTAATACTCCTTACATAAACACAATACCAAGAGAGAAACAGCCGCCGTTTCCCGGTGACCGTGAAATTGAAAGACGTATTAAAAGTCTTATCCGCTGGAACGCAATGGCAATGGTTGTTAAAGCTAACAAACTTGAAAACGGAATCGGCGGACATATTTCCACTTACGCTTCCGCAGCAACTTTATATGAAATTGGGTTTAATCATTTCTTCAAAGGTAAGGGCGATGATTATGACGGTGACCAGATTTATTTTCAGGGTCACGCTTCACCGGGTATTTATGCAAGAGCTTTTCTTGAAGGAAGATTATCTGTTGAACAACTTGAAAATTTCAGAAGAGAATTAAAACCTAACGGCGGACTTTCATCTTATCCTCATCCTTGGTTAATGCCTAACTTCTGGGAATTCCCGACAGTGTCAATGGGACTCGGACCAATCATGGCAATTTACCAGGCACGATTCAATCGTTATTTAGAAGATCGCGGACTTAGAAATAAAAACGGAAGTAAAGTTTGGGCTTTTCTCGGTGATGGTGAAACCGATGAAGCTGAAGCTTTAGGTGCTATAACACTTGCTTCGCGTGAACAACTTGATAATTTAATTTTCGTTATCAACTGTAATTTGCAGAGACTTGATGGACCAGTTCGCGGCAACGGAAAAATTATACAGGAGCTTGAAGCAGCTTTCCGCGGTGCAGGTTGGAATGTAATCAAGTTAGTTTGGGGAAGTGACTGGGATCCGCTTCTCGATAAAGATAAAGAAGGTAAGCTTGTTAAACGTATGGGTGAAGTTGTTGACGGACAGTATCAGAAGTATTCAGTTGAAAGCGGTGCTTATGTGCGCGAACATTTTTTTGGTGTTGATGATGATCTTGTGAAGATGGTTGAAAATATGTCTGATGAACAGTTAAGAAAAATGAAACGCGGCGGACACGATCCCGAAAAAGTTTTTGCCGCTTACAAAGCTGCTGTTGAACACAAAGGAAGACCAACTGTAATTCTCGCAAAGACAATTAAAGGTTACGGACTTGGTGAAAGCGGTGAAGGAAAGAACATAACACATCAACAGAAAAAATTAAATGAAGAAGAAATGCGCGAGTTCAGAAGCCGTTTCGGTATCGCAATTTCTGATGATGATATTTCGAGTGCACCATTCTTCAGACCCGCTGAAGACAGTACTGAAATGATATATCTGAAAGAAAGAAGAAAAAATCTCGGCGGTTCAGTTCCTTCAAGAAGAACGGATATTCGTCCTATCAAAACTCCGCCTGAAGAATTGTTTGAAGAATTTTACAAAGGAACTGAAGGAAGAGAAGTTTCTTCAACAATGGTGTTTGTAAGAATACTCGCCAAGCTTTTAAAAGATAAAGAAATAGGAAAGCTGATCGTTCCTATCGTTCCTGATGAAGCTCGTACTTTCGGTATGGAAGCTTTGTTCAGACAAATTGGAATTTATTCGCACGTTGGTCAGCTTTACGAACCAGTTGATGCTGATTCACTTCTTTACTACAAAGAAGCCAAGAACGGACAGATACTCGAAGAAGGAATTACAGAAGCGGGTTCAATGTCATCATTCATTGCTGCAGGTACTGCTTATCTCACTCACGGAATAAATATGATACCGTTCTTCATATACTACTCAATGTTTGGTTTGCAGAGAGTCGGTGATCTTGTATGGGCTGCAGGTGATATTGGTGCAAAAGGATTTTTACTCGGTGGAACGGCTGGAAGAACAACACTTAACGGTGAAGGACTTCAGCATCAGGATGGACATAGTCATCTGCTCGCATATCCTGTACCGAATCTTGTTGCTTATGATCCTGCATTCGCGTTTGAACTCGCCGTTATTATTCGAGACGGTATCAGACGAATGTATGAAGAACAGGAAAATATTTTTTATTACATCACATTGATGAACGAAAATTACCCGATGCCTGCAATGCCCGAAGGTGCAAAGGAAGGTATTGTAAGAGGTATGTATAAGCTGATTGCTTCTGAAAAGAAAAACGCAAAACTCAAAGCGCAGTTATTCGGAAGCGGTACTATACTTAACGAGGTAATTAAAGCTAAAGAAATTCTTGAGGAAGATTTTAAAGTTTCCGCAGATGTGTGGAGTGTTACAAGCTATAAAGAGTTAAGACGTGATGCACTTGAAGCTGAAAGATGGAACCTTCTCCATCCAACTGAAAAACAAAAATTACCGTACATTTCAAAAATGTTAAAACATGAAGAAGGTGTTTTTGTTGCTGCATCAGATTATGTGAAAGCATTACCGGATTCTGTTTCCAAATGGTTCCCCGGTTCACTTACATCTCTTGGTACAGACGGCTTTGGACGAAGTGAAGGAAGAAAAGAACTCCGTGACTTTTTCGAAGTTGATGCAAAACACATTGTGCTTGCAACACTGAATGCTTTATTCAAAGAAGGAAAAATAAAACAGTCAGTTGTTGAAGGAGCAATTAAGCAACTCGGGATAAATCCTGAAAAACTTAATCCGATGAATTCGTGATAATGAATTTAATTACTGTTTCAGCAATTGCAGAAGAGTAAGAAGGATTGTCATTCCGAACCTGTTTCGGAATCTCTGGTTATGCTAGTGAATGGCGGAAGACCCTGAAACAAGTTCAGGGTGACAATAATCAGTGCGATAGCAATTGTCAGTCTGAGCTTGTCGAAGACTGACGTGTACAATTTAAGAAGTAATGAAAATTAGGATCTAAAAAATGACAACAGATTTCAAACTACCCGAACTTGGTGAAAACATTGAAAGTGCCGATGTACTCAATGTACTTGTCAAAGAAGGTGATGTAATAAAAAAAGATCAATCGGTTATTGAGATTGAAACCGACAAGGCAACAATAGAAGTACCTTCAACTGTTGAAGGAACAATAAAATCAGTAAAAGTAAAAGCCGGCGACAAAGTGAAAGTCGGACAGGTTTTAATCAGCGTTGAATCATCAAACGGTTCAACAAAAGAAACAAAGACTGAATCACCTCAGCAGCCTGTAAAGGAAGCAAAATCAGAAACAAAAAAAGTTGTTGAAGAAAAAGAAAAACCCCAACCGGAAACAAAAGTCACTTCCGGTAAATGTGAAATTGTTGATTTTAATCTTCCTGATCTTGGAGAGGGAATTGAATCAGCAGATGTACTTAATGTACTTGTCAAAGCAGGTGATTCACTTTCAAAAGACCAGGGAATACTTGAAATAGAAACCGATAAAGCGACGATAGAAGTTCCATCATCACTTGAAGGCACAGTTAAAGAAGTTTTAATAAAAGCGGGAGACAAAGCTAAAGTCGGTCAGACGATTATTAAAGTTGAAGTAACACAAGATACTTCTGTTAAAGCTGAACAAAAAGAAGAAAAACCAAAACCGGTTGTAAAAGAAGTTGAACAAAAATTTGAGCCGGTATCAACAACTGATCCTTCAAAAGGTGAAAGAGAAAAAGTTGCGGCTTCAGAACT
This sequence comes from Bacteroidota bacterium, assembly GCA_023453665.1. Lineage (GTDB taxonomy): Bacteria > Bacteroidota > Ignavibacteria > Ignavibacteriales > Ignavibacteriaceae. The sequence goes on along the minus strand of JAEXTA010000214.1, from coordinate 30,856 downwards.
TGATGAACAACCGCCGATACAGAGAGGCTCTGCACCAGCAGCACCATCCGTACGAAGAATTGCACGTGAACTTGGAATCGATATAAACAAAGTTCCCGGTTCAGGACCTTCCGGCAGAATTTCAATGGACGATGTTAAAGCGTATGTTAAAAAACTTAATGAAGAAAGATCATCCGGCGGCTCATTCGGATTTAAACAGGAACCGTTACCTGACTTTACTAAATATGGAAATGTTGAACGGAAACCATTCAGTAAAATCCGTGCTAAGACTGCTGAACATTTAAGCTATGCATGGGCGACAATTCCCCACGTAACCCAATTTGATAAAGCAGACATAACTCTGCTTGAAAAAGCACGTGTTGCTTTCAATCCAAAAGCAGAAAAAGCTGGCGGCAAGCTGACAATGACTTCTATTCTGTTAAAAGTTATTGGTGCAGCGTTAAAAGAATTTCCTCAGTTTAATTCCAGTATTGATATGGAAAAACAGGAAGTCATTTATAAAAATTATTTTAATGTCGGAATTGCAGTTGATACAGAACACGGATTGATTGTTCCGGTTGTAAAAAATGTTGATCAGAAAAATCTTATTGATCTTTCGGTTGAAATGACTGTACTTGCTGAAAAAGCTCGCACCAGAAAAATATCTATCGAAGAAATGCAGGGCGGATGTTTTACAATTACAAATCTCGGTGGAATAGGCGGAACATCTTTCACTCCAATCGTTAACGCACCGGAAGTTGCGATACTTGGTGTATCAAGAGGAAGAATGGAACCTGTTTACCGTGATAATAAATTTGATGCAAGATTAATGCTGCCTTTGTCTTTATCTTATGATCACAGGATTGTCGATGGTGCCGACGCGGCAAGATTTTTAAGATGGGTTGTTGAAGCTCTTGAAGAGCCGATGAAGCTTTTGCTATAGAACAAAGAGTAAGAATAAGATAAAGATTAAGAGAAGGAATGACTATGAAGGAGGGTTCAAATATAATTTATTTTGATCACGAAAAATTAAAAGTGTATCAAAAGGCTCTGGAGTTCATAGTATGGATTCAGCCTATCTTGTCTAAATTAGATTATCGCTCTGACATTCGTAACCAACTTGAACGGGCTTCAAACTCAATTTTATTAAATATTGCTGAAGGCAATGGGAAATTCACAGACAAGGACAGATGCAGGTACTTTGATATTTCTAAAGGATCAGTTTTGGAATCATCATCGTGTATTGATATTATTTTTATTAAAAAAATTATCAGTCAAGATGAAAAAACATTCGGAAAGCAGATGTTGAAAGAAATATTTTCAATGTTAATTGGCTTAATAAAAAGTAATTCAGACCGTGTTTATGAAGAAATTGAAAACTATAATAAAACATCTTAATCTTATTCTTTATCTTAATCTAAATCGTAGAGTACTAGTATGTATGATAAAATAAAATTAACAGTAATCGGTGCCGGACCTGGCGGATACGCAGCCGCATTTCTTGCATCCGATCTTGGAATGGAAGTGACGCTTGTTGATCTTGAAAAAAATCCCGGCGGAGTTTGTCTTTACCGTGGATGTATTCCATCAAAAGCATTGCTGCACGTTGCCAAGCTTATTCACGAAGCTGAAGAAGCAAAAAACTGGGGAGTTGAATTTGGTAAACCTAAAATTGATATCGATAAACTCCGTACATATAAAGAAAATGTTGTAAACAAACTCACAGGAGGTGTAGGTACAGTTTCCAAAATGAGGAAGATTAACTTCATCCAGGGAAGAGCAACTTTCATAAATTCAAATACAGTGAAGATTGAAAAATCATCCGGTGAAACAATCGAATATAAATATGATAAAGCGATCATCGCCACCGGTTCTGTTATTGCTACAATTCCTTCACTGAGCATCAACAGTAAAAGATTACTGAACTCAACTTCAGCACTTGATCTTCCTGAAATCCCAAAATCATTACTTGTCGTTGGAGGCGGCTACATCGGACTTGAACTTGGTTCAGTTTATAACGCTCTCGGTACAAAAGTATCAGTAGTTGAAATGACTCCCGGATTATTACCCGGTGCCGATAGGGATCTTGTAACTTTCTTGTCAAGAAGAGTTGAAAAACAATTTGAAAAAGTTATGCTCAACTCAAAAGTTGTTGAGTTAAAAGAAGTTGAAAACGGAATCAATGTAAAGATTCAATCAAGCGACGGAAACGTATCGGAAACAGTTTATGATTATGTTCTTATGTCGATAGGAAGAAGACCTGAAACAAAAGGGCTGGGACTTGAAAACACAAAAGTAAAAGTAAATGAACGCGGCTGGATAAATGTAAACAAACAATTGCGGACAGATGATCCATCTATCTATGCAATTGGTGATATTGTCGGCGAACCGATGCTTGCACATAAAGCATCACACGAAGGACGAACTGCGGTAGAAGCAATCGCAGGACATAAAGTAGCATTTGAGCCGCAGGCAATTCCCGCAGTTGTATTCACCGATCCTGAAATTGCATGGGCTGGATTAACAGAAACACAGGCAAAAGAAAAAGGAATAAAACACGAAGTCGCAAAATTTCCATGGGCAGCTTCAGGAAGAGCTGTTACACTTGACAGGAATGACGGTGTAACAAAATTAATTGTTGATCCTGATACTCAGCGGATACTTGGTGTTGGTATCTGCGGACCCGGTGCCGGTGAATTAATTGCCGAAGGTGTTCTTGCAATTGAAATGGGAGCGAATGTTACAGATATAAAATTAACTATCCATCCTCATCCGACATTGTCAGAAACAATTATGGAGTCAGCAGAAGTTTTCTTTGGGCAAAGTACGCATACTTATAAACCGAAGAGGTGAGAGAGAAGAATAACGAATGACCAACAATCAATATTGAATAATGAAGTATCAACAGAATAAAAAACCCGCTTACTATGTGCGGGTTTTTAATTTTGAACTCATATTATTTTTTACTGCAGGGTCAAAAGATAATCCGCAATTCTTCCAAGATCTTTAACATCAATATTTCCAAAGCCTGGCATTATAGAACCGGGATATTTTTGTTTGTATTCTTTAAACCTGTCCGAATCCATAAACGCCATCGGGTTACGCAGGTAGTTGATAAGTTTATCGCGGCTCCAGAACTGTCCGACTCCGTGCAGGCTTGGTGCAAGCTTTGTTCCGGTAAGATCACTGCCGTGACAATTTGTGCAGCTTAATTTTACCATTAACTGCTGAGGTGTCATTTCAGTTGTTGACATATCCTGCGTTTGCGGAACATTGTTCATTCCGCTTCTTTCAGGCATTGTATCTTTATCGCTTACTGCACGTTGAAGTATAAACAATAAAATAAATAGTGCTAAAAAAACTGATACCCAAATTTGAGGTTTTGTCATAAAAAATTTTCTTTCGTAGTAAGTATGTAATTATTCATTCACATTATTCAATTTCAAATGATGCATTAACAACTGCTGTTATTTCTTTTTCAATCGAGCTGAGATCGTTAACACCATAATCAGAGATCATATTTGACAACCTTGGTGTTATCTGTAATACTCCCATTCTTGCATTCCGCATAGGACCTAAATCACGGTCTGTAGCTTCCGCGATTTTTTGTGCGCGTATCATTGCGTCTTTTGCTGCTGCTGCCTGTATTTCAATTTTCAGTTCAGCAAGCTTTGTGTAATGATACTCAGGCATTTCAACATTAAAGTTAACACCTTTTTCTATAATGGACGGAATCTCAAGAGAGATTGTTTTTATTTTATTAACATCGTTTGACTGAATTGAGATACGCTGGTTGTAAACGTAACCGATTATATTACTTGTCTGATATCCGCTTGAATTCATTTCATAGACAGGGTAATTGCTGATTGTGTAAAATTCAATTGAATCTTTCTTAAATCCTTTTGATTCAAGATAGGAAACTAGAAGAGGTTTTTGTCTTTGTAATTCCCTGAAAGCTGCTTCACTGCTGAATGCCTGGACTGTAATTGTTCCTCTTAATATTCCAAGATCGGATACAATTTCTTTTTTTGCTGAACCCGTAACAGTAATAGTCTGGTTTGCACTCTGGTTTGAACGCCATGCTGTCACAAAAATTATAACACCGACTATAAAGCTAATTCCCAGCACTGTCATAGGCATCAACGAATTATTTTTTATTTCCATATTTTCACTTAATTATTAATTTAAGCTTGATTTATCAGGACGCAGCAAACATATTAAAAATGTCGATTTTTAACAATGTTATAACCATATGATATCCTTTAAATTCTGCAAAAAATTACGATAATTATTAGTTAGAACACTCATTCGAAAGTAATTATGAAACCTAACCGGTTGATCAATGAAAAAAGTCCTTACCTGCTTCAGCATTCACATAATCCTGTTGACTGGTATCCCTGGGGTGAGGAGGCATTTTCAAAAGCCAGGAATGAAAATAAACCAATCTTTCTTTCCATTGGTTATTCAACATGCCATTGGTGTCATGTCATGGAGAAAGAATCATTTGAACATGAACCAACCGCCAAACTGATCAATGAAGTTTTTATTCCCGTTAAAGTTGACAGGGAAGAACGACCGGACGTGGATTCAATTTATATGACGGTTTGCCAGATATTAACGGGCGGCGGCGGATGGCCCTTAACAATAATGATGACTGCGGATAAAAAACCGTTCTTTGCCGGTACGTATTTCCCACGAAGCAGCAGGTACGGACGCCCCGGTTTGCAGGAAATCATTCAACGGATATCTGATTTGTGGAACAATAAAAGAGAAGAAATTAACCGTTCCACCACAGAAATTTTTTCGGTTTTAACAAATGTAAGTTCTTCACGAAAAAAAGAAGCACTGACAGAAGAAATTCTAACCAAAGCTTATTATGATCTCGTAAAAAGATTTGATGAAGAGAATGGCGGATTCGGAACAGCGCCAAAATTTCCGTCACCGCATATACTTCTGTTTCTTTTAAGATATTATAAAAGGAAAAAAGTTGATAAAGCTCTTCAGATGGTTGAGAAAACTTTAACATCAATGCGTCTCGGCGGAATTTACGATCATATTGGTTTCGGCTTCAGCAGGTATTCAACTGACAGCGCCTGGCTTGTTCCCCATTTCGAAAAAATGTTGTATGACCAGGCAATGCTTGTTATAGCATATACCGAAACATACCAGTTAACAAAAAATGAAAAGTATAAAAAAACTGCTGAAGAAATTCTCGAATATGTTCAAAGGGATATGCTTTCAAGTGAAGGAGGATTTTATTCTGCCGAAGACGCTGACAGTGAAGGTGAAGAAGGTAAATTTTATTTATGGACATCAGCAGAATTAAAGTCGCTTCTTAGTGAAGATGAATATGAATTAGCCGTAAAAGCATGTAATGTTTCTGAAAACGGAAACTGGATTGACCAGGTACACGGCGGGTTGAACGGAACAAATATTCTTCACCTTAAATCTGAACTTGGGGAAGAAGAAAAAGAAATAGCTGAAGAAGTAAGAAAACGATTGTTTGATCACCGCGAGAAAAGAATTCATCCCCACAAAGACGATAAAATACTTACGGACTGGAACGGGTTGACGATTTCCGCATTCGCAAAAGCTTCACAGGTTTTTGACAACAGAGAATATTATCATATCGCAAAAGACGCAGCAGACTTTATACTTAAAAACTTAAAAGATAAAAACGGAAATCTTCTTCATAGGTACAGGCAGAATGAATCCGCTATAACTGCAATGCTGGATGACTATTCGTTTCTTATTAATGCACTTATTGATCTTTATGAAACCGGTTTTGAAATAAACTATTTATCCGAAGCTATAAGACTAACCGAGTATTCTTTAAAACATTTCTGGGATGAAACTGCCGGCGGATTTTACTTTACTTCAGATGAAGGTGAAAAATTATTATTAAGACAAAAAGAATTTTATGACGGTGCAATACCTTCGGGTAATTCGGTGTTTATTCTTAACCTGCTTAGATTAGCTCGATTAACAGCAGATTCGAGTTACGAAGAAAAAGCAAACAAACTCTCTGATTCTTTTTCACAACTGATCGATTCAAATCCTGCCTCGTTTGCATTTACACTCGCCGGACTAGATTTTGCATTTGGTCCTACTTACGAGATAGTCATTTCCGCACAGGACGAAGAAAAGTTTGATGAAATGCTTCGCGTTGTTAATCAAAAATATATTCCTGGCAAAGTAATTATTAAACAATCCGCTGAAGCTGAGAGATTATTGCCATACCTGAAATATTTTCATAAAGATGATTCAAAAACTTTTGTTTACGTGTGTAAAAACTATGTGTGTGAGATACCTGCGGATGACAGGGAAAAACTAATTCGGTTGCTCGATCAATCATAATCGAAAAGAAAAAATATTATATTTGCAGCCGAAGGAGGTGGGACTCAATCAATAATTCGGTGACAATTGGAACAGGACAATAAACTAATCAGGTCAGTCGTTGAGACTGCTAAAACAGGGAACAAAGGCGCCCTTCAACAGCTCTATACTATCAGTGTTGATCGTGTTTACGGATTACTTCTTCGTATCCTTCCGAACGATAAAGATGCTGAAAATCTAACCCGCGAAATATTAATTAACTCGCTTCACGCAGTTTCAAGAATTCAGGATGATGAAATATATTCTCTCTGGCTTACACAAAATGCAATCAGGGCTTTACTGAATAAAGTTGAAAACAATGATCTGAAAATCAATCGTAAAGGTTTAACGATAGTTGAAGAAACTGATGAACAGAGAACAGGAAAGCGATTTGTAGGAAACGTCGCTCTTGAAGAATCGATTCACGCACTTCCGCTTAATGAAAGAATTGCATTCGTACTTAACGAACTCGGCGGATGTTCTGCTATGGATATCGCAGGAATTCTTAATATGAGCTATGAAGAAACGAATGACCTGCTTAATGTTGCGAAAGGATTGGTGATAGTTGACTTCAACAAACGTGCGGGCAACACGGAAGAGGATTTTGAATATGCCGAAAAGTTTTTCAGGACAAAGTTTGTATCACTTCAGAAAAAAATAAATCCCGTTAATGATCTCTGGCCCTCAGTAAAAACAGCATTGGATGAACTGCGGATAAAGAACACTGCGGAAATTGAGGTGAAAGGAGTAGTGCGTCACTTTGGTGATGAATCCGGCAGGGAAGTAAAAGTTGTTGATAAAGAAGAAATGAAAAAGAAACTTGAACAGAAAAGAATTCTTGAAGAAGCAAAAGCAAGAATCCGTTCAGGTTCCGAAAGTTCAAACAAAAAACCACCGCTTGTTAAAATAATGGCAGGCGTTATAATTATTCTTCTGGCTCTATTGATAATATTTTTACTTTTATAAAATTTTTCATAAATAAAATCCCCTCTATATCAACCTGAACCAGTCCGACCAACAGGCGGGCTTGATCCAGGTTCTTCTGATAAATTCTTATAACAGATTCTGAACCGGGTTCAGAATGACTAAACACTTATGGAAACAAAGATGACATCTTTTCCTAAAGATGTCATCTTCAGCCAGCTATTTTTTATTTCCCTCTCGCAAATCATTTTTTAAAAGATTAAGTTACAGCCAGTGGTTAAAAACCGACGGGTAACTTTATGAAACCAAAAATATTTGTGCTTGTCCTTCTCACATTTTCCATATTCCATTTTACATCTTCCATTGCCTTCGGTACAGTGCGTTACGTGAGCAAAACCGGCAGCAGCACACCGCCTTACACAAGCTGGCAAACTGCTGCTGACAGCATACAGAAGGCAATTAACATTTGTGTTACAGGTGACACTGTTATTGTTGCTAATGGAATTTATGTTGAACAAATAACTGTTAATACATCTATATCTCTAATAGGAATAAGTATGGATAGTACAATAATTGATGGTATGAATGCAATGCCTTTAGCTGTCATTTCTTTCACAGTTAATGGTACAATTGAGAACTTTACAGTAATAGGTAATGGCAGTTTAGCCCCTGGAGGGATTTATACATTTAATGCAAATATTATTATTAAAAACTGTAGAGTAAAAAATGTTAAATATGGAATAGTTATAAACTGGTCGACTTCAATAGTTGAAAATTGCATTATTACATACTGTAATGAAATTGGCATTGACGATGAATGTCCACCTGATACTTGCAATTCTTTATACAGAAATAATTTAATAATTTCAAAAAATGCTTCAAAAGGTGCTAGTTTCAATTTTGGTGGTTACCCCACCTTTACAAATAACATTGTGATTGAGGAAGGAAATACATACAGAGGAGTTGACATACAGTATATAAGAGGAGCTATTGTTAAAAATAATCTTGTCTCAGGTTACTATAGTGATAACATAAGAGCTGGACAGGTTAGAACCGACACAGCATATTTTGAAAATAATATTTCATTGAATTCGATAGCTCCGTATTCAAGTTCAACAGGAAGCAGAACAGTAATACAAAATAATATTGCAAAAGATAGCTATCGTGGCGTACAGGCAACAAACGGAACAGTGACTCCTGACTATAATTTATTCTGGAATATACAGGAATTAACAGGAGGCACAGTAAGTCTTGGCGACAGTAATATTGTTGCTGATCCAATGTTTGTAAAAGGTACAATACCTTCTTCCGAGATGGACTTTGACTTTCATCTTCAGAAATATTCTCCTGCAATTGATAAAGGTAATCTAAATATTTTAGATGTTGACGGAAGTAGAAGCGATATTGGAATTTTCGGCGGACCTCTGGGACAGAAATACACTTATATGGATCTTGCACCTAAACCACCACGCAATCTAACTGGCTCTCTTGACTCCGGTCTTGTTCATCTTAAATGGAATAAAAACACAGAGGCGGATTTATTCCGTTACAGAGTTTACAGGGATACTATTCCTGATTTCATTTATGACACTACAAAAATAATAGCAACGGTAGCAGATACATTTTATTATGATGATGTACCTGATAAGTTCAACTCAGGAAATTATTATTACAAGTTAACAGCAATAGACACAGCAGTAAACCAATCAGCCGCAAGTGAAGAAGTACACATAACAATAACAGGCATACCGGAAGCTCCTCCTGTTGTGGTTGAGCATTACAGGCTTTTTCAGAATTATCCAAATCCGTTTAATCCAACAACAACAATTCCATACAGGTTAAAAGAAGGTGGATATGTAAAAGTGATGGTTTATGATATAAAAGGAGAACTTGTAAGAGTGTTGGTGAATCAATATCAGAATGCAGGCTATTATGAAGTTGAGTTCAATCCGAATAAAACAGAAAGAAAACAAGCAGAAGGTTATATAGAGTTTGAAACAGGTTACTACGGTAATGTTGCAAGCGGAATTTATTTGTACAGGATAGAAGTGATAGGCGAAGGACAAATCCCTGTTTATTCAGATATGAAAAAAATGATTTTGTTGAAATGACATAATAATTAGAAGGGAAAAAATGAAAATTCTTGTTGTTGTTGCACACCCGGATGATGAAGTTTTAGGTATGGGCGGAACATTATTAAAACATCGGGCAAATGGAGATGACATTTTTATTCATATACTTACTAATGGTGAATCATCAAGGTTAAATGAAATCACTGGTTTTGAAAAATTGCGGGAAAAAGTTGAAAGCAGAAAAACTGCAGCAAGTGAGGTAAGTAAAGTGCTGGGAGTTAAAGATTTATTGATAGATGAATACGATGATCAAATGCTTGATACCTATCCTCTTATCAGCATCACAAAATCCATAGAGAGCTTTTCAAAAAAAATTAATCCTGATATAGTATATACCCACTCACACATCGATGTTAACGAAGATCACAGGATTACGTTCTCAGCAGTATTAAACGCATTCAGACCGGCTAAAAGCAATTTTCCATCAAAAATATTAAGTGCTGAAATTCCATCTTCAACTGAATGGGGATACCCAGGTTTTATACCAAATTATTTTGTAAACATATCGGATTTTTTAGAAAAGAAAATTCACCTTATATCTTTTTATAAAAACGAAATCAGAGAAACACCTCATCCACGTTCGGTGGATAGTATCATAATTAATTCACAAAAATGGGGCTCGGTCATTCATTGTAATGCGGCAGAAGCCTTCATATTAATCAGGGAAGTTTGTTAGTAACTAAGGGAGGTTCATCTTGGAGCAGTATTCTGACATTCTAAAAAAATTAACGGGCGATAATTATTCTGAAATTACTATTACTGATGAAGAGCTCGCTTTTTTTTCTAACAAAAGAGTTTTGGTTACCGGGGCTGCCGGGTCAATTGGGTCGGGATTGGTCAAGGAGATTTCAAAACTAAATGTTTCATGGCTGGGTTTACTCGATATAAATGAAAGCGGTTTGGTAATGTTGAAATATGAACTGGAAAACATAACAACATTTCCCATTAATATTTTTCTTGCAGATATCTCTATTGAATCTGAATTGAAAAGAGTATTTGAAACAATTAAACCTGATATCATTTTTCATACTGCTGCGTACAAACATATTCCTGTACTTGAAATATTCCCGGAACAAGCGGCAAGGGTTAATATACTTGGAACATACAACCTGGTTAAGCTGGCTTGTGAATATCAGTCAGAAAAATTTGTTTTTATTTCAACGGACAAAGCTGTAAACCCGATTTCAGTAATGGGTAAGTCTAAAAAGAAAGCGGAGATATTAATAAATCAATTAGGGGCAGCTTATTCTACTGAATATATAATTGTCAGGTTGGGTAATATTATCGGAAGCCGCGGCAGTGCATCTGAAATTTTTACATACCAGATAAAAAATGATTTGCCGGTTACCCTTACAGGCAAAAATATGAAGAGATATTTTATGACCATCAGTCAGGCTGTTCATCTGTGCATCAAAGCTGGTGCAGCCGGCAATGATGGTCAGCTTTTTATTATGGATATGAAGGAACAGGTTTTTATCAGTGAATTGATTAAGGAATTGATAACGATAAATTCTGCATCTAATCCCGGTTCGTATAATATTATTGTTACAGATTCACGTGAGGGAGAAAAAACTGAAGAAGAATATATGACGAGCGAAGAAAAATCAAATGCTGTATTTAATGATGGGTTGTATGTTATTGATTTATATTCAATAAGAGACGGTGAAGCAACATTAGATATCAGTTTTGACATTAGTAAAGAAATAAATCGAAAATAACCGGATTGAATTTTTAATTATTACTTTACTTCAAAGAGAAGAAGTGGTTTAATTTCTCACACCCATCCTCTTAACTTACAAGCTTCAGCAACACGCGCCACACCAACAACCATTGCGCCTAAACGGGGATGAACATTTTTTTCTTTCACTGCTTCGTCAACGCGGTGATATGCTTTTGTAAGTTTTTCATCAACGATTTTATGAATGTATGCTTCATCCCAGAAGAAAGAATATTTATCCTGAACCATTTCAAGGTATGATACTGTCACTCCTCCCGCACTTGCAAGTATATCCGGAATGACGTGAATTCCTCTTTTCCTCAGAATTAAATCTGCTTCGGGTGTAGTCGGTCCGTTTGCTAATTCACAAATAATTTTTGCTTTTATTTTTGAGGCATTCTTTTCCTGGATTGCATTTTCAAGTGCCGCAGGATAAAGAATATCAACATCTAATTCTAACAGTTGTTCATGCGGAATTTCTTTCGCACCCGGGAAATTTAAAACAGATCCTGTTTTAAGTTTATGCTGAACAAGAGCAAGTGCATCGAATCCATCCTGATTAAATATCGCTCCCCGTGAATCGCTTACAGCAACAAGTTTACCTCCACCCAGAATTTCCTGATGCAGTAGTGCGGCTCTCTGTCCTGCATTGCCAAAACCCTGTATCGCAAATTTTTTAGTAGGGTCAACGCCGAGCTTGTGACAGGCTTCTCTTACGGTAATCACTCCGCCTCGTGCAGTTGCATCTCTTCGTCCTTCTGTTCCGCCTATTTGTGTAGGTTTGTCTGTAAATGCACCAGGATGATGTTGACCGATTATGGTTTCATATTCATCCATCATCCATGCCATTGTTTGCGGGTTAGTATATACATCCGGTGCGGGGACATCTTTATCAACTCCAATCAATGGAGCTATGGCTCTTACATATTCTCTTGAAATATTTTCAAGTTCGCGTTCAGACATTTTTTTGGGATCGCAGCACACACCGCCTTTTGCACCACCAAGCGGAAGATCAAGTACTGCTGTTTTCCATGTCATCCAGCAGGCTAAAGCGCGGATTGTATCAACTGTTTCATCGGGATGAAAACGTACTCCGCCTTTTGCCGGTCCTCGTGCGTAATTGTATTGGATCCTGTATGCCTGGAAAATTTTTGTTTTACCGCTGTCCATTCTTACATGAAGCGTTGAACTGAATTCCTTTTGAGGAATGGTTAACAGTGAGATGGTTGCTTCATCAAGGTTTAATAATTTTGCTGCTTCTAAAATCTGCTGCCGAGCTATTCTGAATGAGTTATATGACTGCATTTTTATTCCTCAAACTTTGATTTTTCTTCGTCTGTTTTTTTATTTTCCTCAGGTTTAGCCGGAGGTTCGAGAATGATTCTGTACCAGCAGTTTTTACAAGTCAGCGCGCGATCAACACCGAGCAGAACCTGCTGCCACGGACTTAGTTTTTGCCCGCAGTGCGGACACGCATCGTAAATTTCAGAATGTTTTTCTTCTTTAGACATTTTAAATTCTGTTTATAGTCTGATTAAAAATATTTTATATAATGTTGTTTGTCATTTCGAAGGCTCGCATCAGGCGAGCAGAAATCTTTTATATTTACAAGTTTGAGATTTCTCTGGCTACGCCATCGAAATGACAAAAAGCTTATGTTCAATTCTAAGAACTCACTTTTCCGGTTTATAAATTATTCCTTTATTCTCATGCGCATTCATTTTTATTGTGATCGGTTTTTCAAATCTTAATAGTCGTGTGAATGTTTTACTTTCAACCGGTATTTGTTCCAGCAGCCATTCCCAGTCAACAAATCCCTGATGTTTATGTTCATTAACTGTAAAGTAGCCGATCATGAATGAAGTAATATTCTGAAAAAAGTGTGAACCTTGTGATGGTTCAACAGACATATCTTTTAAACCAGTTTCGATAATAGCTTTAGCGCCGGCTATCTGGTCCCAGTTAACAGGTATTCCAAGCCATGGATCGAGTGTGCCCCATCTACCAACACCAATTAATAAATACGGTCGTTTTTCCGAAATTAACTTCTGGTTAAACGCGCTTACTTCTTTAGCAACCTCCCTGCTTTTTGCTCTTTCAAATAAATGATAGTCAACAAAAACAATATCATATATTTCTTTGATCAAACCGTTGCCAAGAACCTGATTGCTTATGCAAATTAAATCTTTCATATCGAGATTTTCAATATTCAATTCTTCTGATTCACGGCTGATAACAAGCGGACGCATCTGAAGTAATCCGAATTCTTTTGAAGCATCCTTATCTACAGACATATTAACAGCGAATTCAATTTCAACCGGTGTACCCATCCCCCAGGTACCCATATCAAGCAGCAGATCAATTATTTCCGGAAGAGGGAATAACCTGTTCCGTAATATTGGTCCGAAAGTAACTATCCGCATACCCGGGCGCGATAATCCGTCTGTTATTCTGTCATTCTCCGGAGAGTAAACTGAGCCAACGTAATTTAATGTCCCGTCACTTTCAGCGACACTTAAAGGAAATTGTTTTTGAAGAAGATCGTGTGTTACATAACCAAAATCAGAAGTGCCAGCAAGATTAAGTGCATAAAAATCATGCTGTGTTGAATTTATCGACTCGTCGTTTGAATAAAACTGAATTAAATCGGTAGGATACTTCGGACAGAAACGGACTGTGTTTCCGCCGTCAACAACAGTTTTACCCAAACCCAACGCAACAGACACAACTCCGTCAACAGACTTTTGCGGCGGCAGCGGATAAAAATTATATGAACGTGCAACGCCTGATATATCAGGATAAAATCTCTCTTCGTGTGAAATACCAATCATCTTCTGGACAATCACTGCCATCTTTTCTTCTTCAAGTCTGTAAGAAGTTACTTTGATATAGTCTTTTGCACTCTGGTAAAAAGTTGATGCATAAACACGTTTAATTGTATTGAGCAAATCATTTAAACGAATGAGCGGATTACCATGACTATTCGGAAGCATATAAGTTTCATATACACCAGCGAATGGATGATATTGTGAATCTTCAAGTAAGCTTGAAGAACGGACAGCAAGCGGTTCACGGATAATTTCAAGAAAAGCAGAAAGTTCACCTATTATTTCTGCAGGAAATTTTTCTGCTTCCAGAAACTTTTTTGTTATCTCTTCATCATCGTTAGAGTTAAGTGCAAATTTTCTGAGGTTGTTGTCATCCAGAAACTGATCGAAAACATCCGTACCAAGAACAACGGCAGAGGGGACAAAGATTTTCGTGCCCGGGAACTGGTTGCGCACATTATAATTATTTATCAGTGTGTTAACGAAACCGAGTCCTCTCGCTTTACCGCCAAGTGAGCCCCCGCCTATGCGGGCGAAACTGCTTTTAGGATCAAATGTTTCTTTTGAAAAATCGGTAATGATTCCACGCTGACGCATGTGCCTGTAATTGCGTAGCGAAAAAATCAGGTCCTGGCGCAGTTCTTCAGATGAGTCATAATCAGTTACTTTTCTTGGACGAAGTCTGTGTGCAAGCCAGAATTCTGTTCTTGCTTTTAACCAGTTTGAAAAATGATTTCTTGATGCGTGATAAACTATACTTTCTTCGGGTACTATTTTTAACTGGTCTTCTAGACTGCGTAAATCATTTGCTCGTCCTACCTCAGTACCTTCATCTGTCCTGAAAATGAAATCACCAAAACTGAAATACTGGTTCATGAATTGTCTTAATTCATTTAACAGCAATGGAGAGTCTTTAAGTATAAATGAAGCAGATGCTTCTTCAGCCAGTTTTTCATTTTCAGCGTTGTTGGAAAGAAGTAGTATAGGGATATCCTGGTGTTCTTTTTTGACTTCTTCCGTAAATTTTATTCCTGCTCTTGAATCCTGTACACCTTTGCGGGGAAAGTCTATGTCGGAAATTATTCCGAGTAAAAATTCTTTATACCTTTCGTAATAATTCCATGCTTCTTCATAGTTTGAGCATAAAAGGATTTTTGGTCTGGCGCGCATTCTTAAAAATTTATGAGTGAGATTTATTCCCTCGGATATAAGTCTCTGCGACTGTTTTAGTATCTCAGTATAAATGATAGGCATGAATGAAGAGTAGTAACGTACATTGTCTTCAATTACGATTATACTTTGAACTCCTACCATTCGTGTATCATGATCGACGTTTAACCGGTCTTCCAGAAATTTTATTATAGCGATGATAATTCTGAAATCACCCTGCCAGATGAATATTTTATCGAATACGGATGTATCATAATTCATTATAAGATTGTTCAGCTCTTTGTTATCGTGTGATAATAGAACTACAGGGATTTTTAATCCTGACTCTTTAACAAGTTTTGCAAATTGAATTGCATCCATATCTTCAATGTGCAGAGTGGTAATTATAAGGTCGAAACGTTTTTCATCACGTGCAAGATTTATTGCATCGTGACCGCTTGAAACTCTTGTTAATTCAGGTGAGTGACTTAAACTTAAACCCTGGTATTCATTTCTGATCAACTCATATAAACGTCCGTCTTCTTCAAACAGGTAAAGGTCATAAAGGCTTGAGACAAGAAGTACATCGCGGATACGAAGACGCATAAGGTTTTGAAAACCCTGGAAGCGGTTGCCATAGCCATGTTCTACCAGCAGGTCGTCAAAAGTATTTCTTATCTCTTCAAAGCGGGTCGGGGAATTTTCAGTATTCATAATGAGTAATTAGAAATTGAACTCGCTTTAATTTAAACATTTTAATGAACGAAAATCAGATAAAATTTTAATTACTTTATATGAGGCTCATCTCAAAATTACTAAAACATTTTTTGATGAGCCTCGAAATAAAAAGCACTTATACAACACCCTGATCAATCATAGCATCTGCAACTTTTAGGAAGCCGCCTATGTTTGCACCGTTAACATAGTTGCCTGGTGTTCCGAATCTATCTGCAACATCAACGCAGGTTTTGTGAATGCTCTTCATTATCATTCTTAACCTGTTATCAACTTCTTCGCGTGTCCATGGCAGACGCATACTATTCTGTGACATTTCAAGTCCTGACGTTGCAACACCACCCGCATTAGCTGCTTTACCGGGCCCGTAAAGTATCTTGTTGTCTAAGAATATTTTTACACCGTCGATATGTGTCGGCATGTTTGCACCTTCACTTACAACATAAACTCCATTGTTGATGAGGTTCTGTGCATCTTTTCCGCTGATTTCATTTTGTGTTGCACTCGGGAAAGCACAATGAGCTTTGTGGCTCCACAACGGGTTGTGATCAGCATTCGGATTTAGTTCAGTATAAACTGCTTCTTTGAATTTATCAGCATACTCTTTAATTCTTCCGCGCCTTACATTTTTCAGTTCCATTATGTAAGCAAGTTTTTGCGGGGTTATACCTTTTTCATCATAAATGTATCCGTTGGAATCTGAAACTGTAACTGCTTTACCGCCAAGTTCATTTATTTTTTCAATTGTATATTGAGCAACATTCCCGCTTCCGGATACAAGACAATTTTTTCCTTCAAGAGTTTGATTACGTGTTGAGAGCATTTCAGCGGCAAAGTAAACTGCGCCATAACCTGTTGCTTCGGGACGAATGAGCGAACCGCCCCAGTTCAAACCTTTTCCTGTAAGTACACCTGTAAATTCATTTCTTAATTTTTTGTATTGACCGAAGAGATAACCGATCTCACGTCCGCCGACACCAATATCACCGGCAGGTACATCTGTATCGGGTCCAATATGTCTGAACAACTCGCTCATAAATGCCTGGCAGAAACGCATGATCTTTAAATCACTTTTTCCTTTAGGATCAAAGTCAGAACCGCCTTTACCGCCGCCCATAGGTAATGTTGTTAAACTGTTTTTAAAAACCTGTTCGAAGGCAAGGAATTTTAAAATACCAAGATTAACAGAGGGGTGAAAACGAAGTCCGCCTTTGTAGGGACCAATTGCACTGTTCATTTCAATACGAAAACCTCTGTTGATGTGAACTTCACCCTGGTCATCAACCCAGGGCACGCGGAACATTAATACACGTTCGGGTTCTATAATTCTTTCAAGAATTTTTGCAGCTCTGTATTCCGGGTGACGGTCAAGGACAAGAGCGAGTGATTCTGCTACTTCAAGAACTGCCTGGTGAAATTCAGGTTCGGCAGGATTTTTTGCTTTTACTTCTGCCATCAGATCTTTAACATAATGGGACATTATAAACCTCCGGTTGTTGAATTGGTTTGGAATTTAGGATTGTGAAGATCATAATTGATCAAAATTGTTTCGATGGAATATAAGCCTGTAACGTGCTGGTTTAAGCAGAAGGAATTGTGAATCTTATGTAATAAAAATTATTACATGCCCTGTGAAGTATTGCGAAATAAAAACTATTATTGGATCAATTTATTTTTTATAACATACTGAGTTAGTTCTACATTGGTTTTCATTTTCATTTTTTCAAGTATTCTGTTTCTGTAAGAGTAGTAAGTGTGAATACTGATTGATAAAGATTCAGAAATATTCTCGGCGCTTTCACCCGATGCAATGCGGCACATCACATCAAATTCTCTGTCAGATAAAACTTCGTGAGGTAAGTTGTGGTATTTATTATCAACAGCATTCGCAAGGTTTTCAGCCAGTGAAGCACTTACATACCTTCCGCCCCCGGCAATTTTTCTTATTGCCAATGCAAACTCATCAGGAGCGCTGACTTTTTTAAGGTAACCCGATGCACCTGCTTTTAGTGCCCTGATACCGTATTGATCCTCGCCATACATACTGAGGATTAACACCGGAATATCAGGGTATTGAATTTTAATATCTTTCAGTACATCAAGTCCGGATTTGCCAGGCATATTAATATCAAGCACTATGATGTTAAACTTTCCCGTTGTTAACCTTGTATACACTTCATCGGCATTAGATGCTTCGCCTGTAACTTTCATATCGGTTTCTTCGGCGATTATCTGTTTGAGTCCTTCTCTTACGATTGCGTGATCATCTGCTATAAGTATATTAATCATTCTTTACCTGAAATCTTAGTATTGAAAATATCAATTACTGACCCCAAAAGATTGGTCCGAATCAGGTAGCCGCAACCTTCAGGTTGCGAGAGAATGTCAACTCTAGCTGGTTGAATTCGTCTGGTGCTGGGCCAGTGACTGTCGAAAATTTTTTCAACTATCTCAGTTTTATGCATTTAATTTATTCCATCGGTACTTCAACACGAACTGTAGTTGCGCTTTTCATTGAACTTTTTATAATTACACTTCCTCCAAAGACTAATGCGCGTTCTTTCATCCCTAATAAGCCAAGTGATTTTGGATTGTTAACCTGGCTCATTGTTATGCCTTTTCCGTTATCTTTTATTTCAAGTATCAGGTTATTCTTGTACTCAATCATCCTGATAAAAACTTTTGTTGCATTTGCATGCCGCGCAACATTCGTTAATGCTTCCTGAAAAATTCTGAATACTGCCGTAAGTTTTTCTCTGTTCAACCCCGGTTCTTCTTTCGGGAGTTCGGCAGAAAAATTTATTCCTGTACGATTACTGAAATCCTGTGCCTGCCAATCGATAGCTGCAGCAAGACCAAGTTCATCCAAAAGAGCGGGCCGCAGTTGTGAGGTGATTCTCTGCACAGCTTCAACCGATTCATCAATAAGTTTTAATGAAGATTCAATTTTGCTGCGTGCAAGTTCTGAATCATCAATTATTTTTTTCCCTGCCAGGGTCAACTGGATTTTCAGGTAAGTCAGTATTTGTCCCAGTTCATCATGTATTTCCCTGGCTATTAAGGCACGCTCCTCCTCACGGATATTCTGAAGATGCAGCGCAAGGTTTCTGAGTTTTACAGATGCCTGCTGGATTTTACTCTCAGCTTCTTCACGTTGACTTAAGTCTCTTGCTATAAAGAGAGCCGCCGGTCTGTTATCAAGATCGAATAAGTGTGCGCTTATTTCATTTGGGATTTTTTTACCTGCTTTTGTACAACAAGATGAAAGAAAAATGATGTGTTTGTCCTTCCATAAACTTTCAACAATTTTAATTACCTCAACTTCCAGATTATTAAACATAAGTGATGAAGGACTCATATTGAATAGTTCTTCTTTTGAAAAACCAAGGTTGTTGCAGGCAACTTCATTAACATCAATAAAATTACCCATCATTTCGCCGTAGTTAAGGTAGCAAATAAACATTGCGTCGTTTGCCTGGTTAAATACGTTCCGGTATTTACCTTCACTTTTTGAAAGCTCAAGCTCAAAAATTTTCCGGTTTGTAATATCCTTAATTAAGACACCAAGAAGTTTTTTTTCAGATGTATTGATTATGCTAAATGAAAATTCGAACCAGATTTTTCTTTTATCATTTAACCGGAATTCTTTTTCAATTGTATTGTCGGATTTCTGAATTTCAAAACCAGCGGATAATATTTTGTTTATTTCTTCCCGGTGATCAGTATGAAATAAAGAGGAAAAGTTTTTGTTGATTATAATGGCGGATGTTTGAAATGCTTCAGAAAATTTATTATTAAAATATGTGATCTCTCCATTTTCATTTACGACACAGAGTGCTTCTGGAAATGAATTAAACAGTATCTCTGAAAATTGTTTTGTTAACACTGGTAACAGCTCCGGATCAAAATCTCAAAATTCGATTTAATTTTTTATCGGACCGGATTTAAATTAAAACCAGCTCAATAACACGTCGTTCCGTTTGAACCGGGTTTCAGTATAACGCCCCGGTTTTTGTGTCCGTTAATTTTAACGGTAATGGGTTTATCAAAATGTAAATGCCTGGTAAATTCTAATTCTTCCTCAGCAGACTGTTCGCGGAGCCAATCCCAATCAATAAATCCCATATCGAATGATGCATTGACAGTAAAGTAACCGATTCTGAAAGAAGTAATATTCTGAAAAAAGTGTGACCCCTGTGAGGGTGTAACGTTTAAATCTTTAAAACCTGATTCAACAATTGCTGCTGCACCTGCAATCTGATCCCAGGTAACCGGGATACCGAGCCACGGGTCAAGGCTTCCCCAGCGTCCAACACCAATTAATAAATAAGGTCTCTTTTCATTAACAAGCTTTGTATTGATGTGACTGACTTCATTTGCAGCCTCTCTGCTTTTCGCTCTGTCAAATTTCTGGTAGTCAACAACAACTACGTCATATAGCCCATCAATTATACCGTTACCTAAAACCTGCTGGCTCTGGCACAATAAACTATCCATGTCATCTGAATCAACATCAAGTTCCTCCGATTCATGACTTATAACAAGCGGCCGCATCTGAAGCAGTGCAAACTCCTTTGGTTTATCAGCATCAACTTTAAGATTGACAGCAAATTCTATTTCAATTGGAACGCCCATTCCCCAGGTGCCAAGTTCAAGCAGAAGATCAAGAATGTCTGCTAAAGGAAATGCTTTATGTTTCAGTATTGGTGCAAATGTCACAACTCTGTTTCCGTGCCTTGAAATACCATCATACACGGCATCGTTCTCAGCAGAATAAGTAGAGCCAACATAATTTAAAGTCTGATCACCTTCAGCAATTTCAAGATCATATCGTTGTACAAGAACATCAAGTGGTTTGTTAAGGTTATGAGGTATTTCACGACTGAGGTTCAATGCATAAAAATCCTGTTGTGCATTTTTTATTGTTTCTTTTGTTGAAAAGAACTGAAGTAGATGCTTCGGGTATCTTGGACAAAACCTAACTGTATTACCTCCTGCAACCACAGTCCAGCCAAGTCCAAGCGCGACCTGTGCAATTCCGTCTGTAGATTTTTGAGGCGGAACCGGATAAAAATTATATGACTTGGCAACGCCAGCAAAATCCGGGTAAAATCTTTCTTCGCGCGGGGCACCAACCAGCCGCTGAACAATCACAGCCATCTTTTCTTCTTCTAGCCGGTATGCAGTAGCTTTCATATAGTCTTTTGCTTTGCGGTAAAATGTCGATGCATAAACGCACTTAATACATTGAATCAATTCAGCAAAACGAACTTTAATATCAGGATTGTTGTTGGGGATCATATAAGTTTCATACACCCCGGCAAACGGTTGGAATTGGGAATCTTCCAGCAGACTTGAAGAACGCACAGCCAGAGGATCTTTAATCACTTCGAGATATTCAATTAACCTATCAATCAATGTCGATGGAATTTTATCCGCATGAATAAATCTTTCGGTAATTACATCATCATCTGTTTCGTGTAGTGCAAATACATCAAGTTTATTTTCAGCCAAGAACTGATCGAATATATCTGTCGCAATAACTATTGCAGAAGGCACAACAATTTCAACATCTTCAAACCGATGACGTACTTTATTGTTGTTAATAAGTGTATTGATAAAACCAAGTCCGCGAGCTTTTCCGCCCAATGAACCCGCCCCAATACGTGCGAAACTGTTCTTCGCATCGAATGTCTCTTTATTAAAATCAGTTATGAGTCCGCGCTGCCTGTATCCTTTATAACTTTTAAGTGCATTTATAAGTTCATTTCTAAGATGAGTGATCGAATGAAAATCTGTTACTTTACTTGGCCTGAGTTTGTGTGCGAGCCAAAACTCGGTTCGTGCTTTAAGCCACTTAGAGAAATGGTTGCCTTCTGCATGGTAAAGGATGCTTTCATCCGGAACAACTTTTAATTGTTCTTCAAGTTCTTTAAGGTTTTGAGCTCTTCCAACTATCTGACCGCCCCGTGTTTGAAAAATAAAATCACCAAAACCAAAATTGTTCATCATAAAACTTCTAAGTTCATGCAAAAGTCTTGGTGAACCTTTCATAATAAATGAAGCGCCGATCTGGTGAGCCCGTTCCTGAAAATCTGCATTACTTGACTGAAGAAGAATCGGAATATCTTTTTGTTTCGCTTTTACGTTCATAGCGAACTTGATACCTGCTTCAGGATCTTTGACTCCGTTGTACTTAAAATTTATATCAGTAATAATTCCGAGTACAAATTCTTCATACTTTTCAAAATAACTCCATGCTTCTTCATAATTTGTGCACAACAATATTTTGGGGCGGGCGCGCATTCGTAAAAATTTGTGTGTCAGGTTTATCCCTTCAGAAATAAGGCGTTGCGACTGGTTAAATATTTCAGTATAAATCTGCGGCAGGTAGGAAGAGTAAAACTTTACATTATCTTCTACCAGGATTATTGATTGGACACCCACACTTTTAGTATCGTTATCAACATTCAACCTGTCCTCAGCATATTTTATTATACCGATCAGAAGTCTGTAATCACCCTGCCAGATGAATATACGTTCGAAAATTGAGGTGTCGTAATTGGAAACAAGTTCTTTCCGCTCCCTGTTATCATAAGCAAGCAGAATTATTGGAGCGTTATTACCGGCGGTCCGGAACATTTGCGCAAACTTTACAACGTGCATGTCTTCTATGTGAAGTGTGGTTATTATCAGATCGAAATGTGTATCGCTGTTTGCGAGTTCAAGGGCTTCTTCGCCGGTTGTTACGTGAGTTATTTCAGGAGCCTGGCTAAGGTTAAGTGTCTGATATTCCTGCCTGATCAGTTCATAAAGCCTGCCGTCCTCTTCAAACAAATAATAATCATACAAACTTGATACGAGAAGTATCTCCCGTATTTTATGACGCATTAGTTTTTGAAATCGTTTTACGCGGCTGCCGAAAAGATCTTCCTGGTTGAATTGTTTGAACTTTTCCATAATCTGTTCAGTAATTATTTGAAGAATATGATAAAAATAAAAACCCGGAATTAGTTTTATCTAACTCCGGGTTAAAGATATAAAAGAGAAATTTAATTTTCAGAAGAATTATACCAGACCCTGATCCAGCATTGCATCAGCAACTTTTAAGAATCCTGCAATGTTAGCACCGTTAACATAATTTCCTGGTGTACCGAATCTTTCTGCTGTTGTTACGCATGTATCATGTATTCTTATCATAATTTCATGCAAACGTCTGTCAACTTCGTCTCTCATCCATGGTAAACGCATACTGTTCTGCGACATTTCAAGACCAGATGTAGCAACACCGCCTGCGTTGGAAGCTTTACCCGGGGCGTATAATATTCCAGCTCCGGTGAATACTTTATAACCTTCAATTGTGGTTGGCATATTTGCACCTTCGCAAACGCAAACACAACCATTTTTAACAAGTTCTTTAGCGTCGTTTTCATAAATTTCATTTTGTGTTGCGCAAGGCATAGCAACATCAACTTTAACTCCCCATGGTTTTTTACCTTTGTGGAATTCGGCTTTAAATTCTTTTGCATAATCTTCAACTGCATCTTTATTGCTTGCGCGAAGTTTTAATAGATATTCAATTTTATCACCTTTTATTCCGTCTTTGTCGTAAATGAATCCATCAGGACCTGAAATTGTTACAACCTTACCACCAAGTTGATCGATTTTTTGTATGGCACCCCAGGCAACATTTCCAAAACCTGAAACTGCGAATATTTTACCGGCAATATCCTGTCCTTTAGTTTTTAACATTTCCTGTGCAAAGTAAACAGCACCGTAACCGGTTGCTTCAGGACGTATGAGTGATCCGCCCCAGTTCAATCCTTTACCAGTTAAAACTCCGGTGAATTCATTTCTTAATCTTTTATACTGACCAAACAGGAAACCGATTTCTCTTCCACCAACACCAATATCACCAGCCGGTACGTCTGTATTTGGACCAATGTGACGGAAAAGTTCAGTCATAAAACTCTGGCAGAATCTCATAACTTCATTATCACTTTTTCCTTTAGGATCAAAGTCAGAACCGCCTTTACCACCGCCCATTGGCAAGGTTGTTAAACTGTTTTTGAATACCTGTTCAAATGCAAGGAATTTTAAAATACTTATGTTTACTGAAGGGTGAAATCTTAATCCACCTTTATATGGACCAATTGCACTGTTCATTTCAATTCTGAAACCACGGTTAACATGGATTTCTCCCTGGTCATCCATCCATGGAACACGGAAAGTTATTGTTCTTTCAGGTTCAATCATTCTTTCAAGAATTTTAGCAGAACGATATTCAGGATGGCGCGCCAGAACCAACTCTAATGATTCGACAACTTCCTGCACAGCCTGGTGGAATTCGAGTTCGCCGGGGTTTAAAGTTTTTACTTTTGTCATCAGATTATTTACATACTCGGACATAAAGACCTCTATATATTTTTAAAATGTTTTGTCCGCATTTACGGGGACATTAGTTAATGAATGAAAATTTATCTTCTTGCAGAAAAAGGGAAGAGTATAGTCAGTGTTTACACAAATTAATTCAAGGTTGAACTGTTGTTTAACGCACAAAAATTTTAATGCAAAAGCATTAATCAAATAGATATTTTTATTTACAAAATAACCCATACAAATAATTATTGTGTAAACTGTTTTTAATTATTTCCCCTAAACTATACTCACTGTGTGTGAAGAATTAAACAAACAGTAAGCAGTAAAATTTTAATTTTACTACCTCAAACTTAGTGAAATATTAACTTAAAACCTCAATAATTTATGCTGACAAGTTTTATAAAAATGCTGTTGTTTCAGGCTAAAAATCAAATATTTTTAGTAATTCTATCCTTTATTTTATAGATTTAAATACAGTACAACCTTAATTATTAATGAAGACAGAGGTAGCGATGAAACAGCTCATTCTTAAAGAAAAAATCGATCAGGCAATTGAAATTCTAAAAGAAAAAAATATTGATATGTGGCTTACATTTATCAGAGAAAGTTCAATTATAAAAGATCCTGCAATTGAAATGATAATTGGTTCGAATGCAACCTGGCAGTCTGCTTTTATGCTTTCAAAAGACGGAGATAAAACAGCAATTGTCGGATCACTTGAACTTGACAACTTTAAGAATCCTGGACTTTATACAAATGTGATTGGTTATTTAAAATCTATTAAAGAACCTCTGCAGGAATATTTAAAGAAAAAAAATCCCAAAACGATAGCCCTTAACTTTTCTAAAAACTCTACTCTTGCTGATGGACTTACCTTAGGAATGTATAACATTCTTATCGAACACCTGAAAGAATTAGGATTTGAAAACAGAATAGTGAGTTCAGAAGAAATAATCTCAGCTTTACGTGGAAGAAAATCTTCAACTGAACTGACTATTATGAAAGAAGCTGTTGATGAAACTTTAAAAATATTTGACAAGGTTACAGGCTATATTAAACCCGGCGTAAGTGAAAAAGATATTGCTGCTTTTATAAATAAGATTGTTGAAGAAAAAGGATTTGGATTAGCGTGGGAAGCTGATCATTGCCCTGCGGTATTTACTGGACCGGATCCGCTTGGTGCTCATTCAGGGCCTACAGATCGTAAAGTTGAAAAAGGACACATGATAAATATTGATTTTGGAATTCATCACAACGGTTATTGTTCCGATCTGCAAAGAACATGGTATGTGTTACGCGATGGTGAGGAAAACGCACCTGCTGAAGTGCAAAAGGGATTTGAAATAATCCGTGATGCTATTCAAATGGTAGCGGCTAAAATTAAACCCGGCGTAAGAGGTTGTGATATGGATGAAATTGCACGGGATTATATAACTTCAAATGGCTATCCTGAATATCCTCACGGGCTTGGTCACCAGGTAGGAAGACAGGTTCATGATGGCGGTGCCGGTTTATTCCCTGAATGGGAACGTTACGGCAATGCACCATATCTTCCGTTGGAAGAAGGACAAATATTTACAATTGAACCCAGACTACCCGTTACAGGATTTGGTGTTTCAACACTCGAAGAAGAAGTTGTTATCACAAAAAATGGATGTGAGTTTATCTCTAAACCACAAAAAGAATTAATACTTATATAAAATAAATGTAGCCGCAACCTTCAGGTTGCGGTGTACTGCAAACTAAAACTCACAACCACGTTCATATGCTTTAAAGAGAAGTGCCTGATATTCATCGAAATTAATTTCCTTCGCCCCGAACATTTCAAGGTGCGTGGTTTTGTACTGAACATCAAGAAGCACAAAATCTTTTTTTATCAGATGAAGTATTAATGCTGTCAGAGCTGCTTTAGATGCCTGGCTTACTTTTGAAAACATTGACTCACCGAAAAAAGCTCCGCGGAAAGTAATTCCATAAAGTCCGCCTACGAGTTTATCATCTTTCCAGGTTTCAACAGTATGAATGAATCCTCTTTTATAGAGCCGTTTATATGCATCAATAAGTTCATCAGAAATCCAGGTTGATTCCCTGTCGGCGCAACCTTTTACAACATCAATAAAACAGGTATCAAATTTTATTGTAAAGTTCAGCCCGGTAATTATTTTCTTAAATGATCGGGGAATATTATAATTATTGAGCGGAATGATCGTTCTTATTTCCGGCATGTACCAGTTTATTTTTCCCGTGCGTGAATCTGCCATAGGGAATGCACCACTTGCATAGAGCCTGATCATATTACCGGGCTCAAGGAACTGGCTGCGATTGTAGTCGGATGAACTCATAATAATCCGTATAGATTATTCGTCGATTTTTACTTCCATCTGGATAATCATATATCCTTTAATAGTTTCATATGCGGCAAAAATAACCCCTGTAAGTACGCATATCATCCCGATAAGAAATAAGATTGTGATGATGTAATCCAGCTTTCCCCATCCGGCCAGATACTGAGCACCAATAAAAAGTGAAGTTAGTACAAATGAAGCTACCGCAACTGTGTATGAAAAAACAGCACCGCGAACAAGTTTAACTCTGTAAACCAATGCTGATATCTGACGTGAAATACTTTCCAGCCTAATCGTTTCTTCATAAGTGAAATCTCTTTCACTCACCTTTGCAACAAATCTTCTTCGTTCTTCATTTAAAAGTCTTATACGATTTACAACCAGGGAGTATTTATTATTCATACCAAGCAGCAGCAAACCGCAGGCTGATATCATAATTCCCGGCGCAAGCATCAACTGAATTACTTCAACAATTGAAATAGCAGAGTTCATTTTTTATACGCCTGTTCGTTTTATAAAATCCACAATAACTTTATCTTTTGAACCAAGCAGTTCATCCTGTGTACCTGTAAAATAGATTAGGCCTTCATGCATCATTGCCACGCGGTCAGCAACATTTTTAACGCTGTACATATCGTGTGTAACTACAATAGATGTAACTTTTAGTTTATCGGAAAGTTCAGCAATTAAGTTATCAATAGAATCTGACATGATGGGATCAAGTCCGGTTGTTGGTTCATCGTAAAGAATATACTGCGGGTTAGTTACCAGTGCGCGTGCAAGTCCAACTCTTTTTTTCATACCCCCGGATAATTCTGAGGGCTTTAAATTATTTGAGCCGGCTAATCCCACAAGCTCAAGTTTTTCATTAACTATGTTGAGCAGTTTATTTTTATCTACTCCATTTGTTGATTCAATCAGGGGGAGTGATACATTTTCTTCAACTGTCATAGAATCAAAAAGAGCAGCACCTTGAAATAAAAATCCGAATTTCCTTCTTAGGTCAAATAATTCTTTTTCTTTCAGGTCACTGACAATTTTATTTTCTACTTTTATATAACCCTCATCGGGTTCAAGCAAACCGACAATGTGTTTTATAAGCACGCTTTTACCGCAACCGCTTCTGCCGATAATTACAAGGGTTTCTCCTTTGTTAATGTTAAGGTTTACACCATTAAGCACATTATTTTTACCAAAGGATTTTCTGAGATTATTTATTTCAATCATCGGTTATCAAAACAATTAATTTAGTATTACAAAGATAGGTAAAATCAAATTAGTTTGTTTTGATAAGAAAATAAGACTGTCCGAATCTCAAATTTTTTGGAATGACGAATAAATTAAATTCAGTCATGCGATTGAATTTTACGGACAGCCTTACATAAATTAATTATTGACAATTATCTGTGCACCGAGTGCCTGAGCTCCTGAACCCGCTAAAAATCCTTTGGCAAAAACGGTATATATTTTACCTGCCTGAAGCGTAATGCCGGGTAAATCAAGTGCGACAGTTGTAGTACCAGCTACACGCACCTGAAGATTATAAGTCCCTGCATCAAGCGGTGTAAACGGCGTAAACTCCTTAAAAGCACGGTTGCTAAAAACAATGGTTCCGTCTGCCAGAGTAATATCAACAGCAGGTGCATCAGGCGATAAGTGGATAAAGCGGACATGCGCCTTACCTGATGCAGGAGTTGAAAGATCATCTGTAAGTAACAGAGGTTCAATTGAAGCAACGGAATTCACTGCAAAAACTGAGTATGTTGCATTTACTACCAGAGATGGACTTACATCAATAACTGTTGTATTTGTACCTGCTACATTAACTTTGAAATTTCTTGAACCCGAGTTTACTTCTAAATATGAAGTGTTAGATGGAAAGGCAAGATTTGTACCCGCCAACTGGTTATCCACGAGCAAGTCAACGGCTGGTGCATCCGGGGATGAATGAACTACCATAACTTTTGATTTTGATTGTGTTGGTGCTACGGGATCTTCATCTTTGCTGCAGCCATAAAATACGACCACTGATATGATAAATAATAAAATCACTGATTTTAACTTTAACATTAAAACCTCCTTTGGTTCCTGATTAATTTAGATTTTGTGTTGTTAATAAATGATCAGCATGCATTTGATCAAAGTATAAAACACAAAATAGTTTAAATCAGTTCCCGAAAAATTTAAAAGGATTGAGTTTTAATTTGCGGAAGGAGGTAGTGATGTTTTAGAACCTGGGAAAAGCGGACTGCCCGGTTAACTAAAACACCTTATATAAAAGGAAAAAGATGAGTAGTGCCAGTATTGCTGCAAACGTCAGGCTTACGACAATTCCGTTGCTGGACTTTCTTTCGTTTTTTAAAAAGCTGTTTACAAGGGGATCAAACTTTATAGAACTTTCACAACTTGGGCAAAGCAACATTACAAATCCTTCATCGGTTTTACCAAGCAATCCACTTTTTCCATTTTCCTTCCATGAAGAAAAATATCTGATCTCAGCTTTGTAGGCGCAGTAAGGACATTCTTGCATATTTGTTTCACTCATAAAAATTCCTGAATGAAAATTAAAATTTTATACCTGATTATTAATAATTCGATTCAGTACTGGTTAATAATTTTAGCTTATAAAAATCAACTAAACATTATTTATTAAAATAAACACACCTTAAGATTCAAGTCAACAAAAAATTTTTTTTCCTTGCAAGCCAGCAGCAGGTAATGAACAGTCAAAATAGTTGACCGGAGTTAATGAATAATGCGGTTTTACACCCGGTTAATCAATGAGGAATAAAATAATAGTTACAATTAGAAGTATTAAAGAATAGACCTGGCTTTCAGTTCGTGTTATTTCACTTTCATAGTTAACATAATTCGTTTTCATCATATATCCTTCATTGTCATTAGTAACATCTGCAAACTAAACAGTGAAAATATTGTGATCAACACTAAAATTATGACTGCTTAAAAATTTCCCGACAAAAATCACATCTATCTGGTTATAGCGAATAGTTTTCCATCAAAATACCTGGAATCTTTAAGCACATATTTTTTTAGTAGTCCTTCATAACTAAATCCTGCCTTTTCAAGAACTTTGCATGATGGCGTGTTCGATTCAAATACAACAGCTTCAATACGGATGAGATTAAAATCTTCAAAACCTACCTGGCAGATTTTTTTTACGACCCTGGTCATTATGCCTTTATTCCAGTATGGTTTTGCCAACCAGTAACCTATTTCATCTCTGTGAGAATTGATTCCGTATTTAAGATGGAAACCAATACCGCCAATGAGCATCGAGTTCCTGTCACGTATTGCCCAATTAGTAAGTTTACCGTTTTCGAATTTATTTTCTTCAACAAACATTACCCACCATTCAGCGTCTTTAATAGTGTATGGATATGGTATCATCAGGGTGCGGTCGTAAATTTCTTTATCATTCAGATAAATACATAACCTTTCAATATCAACTTTGTTCACCTGCGAAAGGTAGATTTCATTATCAACAATAATTTCCATAATAGGATGCCGGCAATAATAATTTTTTTATCAGTTACGAATAAATTTTGAATCCGTTACATTTGTTTCATAAATCTTCCAGAAGCCTGCAGATTTACGTAAGACAAATATTCCGTTAGTCTGGTTTTTTCTAACATTATCGCCGTCTCTTTTAGTTGTTATCTCAATAAATCTTATTCGTACTTCATCATCCTCATCTGAAATTATTTCCGTTTCCAGTAATTCATGTCTTATATCATACTTAAAAAATACTTCGCCCATCATTGTTCTTAGCTGTTCATAACGGGGATTTTCTTCGTGAATTGTTGACATATAAGAGTCCAGATCTTTTTGATTTGCAAATTTGATGTGATCTTTAATTACGATTGTGGGATCTTCCTTTTCACCTCCGCATCCGATGAAAAGTAATAATCCCGAAATGAGTACAGCATGAACTATTTTGATTATCATAATTCTTCTCTCTTTCTTTTCCATATTGCAAATGGAAATTAATACTTTCTCATCAAATGAACTTATAGTTTTTTGACCTTTTTTAGGAAAAAATCTCTTCAAGATGATGATTGAGATGTTTTATATAATCACTAACAATAAATTCAAAATCAGTTGTAGAATTATCTTTGAGGATACATTTTTTATCAAAAACATGTTCGGGAATATTTCTGATTGCATGTGCGAGATGGGTATTATAATAATACCACAGGGTGATAAGCGTGTCTGAAGATTGGTTTGCGTAATTATTCCGCTTAACCCAATCGTCTTGTGTGTATGGAATGATGT
>JAEXTA010000191.1 GCA_023453665.1 Bacteroidota bacterium | reverse complement strand
AAATAATCCCGTACGAAACAATCTGTACTGGCTTTGCCTGATATTCTCCAGACTATAATAGTCTCCTTTTTTTATGTTGGTGATCTCTTTTAATAATTCATCCTCAACATACTGAGCTCCTTCACCTTTTTTGTCAATCAAAAGAGTATCGATGATAAATCTGGTTCCGGGTTGAAAATACAAATCTACTTCAGCGGTATTTGTAGAAGTATCTTTCATTACAAGAATGCTATCTATCTTTGCAAGCATATACCCGCTGTTCTGCAAATGACCGATTGAATTAGATGTACCTTGTTGTATTACATTCTGGTTAAACCTTACCGTTGAATCGTATTGAAATTCTGACCAGACATTAAAAATTGTCGATCCCGGTGCATTATTTATACCGTGATATGTAATTCGTTTATAAGTTGATGGAGCACCTTCGAAGATGCTGTATTCAAGATCAACTTTTTTATTAGTTGTATCTACATAATAAGAGTAAGCGAAAGATGCTTCAAAAAACCCGTTTGCATTGTAATATGATTGCAGTGCCGCAAGATCAATCGAAATGTTTGATGAATCAAAATATATTGGTTCGCTGCCGAAAGGAGTAAACGAATCCAGGAATTTCCACAACCATCCAGGAGATTCCTGCGAGTATATAATTTCAGCTAAAACCGATGATGAGATTTTATCCTGACCGCTAAACTTTATCGAATTTAATTCATACTCATCCTGGGCAGAAATGAAAGTGCAGCTAATTAAAAAGATGAGATAAAATTTTTTTATCATCTGAAAAAAATCTGTCTGTTATAAACTGAATTTCATATTAGTAAAGTCATTACTCCAGTTCAACATCTTCATCAATCAATACAAGTGACGGGTAGTCATTCTTAAATGTACTGACAAAAAAGTCCTTAATGCCTGCATCACCAGAATTACCTGATATATATAGTGACACCGGTTTCCCTGTGTCTGCTATCAGGTGTGCATAATATGTTTGTCTGTTCTTAAAGTCGATTATGTAGGAGAATATTTCTCCTCCGCCGCTGCCCATAAAATAATCTAATGAATTGTAGTAAACGAAATCAAAATCAAAACCCGGCAGTCTCATATTCTTAAGTTCACTCTCTTTAAATGAACCCTGAAGGATATCTGTATTGTAAACCGGTTCATAAACACTGCCGTTTTTTTTCATCAGGTTAAAATTTATTCCCCATACGTCGGATGTAATTGTTTCAGTCATTACAGCAACCTGAGTTGTTGTATCGGTATAATTTCCTGTCAGAATGCTTTGTACATTTTTACCATAGACATTTTTTGCCGCCTTCATTAATACAGACGGATCAAGTATTTCATTGACAGGAGGTGTATCCTGTTTTTTATCTTCTCCGCAGTTAAAAAATATTAACGCAAAAAGTAAAAACAACGGTAATGTTTTATTTGATAACAACCTTAGTTCCCCTTCCTGTGACTGATAATATTTCATCGATATTATCATTGCTCATTGCCACTGAACCGTCTGTCCAGTTATATACAAACGGAAGATTTTTGAAAATGAAGTCTAATCTGCCAATCCCGTGTATTCCAACATTTCCACCAAGCACATCGTTGTATTCGGGACAATCGCCGTAATAAAACTGAAACTTGAGGTCATCAAATTCTTTTTGGGTTATTAATCCGAGCCTGAGTACTTCTTCTGCATCGTTTAAATTGGGATAGTTTATTCTTAAAAATTTATGGTATTTATGAAGCGTATCAATTTCACAAATCTGATATTCACCCACAGGTGTTGAATTATCATCTGCACGGCTTTTTTTGCGGTTTATATTTTTTCCAAAACTAACCCGGTAAGATTTTACAAGAATTGTATCTTCGTATAAATGAAGCTGATATGATCTTCGGTCAATTATCAGGTTAGGATTTTTAAACATCCGGAATCCTTTGTCAAGCATTGCTTTCTGAAGTGACACTTCTCTTAAATTCAGAATAATTCCATAAACAAGAACACCTGCTATAAAAACAAAAATTCCGCTTGTCATAAAAAAAACATTTCTGAATGTATTTTTATTTAAGTATTCCGAAAGTTCTTTATCTATGCCGGGTATTCTGAATTTTGTGAAATTCATATATAATTAATATTCAGCAGTCTTTTGTTGGATTAAATCACATTTCAGGCGTTAAATTTACGCAAAAAATCTTAATAAATTATTTACCAATAAAACATCCCCGGTTTATCTATTAAAGTTTAATATGATAAACACTATCATTTACGTTACAATCCTGCCGATAACATTATCAGCGGAAACAAAATAAAAAAGGGATCTGATGATCCCTTTGAAAATTTCAAACTTAAGAAATCAATTTATACTTCCATTATTTCTTTTTCTTTGTGTTTAAGAATATCATCAATAAGTTTGGTGTGTTCATCTGTCAGTTTTTGAACTTTATCTTCAGCTTCTTTCAATTGATCTTCAGTGATTTTTTTGTCTTTATTCTCGCGCTTCAGGTGTTCATTTGCATCTCTTCTTATGTTTCGTATTGCAACTTTATTTTCTTCACCGAATTTTTTTACGAGTTTAACTAGTTCTTTTCTTCTTTCCTCATTTAAAAGCGGAATCGGAATTTTAAGATTTGTTCCATCACTAACCGGGTTTAACCCAATGTTTGCCTCAAGAATTGCTCTGTCAACAATGTTCACCATTGACTTATCCCACGGTGTGAATGACAAGGTGTGTGAATCGAGCACAGTTAAGTTGCCGACTTGAGAGATTGGTGTCATTGTTCCGTAGTAATCAACTTTTATTCCGTCAAGTAATGCAGTTGTGGCTTTTCCCGAACGAATTTTTGCAAGTTCGCTCCGTAATGCTTCAATCGATTTATCCATCCTGGATTTAGCATCTTTAATTGTTTGTTCCATTGCTATACCCTTTTAATGTTAAATATGAATTTCTATTTATCACGAATAACAGTTCCAACATTTTCACCGGTAACAAGCTTTAACAAGTTTCCGGGTATGTCCATATTAAATACTATCATCGGCAGATTATTTTCCCGGCATAAACTTACTGCCGTCATATCCATTACTTTCAAATTCAGTTTTAGTACGTCAAGATATGAAATGTCCTGAAACTTTAAGGCTTTCGGATTTTTTTCCGGATCTGAATCATATACGCCATCAACGCGTGTTCCTTTTACAATTGCTTCTGCTTCAATTTCAACAGCTCTTAAAGATGCTGCGGTATCTGTACTGAAATAAGGATGTCCTGTGCCTGCGCCAAATATTACAACTCTTCCTTTTTCAAGATGTCTAATTGCTCTTCTTCTGATATAAGGTTCAGCAATTTCTTCCATCTTAATTGCGCTCATAAGCCTTGTATAAATTCCCTGGTTTTCAATTGCATTCTGCAGGGCGAGCGAGTTGATCATCGTTGCCAGCATTCCCATCTGATCACCTGTAACACGATCGATGCCTTGCTCTCCGGCACTTAATCCTCTGTAAATATTTCCACCACCGATTACTATTCCAAGTTGAATACCAATCTCTTTAACTTTTTTAACTTCTTCAGCAAAAAATGTTAGCACTTTGTGATCAATGCCAAATCCTTTATCACCCATTAATGATTCGCCGCTGAGTTTAAGAAGTAGTCTTTTATATTTTAAATTTGTCATATTTCTAGTTGATGAGTGGCAGTAATCTGTCGAATTATTGCAGCTTGTTGATTCAGAAATTTTTCTAAATTCAAATAACTGGCGGACTAAATATAAAAAAAGGTCTTAAATTATTTAAGACCTTTTAATTCAGTTTATTTATTTTCATCACTCAGATGAAACCGGTGGAACAACCCTATCTTGACCTGTGTTCCGTTTTTGGTGTTGTATTCTTTTATAAGTTCGCCAACTGATTTTGAGTTATCTTTTATGAACGCCTGTTCAAACAGACAATTTTCCTGGTAATACTTATTCAGTTTACCTTCAGCTATCTTTTGAAGAATCTGTTCCGGTTTCCCTTCTTTACGTGCAAGTTCTTTGTAGATGTCTATTTCTTTTTCGATTATATCTTTCGGAACTTCTTCACGGTAAACGCAAATAGGCTTCATTGCTGCAACCTGCATAGCAATGTCTTTGCCTATTGTAAGAAGTTCTTCATTCGGATTGGTAATATTATCGAACTTGATAAGCACGCCGAGTTTTGATCCCAGGTGAACATAATCTATATCAATTCCATTTTCGTTATTATCTATTGCAAACCTGGAAATTTCAATCTTCTCACCAACTTTACCCATAATATCCGATAATTTTTCTTGTACTGCCGGATAATTTTTTAAGACGTCATCAACATTAGAAGGTTTTTTTTCAGCGATTGTATCAAGAACAATATTTGCAAAATTTATAAAGTCAGGACTTTTAGCAACGAAGTCTGTTTCACAATTGACTTCAATAATAACTCCTGTTTTTCCGTTATCTGTTACTTTTGTAAGAACCAAACCTTCGTTAGCAGATTTTTCGGCACGTTTTGCAGCAACAGCAGCACCTTTTTTTCTTAACAGTTCTATTGCCTTTTCCATATTTCCATCGGCTTCGGTCAGGGCTTTTTTGCAGTCCATCATACCGGCGCCGGTTTTTTGTCTTAACTCATTTACCTGAGCAGCAGTAATTGCCATAATAGAATTTCCCTTAATTAAATTTTTTATTCAGTTGCTGAAGTTTCTTTTTTCTTAGCAGCTTCCTCTTTTCGTTCTTCTTCGCGTTCTTTTTTCACTCTTTCTTTTTCTGCAAGTTCTTCAGCTTTGTTTTCTTTTGCTTTCATATTTCCTTCAATTGCGCTGTCTGCCATATATTTTACAATCAGTTCAATTGTTTTAACTGCATCATCATTAGCGGGTATTACATAATCAACTATATCAGGATCACAGTTTGTATCAACAATTGCAAATACAGGAATGTCTAATCTTTTAGCTTCTTTTATTGCTATTGCTTCTTTCTTAATATCAACGACGAAAAGCGCACCTGGAATACGCCCCATCGATTCAACGCCCTCAAGTACTTTTTTCAGTTTATCTTTTTCACGAGTAAGGAACAATCTTTCCTTTTTTGTGATCTTATCAAATGTACCGTCGGTTTCCTGTTTTTCAATGTTGTTAAGTCTTTTAATACTTTTTCTTATTGTAGCAAAGTTTGTCAACATTCCACCGAGCCATCGTTCGCTTACCCAGTTCATGTCTGATCTGCGGGCTTCAGTTTCAATTACATTT
The DNA here is from genome assembly GCA_023453665.1 of Bacteroidota bacterium. GTDB lineage: Bacteria > Bacteroidota > Ignavibacteria > Ignavibacteriales > Ignavibacteriaceae. The sequence goes on along the minus strand of JAEXTA010000191.1, from coordinate 41,592 downwards.
TTCGCCTGTTTTTTTGTACCGACGAATAAAACTTTTTTACCTTCAGCAACTAATTTTGAAAAATTTTCTGCTGCTTCGATAATTAAACTCTGAGTTTTCTTTAAATCGATTATATGAATCCCGTTCTTTTCCATAAAGATATAGGGTTTCATTTTGGGGTTCCAGCGACGGGTTAAATGCCCGAAGTGTGCGCCAGCTTCAATAAGCTGGGTGATATCTAACTTTTTCATATGTCTCCTGTTTTTAACTTCTACTTTCTTCAACTTTACTTTTCATCCCATTTTAAGGACACAGGAAGTAAATCAGAAAGTATGAATGATTTATTATTGAATTAAAAAATTATCTCTTAGAGAACTGGAATCTCTTACGAGCTTTCGGCTGTCCGTATTTCTTTCGTTCAACCATTCTTGGATCTCTTGTTAAAAATCCTTCAGGTTTTAATTTTAATCTGAATTCCGGATCAATTTTAATTAGTGCTCTTGAAATTCCGAGTCTTATTGCATGTGCCTGACCTGTTGTGCCGCCGCCATCTACATTAACAATAACATCATATTTACCAATCGTTTCGGTAACACGAAGCGGATTCAGAATATCTTCCCGGCTAAGTAACTGTGGAAAAGCTTTTTCAAATTCATTTCCATTAACTGTTATGTTGCCATTACCGTTTCTGAGTATTACTCTTGCAACAGATGTTTTACGACGTCCTACGCTAATATTGTCAGCCATTATTTCTCCGATAAACTTATTAATTCCGGTTTCTGTGCAGTATGAGGATGATTATTACCGGAATAAACTTTTAATTTTTTGATTAACTTTTTTCCTAACCTTGTTTTGGGCAGCATTCCTTTTACGGCATTTTCAACCATAAAAGAAGGATTTGTTGCTCTAACTTCAAGAATACTTCTCACTTTTAAACCACCCGGATAACCCGAATGGTGAGTATAAGTTTTTAGCAACTCTCTTTTTCCGGTTACTTTAACCTGATCAGCATTAATAACGATAACGAAATCGCCGGTATCAGTATTAGGTGTAAAGATTGCTTTATTCTTTCCTCTGATTATACGGGCAACACTTGTTGCTAACCGACCAAGTACCTGGTCTTTTGCATCGACGATAAACCATTTTCTATCGGCGTCTTCAGTTTTTATAAATCGTGTTATACGTTCCTGTTTCACTTTTTTCCTCCAAAACCGGATTTCTTCTAAAATTAAGAGCGGAAAAATACGTCCATACGTGAAAAAAGTCAAGAAATATCTAATAGAATCTCCTGACTTTTCCCATATGATTAAAAAACCTCATTTTTCTTTATAATTTGCCTACTGCATATTAGGCATACTGAATTTCTGATAATCAGCAGGTATTTTAAAATGTGAATCATCTACTGATTTTTTCTTGACAGATGTTACTTCCAGCTGATTCAACACTGTACCGTTTTTATCTTTATTAATTACAAGCATAGGGAAATAACCTGATTTTTCAATCTCCGTTTCCCAGTTAGCTTTTCTTTTTGGTTTTCCCATTCCACCACCATCAAAGAACTTAAAGTTTCCTATGTTTTTTGCCATCCATACTTCAGCATTATTATCATCTCCAGAATAGACCCATTTTTCGCAGGTATAACCCAGTATTTCTTTAGTTTCACCGGTCGGTTTAAAATCAACTTCTTTATCAGTATCATCTTCATTTGTTCCCATCTGCTGGTTGATCATGTCTGTAGGCATTTCCATATACATTTTCTGATCATCCATAAGCATTATCATTTTCTTTTCTGTTGAATTAAAAATGATTCCCATTTTATAACCGCCGGCAGCCGAATTAAGTCTTAACAAATCATTTTTAATCAGGTAGTCCATATTAAAAGTATTCCCTTTATCATCAGTGATTTTCATTCCTACTTCACCTGAAAAGGGTTCCTGGGCGTTTGTGCACGTAATGAACAACAAACACACTATAACGGAAGAAAAGAGCGAAAACATTTTTCCTGGTTTCATAGCTTCTCCTTTTTGAGTTTATTAAAATATACTTGTACCAAACTTAAATGATTTAATCATTCCAAAAAACACTGGCTGAAATCTTTTAAAAGATTCTTTCCCGTTCATGATTAATTTCAGACTGAAGTCTTCTTCACTATCAGTACGGATATAAATAATTTGTGATACCTGATCTTCCAGTTCTTCAGGATCATTGTAGTATGCAATATTATCATCGAGCTGAAAAGAATATTTAAATCTCGACTCATTAAATAAATATTTTTCTTTTACTTCAAGATGAACATAAGGTGGCGGATTATACACACCATCTGTCAGCCAAAAAGTAACACCATCTAATTTCTTTTTAACATTCTGATCAATAAAAACCCATCCGCGCGGATATTTAATAGTTACATTCAAGGTTGATTCAGAATAAATCTGTTCAAGTGATGATGTATCTGCATCACTTCTTGAAATGTCATAATAAACTGATTCTTCTTTCGGAATTTCTTTTTCAGGTTCAACTAATTCTTCATTTTCATCTTGCGGAGTTTCTTCTGCAATCTCTTTAGTAGAATTTTCACTTTGTATTAATTCTATGATACTTCTTGTTACCAGCGGCTTTACATTCAAATATGAAAGAAGCAAAGCCATTGCGGCAAACAGACAAAAATGTAAAAAAACTGAAAGCACCAGATACTTGCCAAACGACAATGGACTTCCCTGTTCGGACGAATCATCAGCAATATTTTTTATTTCTTTTTCCACAAAACAAATTTAATTGAGTTAGGATAAAATATCTCACCCAAAATATTAATCACTCATTTTGAAGCCGGGCACTAAATTCTTAATTTTGGCTTCATTTATTGTAAAACTATTAGGAAAATACTAATGAAATTCTTGGTAACCGGCGGTGCCGGATTTTTAGGAATAAATATAGTTCGTTATTTACTGGAACGTAATCACGAAGTTGTTTCTCTGGATATAGCTGACTTTACTTATCCGGATGTTAAAGACAAAATAAAAATTGTTAAAGGTGATATCCGTCATGAAAATACAGTCGCCGAAGTAATGACCGGGATTGATATGGTCGTTCACACTGCTGCTGCTCTTCCGCTTTATACGCCCGAAGAAATTTTTTCAACTGATGTTGATGGTACAAGAATACTTCTTGCTCATGCAAAAAAGAATAGTGTAAAAAGATTCATACACATCTCATCAACTGCAGTTTATGGAATTCCTGATCACCATCCTTTACTTGAAGATGATAAACTTGATGGCGTTGGTCCTTACGGTAAAGCAAAAATTCTTGCAGAAGAAGAATGTTTGAAAATGCGCAAAGAAGGAATGATCGTTCCGATTCTTCGCCCGAAATCTTTTATCGGTCCTGAAAGACTTGGCGTGTTCGCACTTTTCTATGACTGGGCGAAAGACGGTAAAGGTTTCCCGATGATAGGGAACGGAAAGAACCGTTATCAGCTTCTTGATGTTGAAGATCTTTGTGAATCAATTTATCTGTCAGCGACACTTGATGAAAAAATTGTAAACGATACTTTTAATATTGGCGCAAAAATTTTCACGACTATGCGCGAAGATTACCAGGCAGTTCTTGATGTTGCAGGCTTCGGTAAAAAAATTACAGGTTTACCGGAGACTCCAATTATCTGGACCCTAAGAATTCTTGAAGCTTTAAAACTTTCCCCGCTTTACAAATGGGTATATGAAACTGCTTCAAAAGATTCATTTGTATCAATTGAAAAAGCGGAAAAAATTCTTGGCTACAAACCAAAATTTTCAAACAAAGATGCATTGGTGAGAAATTACAAATGGTATCTTGAACATCTTCACGAGTTTGAAAATACAAGCGGCGTTTCGCACAGGGTACCATGGAAACAAGGTATTTTAAAACTCGCAAAAGCATTTTTCTAAAAAAGATTTTAATAACGACTGAATAAATAAAAGGAGTAGTAAGATGGCAAACAAAAAAGATTATCTGAAAGAAGTGGTTCAGCACATTGACATTAAACAGCACAATGTTGTGCAACTTGTTGATGCAATGGAACATATGGCGTTCTCCGCACGCGACCTTAACCGTGCAGCACGCATTTATGATATGATGTTAAAGGACAAAGAATGCGGAATCATTCTTACTCTCGCAGGAAGTTTATTCAGCGCGGGATTAAAAAAAGTTGTTCACGATATGATAGCCAACAATATGGTTGATGCCATTGTCTCAACCGGCGCAATTATGGTTGATCAGGATTTCTTTGAAGCACTCGGTTTCAAACATTACAAAGGCACTCCTTTCAGTGACGACAATGAATTGAGAGAACTTCACATCGACAGAATTTATGATACATATATTGACGAAGATGAATTAAGAATTTGCGATGACACAACGGGAAAGATTTTTGACAGTCTTGAACCACGACCATATTCATCAAGAGAATTACTCTGGGAGTTTGGAAAGTATTTAGAGAACAACGGCGGACCTAAAGTGGATGACTCTGTTATTTATGCTGCCTACAAAAAGAACGTTCCGATTTTTGTTCCAGCTTTTTCAGATTGCTCAGCAGGATTTGGATTTATTGTTCATCAGACAAACAATCCTGAAAAACATTTATCACTTGATGCAGCAAAAGATTTTCTTGAACTGACAAAAATAAAATTGAACTGCCGAGACACAGGTATCTTTATGATCGGCGGAGGTGTTCCGAAAAACTTTACACAGGATATAGTCGTTGCCGCTGACATTCTTCAGGAAGATGCGCCAATGCACAAGTATGCAATCCAAATAACAGTTGCTGATGAAAGAGACGGCGCGCTTTCAGGTTCAACATTAAAAGAAGCAAGTTCCTGGGGAAAAGTTGAAACAACTTTTGAACAGATGGTTTATTCTGAAGCTACGATTGCAATGCCTCTGGTAGCAGGTTATGGTTATCACAAAGGTTCGTGGAAAAACAGAAAGCCGAAAGAATTCCAGAAGTTATATAAAGAAGAAAAATCTTTAGCGTAAACATTTAAAATGAAGAAGGGATGCAAGTACATCCCTTCAACAATAATTCATTGCCATTCGTTTTTATTTCAACCATAAGCCATTATTTTCCCAAATATAAATTTAAGCTCATTTCTATTGTTAGAAACTTAAATATCTTTGCTGACGATTGCTGAATTTTGGAGTCATTATTCTTCATTAATAAATTCTATGATTCTTCTAGTGAATAGCATATAAGATACCATCCATTGTGGGAACATATAATTTTGAAAATCCGATAATCATACCTGCTGAAGTTGATTCTCCCGCAAGATTATCAATATGCCATTTCAGCAGCCCTTCTGTGTTTAGACAAATTACAGAGAAGTAATTAGAATAATCTTTAATCAAGTATAAATTATTATTTCCGTCGCATATAAGTGATGCAGCTGGAGATATCTTCATTTCCTTCTTCCATCTCAGATTTCCATTAAAGTCCAATGAATAAAGTGTATCACTTCCGAAATAGATATTTCCTTTTTTATCTAATGTTGGTTCTCCGTGTAAATTCCAAATTCCCTCACCAGGTCTGTTGGAGTATTCGTAATGAGTGAATAACCATCTCACACTTCTATCAGGAGAGACACAAAAAAAAGCAGTTTGTCCGTTATTTAATGAATCGATTTTCATTGTCAGATAAATATTTCCGTAAGAATCAACCAATGGCGCGCCTCGATAATTTGAGTCTCCAATATTCCATTTAACGGATTTTGAATTCAGATCAAACGCAATGAGAGGGTGAGTTTTACCTGGGAAATAAATTGATTTACCGTCGGGTGAAAATGAGATTGATGCGCCGGGTTTGAAATCCGGGTTAAAAAAAGTCCAAAGTAAATTGCCTGATGGAGAAATCGAAATCAATTCGCCCATCTCATTAAAGAATAATATTTCTCCGTCTTTGCTAATATTGATTTGTGAATCAAAATTTCCTGGTAAGGACCAATCAATGATACCGGAAGTATCCAATTTAAAAATACCACCCTGATTATAGCCTGAATAAATATTGTTTGATGAACTTAGCAATGGAGCGGATATAGTCTCAACTCCCAACTTAGTTTTCCAGATCATTGAGCCACTCACTTTTACGGCAAACAAAGAATCCTTAAAAGGAATAAATATTACAGAATCCTTACTCAATATTGGCTCAGCACCTAAGTATTGTGATTCGATTTGCCATTCAACTTGTCCTATCATAGGTCCATCTGAATTACTTCGCCCGGTGGATTGTGGATCAGAATGTCTCATAGGCCAGGGACTATCTGCCAAACTTGGCCAGGGTATATCTTCCTGCCAGCCTGGAGGTTTTCCTGATGGAGGTTCTATTACGCTTTCTTTACAACTTACTTGTAAAAGCAATAAAAGAACTAATGGCAAAAATATTTTTTTCATTTTCATAATTTTTATTTAATCGCAAAGATTTTCTGACCATTCCCAGAGGGAATAATTAATTTTTTAAAAGCTATGATTGGAGATTGTCCAGGATAATCTTCAAGATTTAAAATCTCAAATAGTAAATCACCTTGATTATTGAAGACTAAAAGATCAAAGTGTTCAAATTTCTCTTTAACTATATAAATATTCCCATTCTCATCTGAAACGAGTGGGGATGTGACAAAACCATCGGCTTCAATTTTTTTTCTCCACCTTATTCTGCCTGAATAGTCAATTGAGAAAATCGAATCAGAAACAAAAAATAAATTTCCGGATTTATCCAAAGTTAGTTTAGCTAATGACGAGCGTGGCACACCTCCAATTGTTGACCAGCTTACGTGTTCACGAAACCAGTTAATAGAACCATCTGGTTTTAGTGAAAATAAAGTACCTCTGCCATTATTTATTGAATCAATAAAAGCAGAAACATAGATATTCCCATACGAATCAACTACACTCCATTGCGTCCCCCCTCTGCCAAAGCGCCAAATAATCTGCTTTTTGTCAACATCAAATGCGATAAGAGCTGGTGTGTTAATATTCCCTGGAACATAAAGTGTTTTGCTATCGGGTGAAAAACTTAATGAACTGACACCTGCAAATTCAGAGTTAAAATAAGACCATTCGATCTGACCATTTAAATTTAATGCATACAAAAAATTATTTGTTATAAAATAAATTACACCATCGTTTCCTATCGTCAATGCATAATCGGTAATTGGCGAAATTGGATAAAACCATTCGATAGTCCCGTTCTTACTGATACCATAAATACCTGCCTGCGTTGAATGAATTATTAAACCTGTTGAAGTTAAAATAGGAGTTGCGGGAGTGGAAGTTTTGTCCTCAAGAATTCTCCATTTAATAGTACCGTCCGGCTTAATAGCTATTAATCCACCATTTTCAAAAGGTGCATAAATAGTAGAATCGCTATCGATAACTAAGCTGCTATTAATATACTTGTTTTGTTCAAGAAAAATCCAATCAACAATTCCTTCTAACGAACCAGACATTTTACCCCTACCCGTATTCTGGGGATCGTGATTATTCATAGGCCAGGGGCTATCTGCAAGACTTGGCCAAGGTATGTCATCCTGGTAACCAGGTGGTTTGTCATCTGGTGGGGTTATTACGTTTTCCTTACAACTTAATTGAACTACTATTATAACAAGTATAAATAAAAATGAATTTTTCATTTTGTCTGCCTCGGGTCTTTTCATTTTACCAAACGTCGTTTTCTTATTTGCCGTTGAATTACTAAATACACGGATAAAAAAAACCCGCATCAAGTAGCGGGTTTTTAATAATACTTTTGATCTAACCAAACTTCTCACAATTAATATTTGAACCTGAACTTACTTCAACAATATTCCCATAGGGTTCCGACCTAAACGACTATGTCATTTAAGTAATATCATCTTCCTCGTCTCTAAAAATCCTCCGCTTCTTAACTGGTAATAATAAATTCCACTCGCAAGATTTTCTGCATTAAAATTTATCTCGTGTAAGCCTGCGTTGATTTCAGAATTTATTAATGTTGTTACGAGGTTGCCAAGCACATCATAAACTTTCAGTGTAACATTGCCTGCTTCCTTCATTCTGTAACTTATTTTTGTTACAGGATTAAATGGGTTTGGATAATTCTGATATAAAGTGAAAGATTCTACTTTACCAATTTCTCCACCAATACCTGTAAGCATATCTCCTGTGTTCACCAATGCATACATTATTGGATTATCAGTGAGAATTCCATCAAAAGGACCTACGCCGGTGGTTGAATCTTTCATAAATGTTATATCTGCAAATACAGTAGAACTTACTGTTCGCAGGTATTGTGCACTGGTACCATATGTGTCTGATTTGTCCGGTACATTTGAAGCTGTGCCTCCATATTCCCAGGTTATTCCACCATCCGATGAAGCTGAATGATAGAGATCAGTCCAGAATAATCCGCCTGATGTATCCATACCAATCGGGCTGGCAGGATTTCTTTGGGGACCTGTCCAGATTGAATACAATGTCTGACCATCTTCACTCATTCCTATCGATGGATATGACTGACCAATTTTATTTGTTGGATAAAAATCACCGATTGCCGACAGCGTATCAATATCCTCAGATGAAATTGATTTCCAAATGTTAGTCGAAGAGTTCCAATATAGAACAGGAAAGTTACTGCCAATTACTGTTGTACCGGAGAATACAAGTCCATATCCATTAGCCACAATGTGAACTACACCTGCATTATCCACTGCACCTGAAATCTGACTGAAGTTCTCAAACAGAGGAGCAAAATTAGCACTGTGATAATCCTGAACAAGATTAATAACACCATCAGCCGCTACACGTTTTGCATCCCATGTATCACCAAAATCAGTTGAAAACATAATCCACATATTATCTGCCCTGTTTTCAGCAATACCATTATAAACATGTGCACCACCACCACTTGCAGCAGCACAAGTACCCAGCATAACAATATATTGTTCGTTTGGTGATTTGAACATATCAACTTCAACACTCCCCGATTCTACACAATAAACTATATCGGGATGAAATCTTGCAAGACTATCGATCACTATCCAGGAATCACCGAGATCAGTGCTTTTATATAAATTATAACCTAGGAATCCGGCGTTTGCTCCAAGAAAAATATTTCCGTTCGAAAAAACAAAAGTGCCATAATTACCAGGTACATCTTTTATTATAAACGTTGACCCGTTTCTAAGAGCAAATTTTCCACCGCCGGCTAGAATTCCGAGTGTCCCTTGTGTACTTCCTGTAAAACCGATATCCAGGTTAGGCCAACCGGTTTGAGTTCCAAATACACTTTGTTTTGTCCAGTTACCACCCATAGGCTTATAAGAAAATACAATATGTCTTTCCGTAGGAGGAAATGTTGAAAAAGGTCTTGCCATATTTACCGTATAAACAGTATCATTATAAAAAAGTAAATTATTACGGTAAATACTGTTCGTTACATAATCATAGTTTGTTGTGAATAGTGAGTCGATCTGTGATAGCTGTGCAGTAATTGTCACAGATGAAATTATTAAAAGAAATGCCACCAGTACCAAATTTTTCATATAACCTCCCGATTGTTTTTTACTAAATAATTATTTTCCTAACCATAGTCAACGTATGGCAGAAGATATAATTTGCCGGTTAGCAATTAATATTTTATTAAAAAAGATTTATCAGGAAATTGTTTTCATCTCTGTATCCAGATTGTAATTGCTGCTTACAGGGTTAATTGAATTATTGTATTCCATAGCAAATCTTATTTTCACTTCACGCGAATTAATATTTGTAAATGAAAACACTCCAGTTCCGGAGGATTTAAATTCATCAGACGGTGTTACTTCACATTCAATTCCGTCTGAAGCATTTAATGAAAGATGTGTAATTGTGTCTCCTTCATTAACAACGAAACATTTTATTTCATTATCATTTTTAATCAATCTCAAAACTCTGAATTTGGGTACAGCTTCTTTCTGACTCATTACACGGTTGATTTGAAAATCAAGTTCTGTCATGTTTTCGAAAGATGTACCTCTTCCCAATCCCAGTTTTACCATCTCATCATCCATCCTTTGCCTTTCCGCGTCTGCCTGAAGTTCATCATAATCTTTTCGCACAGCCTGTTTATCTTTTTTAGTTATTAAGTCGATGATTGTTGTCTCATCAATATCCAGAACATTTGAGTATAACAATCCAACCCCAATCAGGAATCCGCCAACTAAACCGCCGATGTGTGCAAAGTGTGCAACATTAGAGCCGCCGCCAAGCACTCCGAATAAATCCAGTGCAAAGTAAAATCCAATTGCATAAATAGCTTTAAGTTTGAATGAGCCCCCAAGTGCCAGCATCATCCAGTAAATAAATTTAATTTTATTTTTTGGAAACCACGCAAGAACAAATCCCATTAATCCGCTGACTGCACCGCTTGCACCAACAGCGGGATTACCATCGAGTAAAAGATGAATTACAGATGCAATTACACCAAGTACAAGATAAATCAAAGGATAAACATAATTTCCAAACACCGCACACACGGCACCGCCAAATACAAAAAGGAATAACATATTTCCAAGCAGATGAAATAAATCGGCATGCAGAAAAATACTTCCGACTAAACCGGAAGGACTGTAATCAATAAGAATCATATCTACAAAAAAATCTCCGTATGCTCTTGACATGGAAAAGAAATAGATGATGATTGTGAAAAGTATAATTATATAATTTGAAATTGGAGTTCGATAGGAATCAAGTTCTAAATTGACTGGCAGAATCATTGTTACTCCCGGTTTATGGAAAGATATTTTACAAAACCTCTGAGAAAACTTAGTCCTTTTAAATACCATACACAATTAATTTTTTAGTTGAAAAGAATCATTTTCAATTTTCTGATTAACAAGCTATTTTAACCAGGTATTTCTCCATTTGGTTTTAAATGTTTCAGGTTTGAATAGAGTATTTAAGGAATTTGAGTAGAACAAAAATATGCGAATAATAATTGCCGGAATGGGTGATGTTGGTTATCACCTTGCAAAACAACTATCAAGTGAATCACACGATATAATTGCTATTGATATGGATCAGGAGAGGTTATCCTATACTGATTCTATGACAGATATCCTAACTATCAATGGTTCATCAACATCAATAAAAACTTTGATTGATGCCAATGTTGCAAAAGCTGATCTGCTTGTTTCAGTTACATCAAGTGAAGAAGTGAATATTGCAACAGCAATCATCGGGAAAAAACTTGGGGCAAAAAAAACTATCGCAAGAATCGGTAACGCTGAATACCTTGAACCCGGCTGCCAGGTAAATTTTCACGAACTCGGAATTGATTTTATGATCTATCCCGAGGAACTCGCGGCTATGGAAACAGTAAACCTGATTATGCGTACCGCCGCAACAGACGTACTGGAATTTGAAAACGGGAAACTTTCAGTACTTGGACTTAAGCTTGACAAAAACGCACCGGTAGTCCACAAAAAAATTATAGACGTTGCACGCGAACATCAGAGTGTGGATTTCAGAATTGTTGCTATTCACAGAAACTTCCGGACAATAATACCAAAAGGCACAGATGTATTTTTACCGAACGACCAGGTGTTTGTAATTACAACACCGAATGGTATTGAAATGATCTTAAAATTATCCGGCAAAGAGAATATTAAGTTTGACAAAATAATGATTCTCGGCGGCGGTAAAATCGGCAGAAGAGTTGCAAAACTTCTTGAAGATTCTATGACGGTTAAGCTGATTGAATCCAACGAAGAAAAAAGTTTTGAACTTGCCGATTTACTAAGGAATACACTGGTAATAAAAGGTGACGGACGTGACATTGATCTGCTTGCCCAGGAAGGCATCATAGATATGGATGCATTCATTGCAGTGACTGAAGATGCCGAAACAAATATTATTTCCTGTTTAATGGCAAAACATCTTGGTGTAACCAAAGCAATTGCACTTGTTGACAAAGTAGATTATATCCCTCTAACTCAGACTATCGGGCTTGATTCACTTATCAATAAAAAATTAATTGCGGCGAATAATATTTCACGCTTCATCCGTAAAGGCGAAGTGGTTGCAATTGCAACACTCGAAGGAATTGATGCAGAAGTTATGGAATACAGCGCTGCGCAAGGTTCACCTGCAACTAAAAAACCTGTTAAAGATTTACACTTTCCAAAGGAAGCAATTATAGGCGGAATAATCAGGAATGAAGAGAGTTTTATTACTACAGGTGAAACACAAATAAAAGCAAATGATAAAGTTGTTGTGTTTTCCCTTCCCGATGCTGTTGATAAGCTTACAAAGTTTTTCAGTTAAATGAACTATAAAATCGTACTACATATTACCGGCTTTCTACTAATACTAACCGGCGGATTTATGCTGACGGGAATTCCCTTCTCAGTTTATTATGGTTCCAATGATATTTCTGCAATTTTAATTTCAGCTTTGATCACAGCATTTATTGGTTTCATCACATGGTTTTATACCAGAAAAATTCCTAAAGAAATAACCAAGCGGGAAGGTTACATAATTGTAACTGTTGGCTGGATTGCAATGGCAGCATTTAGCACTTTGCCATTTATCATTCACGGATCAATCCCTTCTTTTACTGATGCGTTCTTCGAAACTATGTCAGGTTTTACAACAACAGGTGGTTCAATTTTAAAGGATGTTGAGAAACTTCCCCATGGATTGTTATTCTGGAGAAGTATGACTCACTGGATTGGTGGCATGGGTATCATTGTTCTTTCGCTTGCAATTTTGCCCATACTTGGTATTGGCGGTATGCAGCTTTACCAGGCTGAAGTTGCCGGACCTTCAAAAGATAAACTGCACCCGCGTGTTCAGGTAACAGCTAAACGGCTTTGGGCAATTTATGTTATGCTAACAGGTGCACAGACAATCTTACTTTTATTTGGTGGTATGAATCTTTTTGATTCTTTATGTCATTCATTCGGTACACTTGCAACTGGTGGATTTTCTACAAAAAATTTGAGTATAGCTTATTATAATTCACCATTCATTGAATACGTGGTTATCTTTTTCATGTTTCTTGGCGGAACAAATTTCACATTACATTACCTTGCTTTGCACGGAAAATTCAAATCATACTTCTCAGATAATGAATTCAGATTTTACAGTGTGTTTATAATTATTACTGTAACATTGATGACTATTTACTTAAGCATTGTTAACTCAATGCATATTGAAACATCATTCAGAACAGTTTCCTTTTCAATTTTATCTATTCTTACTTCAACTGGTTTTGCAACAACTGATTACGAATTATGGGCGCCTTTCTCATCTACATTTTTTCTTTTCCTTTTACTGTTTGGTGCTTGTGCAGGTTCAACGAGCGGTGGAATAAAAATGGTGCGTTATCAACTCCTGATAAAAAATATTATTGCTGAAACAAAAAAACTTCTGCACCCAAGTGCGGTTATTCCGGTAAGACAAAATGGTAAAGCTGTATCGAATGATATTATTGCAAAAGTTTCAGCTTTCGTGCTGTTATACCTCGCAATATTCGGAATTGGCTCTTTATTATTATCAATTATGGGTGTGGATTTAAAATGCTCAATGGGTTCTGTTGCAGCTTGCATGGCTAATATTGGTCCGGGGTTGGGGATGACCGGTCCAGTTGGTAATTATTCTGAGATTCCTGTTGCCGGTAAATGGCTTTTAAGTTTACTGATGTTGTTGGGTCGATTGGAACTGTATACTGTATTGATAATCCTCACTCCGGCATTCTGGAAGAGATAGATCTGCCATTACGATTATTTGAAAGCACGCTTAAAATTTCAGCCCGTTAACTTTCAAATGGAAGCGCAAAATAAAAAACACTTCCCTTCCCCTTCTCACTTTCAACCCAAATCCTTCCGTTTTGTGCCTGTATAAATTCCTTTGAAATAGCAAGACCAAGTCCCCAACCCTGTTTTGTTCTACTTCCTACCTGAGTAAATCTCTGAAATAATTTTTGCTGGTCTTCTTTTGAAATTCCCGGACCGTTATCTGACACGGAAAACTTCACCCAGTTATTTTCTTTGACAGCAGTTAATTTAATTTTGTCATTTTGTTTTGAGTACCGTATTGCGTTATTCAAAAGATTAACAAATACGAAAACACTTTTTTCAAGATCAGCTTTTATTGCAGGCAGATTCTCTTCTATATCAGTTTCCAATTCTATATTCTTTTCTGCTGCCTGCAGCACTAATGCTGTTACTCCCAATTCGATAATATCTTCAGGTTTTACTGAATTAAATTTTAGTTTGATGTTTCCAGTTTCTATCTGCGAGTATTCAAGCAATTCATTAATTACTCTTGAGAGCCTGTTACTCTGCTGGCTCAATGCATTTATCAACTCTTGCTGTTCCTGATTTAACTGCCCGATTCTTTTATCTTCGAGCATTTTCAAACTTAAATTGATTGAAGCCAGAGGAGTTTTTAATTCATGAGAAACAGTTGCAAGTAAATTTGTTTTAGCTGTATCACGTTCCTGGTAATGAGTTATATCCCGCAGAAGAATAAGGTTTCCGATAAAGGTTTCCTGCTGAGAGTATTCTGAAAAAGTGATTATATCCTCTGCTTCAATCTTATAAAACAATTCCTTTTTATTTTTAATTATCCTGACAGGTTTAATCTCAGCATGTGAATTTTCTTTAATGACTTTGCTGGTATTATATATTTCTTTTATAAGATCATTTCTGTCTGCAGCTTCAGGCAGATAGTGAAGCAGTAGTTCATCTCTTTTTAATCCGGTAATTTCAAGAAGTGTTTTATTTGCTATTACAATTTTCCGGTTCTCATCGATCAGCAATACACCATCCTCAAGGTTTTCAACTAAAGAGTTCATTCTTTTCTGTTCAAACAATAACTGATCAATATGTTTTGACTCATAAATTTTTAGTCGTTCTGCCATTATGTTAAATGCGGCAGCAAGTTCACCAAGTTCATCATTTGAGTTAAGATCAAGTTTCTGATCATAATTTCTTTCACTGATCGCTTTGATCCTGTCAGTAAGTGTTTTTATCGGCTCAATTATTTTAGTAGGGAAATTATAAATGAATGAAAACGTGATAAGAATACTCAACGTTACAACAATCGACATATAAAGAATAACTTCATCAGCTGTTTTTTGAAGTTCACCGGTTTTATTTACTATTGCATCCATGTTAAGTTTATACAACCCAAGTATCTTTGATCTGAGCATCAAATACTTTTCATATAATACATCTATTTCAGCACCTGGTTCAAAATTGTTTTTTAAAGCTTCGTAATATTTCAGATAGTCATTGTACATGGAATGAAGTTCGTTAACGAGGTCACCTTCTCCCTGTTCGGTTATGTTATTGGTTTCATCCTGAAGATTTTTTTTAAAATGATTTTTAAAATCACTGTAAGTTTTGACTTCATTTTCGCTAAAATCATTTTTATTGACAAGCGATTCCACCTGCATTGTATGCATATCACCAAGGTTCGTCAGCATGTCAAGCATGTAATCAACCGATGCATAGTTATCAACGATTGTACCTTTGGTTTTTTGTGCGAGCTGGTTGATAAAGACTATACTGAGTATGCTTACAAGCAGCACAATGCTGAACAGAAAGATTACCCCGATGTTAATTTTATTTTTTAGCGTTTTCATTAGATGAAACCATGAGAATATCAATATTCTCTTTTGATGTAAGTGATGTAAGTTCCCTGAAAAAATTTTTGGGTTTTAACCTGTAAAGAATTGAAAACACAGGCTTACCAATTACGATTAATGATGCTTCTTTCTTTTTAGCGAATTCAACAATTGAAAGTGCTACATCATTGCAGTTTATCTCCTGCACATCAGCACCGAGTTCCGCTGCCAATTTAAAATTATTCAACAGGAAGCGCTGAAGTTTAGTGTCAATCCTGTCTGATGATTCTTTATCTGTTTGAACATATACAACATACCACTTTGAATTGTACAATGCCGCAAGCCTCGATGACTTTCTTATAAGTCTTTTGCCAGATTCATAGTTACTGCTAAGTGCAGTTACAATTGAATTAATTTTCTCCCTGTCAGGCAGAGGAATTTCTTTCAGTATTTTTCTTTCAACCTGCCTTGATACTTCTTTCAAAGCAAGGTCACGAAGTTGTAATAGTTTTTCTTTCTGGAAAAAATTCTGAAGAGCTATCGGTACTTTTTTAAGATCGTATATCTTTCCTTCTTCAAGCCTGTCGATTAGTTCTTCAATTGTAAGATCAACATTAACAACTTCGTCCGCTAAATGAATAATACTGTCCGGAACTCTTTCGGTGATTTTAACACCGGTTATCTTTTCAACATTTTCATTTATACTTTCTATGTGTTGAATGTTTACAGTGCTGATAACATTTATACCTGCTTCAATCAGTTCCTTAACATCCTGCCAGCGTTTTTCATTTTTAGAGCCGGGAACATTTGTATGAGCAAGTTCATCAACAAGAACTACTTCAGGTTTGTGAAGATGGATCGAATCAACATCCATTTCATCAAGAAGTTTACCTTTATAAAATATTTTTTTCCTTTCAATTGCGGGTAAACCTTCTGTAAGTTTAACTATCTCTTTTCTTCCGTGCGTTTCGATATAACCTATAACAACATCAACATTACTGTCAAGAAGTTCTTTGGCTTCGAGTAACATTCGATATGTTTTACCCACACCTGCAGCCATTCCTATATAGATCTTCAGCTTTCCCTGTTTGGATGATCTTATAAGATTAAGAAATCTTTCTGCTGATATGGAAATCTGTGGTTCCATTTTTTTATAAAGTAATTCCGGCAACTACATTTGCAATTTCATTTCTTGGATTAAATATAATTGATGCAAAAACAGGAATGGTAATCTTGTCAGTTATAAATAATGGTTTTGTAATTTTCATTCCGATATTAATAACATTAAAATTTTCTGTGTTATAAAATAAGGAATTACTTTTGCTTCCGCCTGTAGCACCGATAAATGAATCAAACTTCAACTCATTTACGTTAGCCGAATAACTAATTTCAAAGTATGTATTGTTGCCTGGTTCATTGTAAAAATTATAATAACCTGAAACAATGATGGGGAAATCTTCTTTACTTATTTTTAATCCGGCTTCAAGAAGATGTGCTCCATTTTCATCATCAAAATCAAAGAGCCTCTTTCCGGAATTTGGATAATAGTAGTCTGTAATCAATGGCGATATTATGAACTCTCCGATTTTCAGATTATAGCTTAACCAGATATCAATTTCATCTGAAGATGATTTTTGATTAGATAAAGTGTAAGCCGCCCAGAACCCAAGAGAAATATTTGAAAATGAAACTGCAAGAGACGGCTGAACACTCGGTGTTGAAGCAACATCAATACCGCGCCAGATATACCTGCTGACAAGATCAACATTTGTGTTTAATTGTACTTTATACTGTGAAAACAAATTTGTGATAAAAATAATTTGAAGCAGTAGTAATATTTTAATCGATTTCATTTTTTATTCCTGATTTTATTTAGTTCGTCAAGTTCCATATTTAATTTCAAAACATTTACTTTTTCAGTTCCAAACATTCCGAATAAAGGAGGTTCAATATTCTCTTCAACCAATTTTTTGATTACTGTCCTCTCAATTCCTCTTTCATTGGCAATTCTTGGGATCTGTATGAATGCAGCTTGCGGTGAGATATGCGGGTCAAGTCCCCCTCCGGAAGCTGTGACAAGATCAGAAGGTATTTCATTTCTTTTTACTTCCGGATTTTTCTCCAAAAAGTCTTCGATCCTTTTTTCAACTTCAGCAAGATAATCCGGATTTGTCGGACCTTTATTTGAACCACCTGTTGCAGCAGCATTGTAATCAACAGCAGAAGGTCTCCCCCAAAAATATTTATCTGAATAAAATTTTTGTCCGATATTTTCAAACCCTACAAGTTTACCATCTTTATAAACAGGTAACCCATTCGCCTGTGGGGGAAATATCATTCCGATTACCCAGATAAGTAACGGGAATAACAATCCAAATAAAATTAATGTTGCGAAGTGAAGTTTTATGTTTTTTAAAATGTTTTTCATTTTTTCTCCGTCATGCTGAACTTGTTTCAGCATCTTATTTTGTTATTGAGATCCCGAAATAAGTTCGGGATGACCACTAAAAGAACAGTGACACAGCTAAATCAATCACCTTAATTCCCACAAAAGGAATTGTCAATCCGCCTAAACCATAAATCAAAAGGTTTCTTGTAAGCAAAGCAGAAGCGCCAATTGGTTTGTACTTTACTCCTCTCAATGCAAGCGGAATTAATGCCGGAATGATTAGCGCATTAAATATCACAGCAGATAAAACCGCCGATTCCGGACTTTCAAGTTTCATAATATTCAATGCGTTTAAGCCGGGAATTGTAGCCGCAAATAAAGCCGGAACTATCGCGAAGTATTTTGCCACATCATTAACTATTGAAAACGTTGTAACATTTCCTCTTGTGATCAACATCTGCTTTCCGATCTCAATCACTTCAAGAAGTTTTGTCGGGTCGCTGTCAAGATCAACCATGTTTGAAGCTTCTTTAGCTGCCTGAGTTCCAGAGTTCATTGCAACTCCAACATCAGCCTGTGCAAGTGCGGGCGCGTCGTTAGTACCGTCACCCATCATTGCAACAAGTTTACCTTCACGTTGTTCATTTAAAATGTAATTCATTTTATCAACAGGTTTTGCTTCTGCAATAAAATCATCAACACCAGCCTGGTCTGCAATAAACTTTGCTGTTAACGGGTTATCACCGGTAACCATTACTGTTTTTACACCCATTTTTCTAAGACGTGCAAACCGTTCCTTAATACCCGGTTTTATTATGTCTTCAAGTTGTATAATTCCAGCTGCTTTTTTATTGTATGCAACAACAAGTGGAGTTCCGCCTTTCTGTGCAATTTCATTTATATGTTTTTCAATTTCCGATTTAAGATGATCTTCATTTTGAATCCAGTTTGATATTGCATCCCATGATCCTTTACGAATTGAATTTCCATCCGGCAAATCAATACCGCTCATTCTTGATTCAGCAGTAAACGGAATGAATGTTCCATCCTTAGCAGTTTTTTGTAACACATAAGGCTCAAGCTTTGGAACTAATTCAACAATTGATTTTCCTTCAGGGGTTGGGTCGGCAAGCGAACATAATAAACAATATTTAACAAATTCGTTTTTATTAACTCCGTTAAGCGGAAACATGTTTGTTGCTTTGCGGTTGCCGATTGTTATAGTTCCGGTTTTATCAAGTAGAACTGTATCAATATCACCGGCGTTTTCAACTGCTTTACCGGATTTTGCAATTACATTTACTCTTAGCGCTCTGTCCATTCCGGCAATACCAATTGCGGATAACAACCCTCCGATTGTGGTTGGAATCAAGCAGACGAATAATGAAATGAGTGATGCAATTGTTATTGCTGTATTTGCATACGCACTGAACGGATGCAGGGTCACAGTAACAAGAAGAAATACAATTGTAAAACTCGCAAGTAAAATTGTTAAGGCAATTTCATTCGGGGTTTTTTGTCTCTTAGCGCCTTCAACAAGCTCAATCATTTTATCAAGAAAAGTTTCACCTGGTTGTGTAGCTGCCTCGATTTTTATTTTATCCGATAAAACTTTTGTTCCGCCAATAACGCCTGAATGATCGGTTCCTGCTTCTCTTATCACGGGAGCTGATTCCCCTGTTATTGCCGATTCATCTATTGATGCAATGCCTTCAATTATTTCACCGTCAATAGAAATTATGTCGCCCGCTTCGGCTAAGAATACGTCGCCTTTTTTTAGCTGCGATGAGCTTATCAGTTTTATTGAACCATCTTTCTGAATAAGTTTTGCCTGTGTTTCGTGTCGTGTTTTTCTTAATGATGCCGCCTGTGCTTTGCCTCTTGCTTCGGCGATAGCTTCAGCAAAGTTTGCAAACAATACAGTTAACAAAAGAAGTAATGTTATTACAAAATTATAAATGACAGAACCCTGCCCGCTTGCCGGTGAAACAGAATACAATGTGATCACCATCATTATCACAGTCCCTATTTCTACCGTAAACATTACAGGATTTTTTATCATCACTTTTGGATTAAGTTTTACGAATGATTCTTTAACTGCTTCTTTTATTAACTCAGTTGTAAACAGGTTTATATTTTTTTGTCGTTTCACTTTATTGCTCACTTCTTTATTTACATTGAAAAATATTCTGCAATAGGACCCAGAGTAAGTGCGGGGAAAAATGAAAGGGCTGCAACTACAATTAATACTCCGAGCAATACAACACCAAATGCAACAGTATCGGCTTTTAAAGTTCCTTCAGATTCAGGAATAGTTTTTTTTGCTGCAAGTGAACCAGCAATTGCGATCGGACCAATTATCGGCAGGTATCTTCCAAGCAGCATTATCGTGCCGGTTGCTATATTCCAGAATGTCGTATTGTCACCAAGCCCTTCAAATCTGGAACCGTTGTTTGCCGCAGCAGATGTAAACTCATATAACATTTCTGAAAACCCATGGAAGGAAGGATTATTTAACCATCCGATGTTTGAATCATTCGCTGCTGTAAATGATGCTATTGCTGTTCCAATCAAAATTAAAAACGGGTGAAGAAGAATTATCAGCGATGCAATTTTAACTTCTCTCGCTTCTATTTTTTTACCGAGAAATTCCGGAGTTCGTCCAATCATTAATCCACCAATGAAGACAGCTATCACAACAAACATAAAAAAGTTGATGAAGCCGACACCAACTCCACCGTAAACAGCGTTTATCATCATATCAAGCAAATAAATTCCGCCTGATAAAGGTGTTTGACTGTCGTGCATTGAATTAACAGAACCATTTGAAGTTGAAGTAGTTGAAACTCCCCACAACGCTGATGCACCGGCACCAAAACGTACTTCCTTTCCTTCCATACTTCCCATTGGTTGTTGAATACCAAGTTTTGAAATTTCAGGATTACCGGATGTTTCAAAAATGATCGCGCCGACAACAAATGTTAAAAAGCATATTGTCATTACACCGAATAATACATTTGCAAGTTTTCTCCTGTTCAAATAAAACCCGAATGCAAAAACCAGTGCAACAGGAATTACAAGTATCGAAATATTTGATACGATATTTGTAAGGTAATTGGAGTTCTCAAACGGATGTGTAGAATTAGGGCCGAAGTATCCTCCGCCATTTGTGCCGAGTTGTTTTATTGCAACAACCGATGAGACTGGTCCTGTTGCAACCTGAACTGTGTCACCTTCAAGCGTATGAACTTCCTGTAAACCTTCAAAAGTTTGTGGCATTCCGTTCAATAAAAATATTACAGCAACTGTAAATGAAATCGGGAGTAAAATTCTTGTTCCGCTTTTCAGGAATAAATTATAGAAGTTTCCAATGTCTGTTACTTTCTTCTGTTTTATTCCCTTAAACAACAAAGCAAGGGCAGCAATACCTGTTGCCGCAGAAACAAATTGAAGAAAAAGAACCACAAATAATTGTGAGAAATATGACAGTCCAGTTTCACCGGAATAGTGTTGAAGATTTGTATTCGTTGTAAAACTTGTTGCAGTATTATAAGCTAACGTTGCTTCCATACCGGGAATGCTAACAGGATTTAGAAATGGAATACTTCCCTGCAAAATCAGGATTAAAAATGCCCAGATAAAAAACACAGAGTTAATCCTTAACATCGCTTTCAAATTTTCTTTCCAGTCCATTGTTTCATCAGGATCGATGGAAGAAATTTTGAATATGAACTTTTCTAAAGGTGAAAGAAAATCACTCCAGGTTTTTTCACCTCTAAAAACTTTGCTGATATATTTTCCTAAAGGGTATGCAATTACAAATGTGAGCAGGAGGATCAGAACAACTCCTGATATTTCTGAATTCATGATTGTTCCTTTAAAATTTTTCCGGTTTGATCAGTGCGTAAAAGAGGTAAGCAAAAACGAATACACTTATGATTAATAATACAAACATTTCATTCTCCTATAATTTTTCAAAGAATTGAATTGACTTAAAAAATATTCCGAAGCAAAGAATCCCTAACAGTATCATTGTTATTTCAAGCATTTTAGTTACCTGTAATTTTTCTGAGTGATGTTTCTAAAAAAATGCCAGAGAGTTAATTGAAGTATTAACAATCACTTAGGTGAAAGATGAGAATTAATATGCAGGAAAAACCATTCCATAACGGAAAGGTATTTTTTCAAAATGGTGTGGTAATGATTTAGATGTGAATTAAATAAATAGCTCAGCTTATAAGAAAATTATTCTATTCCATAAGACTGAAGTTTTCTATAAAGTGTAGTTAAGCCAATTCCAAGTAACTCTGCTGCTCGTGTTTTATTACCTTCAACTGACTCAAGAATTTTTAGTATGTGATTTTTTTCTACGTCCTCAAGTTTTGAAGAATCAGAATGTTGATTTGAATTAAAAAATTCTTTTGGTAAACTATTTTCTGTAAGCACACTTCCTTCAGAAAGTATGATAGCCCGTTCAATAACATTTCTTAACTCACGAATATTACCAGGAAAGTTATAATGTCTGATCCTATCATTGAACTCAGGGGTAATCTTATTAATCTTTCTGTTAAGTTTTTTACTGAACTGTTTGACAAATACCTCAACAAGCAAAGGTAAATCTTCGCTTCTTTCTTTTAGTGAAGGAAGTTCAATTTTTATTACGCTTAACCTGTAATACAAATCCAGCCGGAAGTTTCCCTCCTTTGCTTCCTTTTCAATATCACGGTTTGTCGCTGCGATAATTCGCACATCAACTTGTGTTGGTTTGGTGTCACCGGGTTTTATAAAATCATTTGTTTCAAGTACGCGTAAAAATTTTGCCTGGAGTGTAAGATCGAGTTCGCCGATTTCATCCAGGAATAAAGTGCCGTGATGTGCTTCTTCAAACAAACCTTTTTTATTTTTATTCGCACCAGTGAATGCGCCTGCTTTATAACCGAACATTTCAGATTCGAGTAGATCTTTTGCAATTGCACTGCAGTTAACCGGAACGAACGGTTTGTTTTTTCTGTATCCTGAATAATGAATAGCCTGGGCAAATAATTCTTTACCTGTACCTGTTTCACCTAGCAATAAAACCGGAGTATCGGTAACCGATAATTTCATGCCAAGTTCTTTAGCTTTTTTAATTTTTTTAGATTCTCCAGAGATGATGTCGAAGTTATATTTTTCGCCAACACTTTTTTCAAGATGTTCGATCCTTTTTTTAAGATGAACTTTTTCAATCGCGTGCTGAACTAACGGAACAATTTTATTGTCCTCATCACCTTTTGTTATATAGTCGAATGCCCCTTCCTTTATTGCACGTACTCCATCTTCAATTGTGCCGTACGCTGTAAGAACAATAACCTCGCAAACAGGATTTATCTCTTTAAATTGTTTTATAAGGTCGATTCCGTTTATACCTGGTAATCTAACATCGGTTACTATAAGTGAGATGTCTTCCTTTTCAAGAATACTAATTCCCTTTTCAGCGGTTTCTGCCTCATAAATTAAATAACCTTCCAGTTTAAGAAGTTTTGTCAGGAGAGTTCTTAATTCGTTTTCATCATCGATAATTAAAAGAGAATCTTTCATTTGTAATTACACGAATGTTTTGTATAAAAATTACTTTGTTAAGTTATGAATAAAAAAAGAGTACTCAAATCTATTGAGGTATTTAGTAAATCGACTTCATTTTCCCTTCGAACCCCATAATATTTATTGTTATATTAGCACAAAAGGATGTCAATGTTTTTAATCTATTATAACAGATTATGACTTCAAAAGAATTATTAAAAAAGTATAACGACCCTAAAAACTTCTTTAACCGCGATTTAAGCTGGGTGGAATTTAACAGGCGCGTTCTTGAAGAAGCTCTTAATCCCGATCTTCCTCTGCTTGAAAAGGTAAAATTTGTTTCAATATTCCATTCAAACCTTGATGAATTTTATATGATACGTGTTTCGGGTTTGAAGGAACAGATAGCGGCAAATGTACTTGAACCCACAATAGACGGGTTAACACCAATTGAACAACTTCAGAAAATTGAAAAATGCCTGAAGCCTATGATAAAACAGGTGACCGATTTATGGCACCAGGAAATAATTCCTAAGCTGAGGGAAAACGGTGTTGATATAAGTGACTACAATAAGCTGGCTAAAAAGGATAAGGAAATCCTGAATGAGTATTTCAGAAAGGAAATTTATCCGGTATTAACACCGCTTGCATTCGATCCCGGAAGACCATTTCCCTACATATCAAATTTAAGTTTGAGTCTTGCAATTCATGTTAGAATGCCAAACGGTGAAAACCATTTTGCAAGGGTTAAAGTTCCAAGCATACTTCCCAGACTTATGCAGATTGATAAAATCCTTAATCCTCAGAAGAAAATTTCAGTCAACGGAAAATTTTCTGCAAAGTTCATCTGGCTTGGTGATCTTATAAAAGCAAACTTATCGTTGCTGTTCCCCGGTATGGAAGTGCTTGAAGCTCACCGGTTCAGGATAACACGTGATACAGATATAGAATTACAGGAAGATGAAGCCGATGACCTTCTGAGTGTTATTGAAGAAAACATAAGACAAAGAAGATTCGGAAGTGTTGTTAGACTTGAAGTCGCGAGTAAAATGCCCGACTTTATGATAGAAACTTTAGTAGAAAATCTTGAAATAACAAGAGATGATGTTCATATTCTTGAAGGTCCGCTGGGTTTAAGTGATGTTATATCATTGTATGATCTTCCGCTTCACCAGTTAAAGGAAAAACCATTTTACCCGGTTCAGCCAAAACAGCTTGAAGAAGAAGAGGATATTTTTTCTGTAATAAGACAAAAAGATGTTTTACTGCATCACCCTTATCATTCATTTTCACCCGTAATTGATTTTATAAAACAGGCAGCTAAAGATCCCGATGTACTTGCGATCAAACAAACATTGTACAGGGTCGGTTCAAATTCGCCGATTATAAAATATTTAATTGAAGCAGCGGAACGTGGTAAACAGGTTGCGGTACTTGTTGAACTTAAGGCAAGGTTTGATGAACAGAACAATATTTTTTGGGCGCGTGAACTTGAAAAGGTCGGAGTGCATGTTGTTTACGGACTGGTTGGATTAAAGACTCACGCTAAAATGACTTTAGTTGTAAGAAAAGAATTCGACGGTGTTAAACGTTATGTTCATCTTTCAACAGGTAATTATAATGCAGGCACGGCTAAACTTTACACTGACCTGGGTTTCTTTACCGCGGATGAAGATATATGCACAGATGTTTCAGATATTTTTAATTATCTCACAGGATATTCCAAACAAACTGATTTCAGAAAACTTATTGTAGCGCCGATAAATATGCGCGAAAAATTTTTCTCATTGATAATGAGAGAAATTGAAAATGTTAAAAACGGCGGTGAAGGAAAATTAATTTTCAAACTTAATTCAGTAGTTGACCCCAACCTAATATCAGCATTGTATGAAGCATCAAACTCAGGCGTAAAAATAGATCTTCTTGTAAGGGGAATATGTTGTCTTGTTCCCGGGGTTCCAGGGTTGAGTGAAAATATAAGAGTAATCAGCATAGTAGGCAGATTTCTTGAGCACAGCCGCGCCTTTTATTTCTATAACAATGGAGCCGAAGAAATTTATTTAAGCAGTGCCGATCTTATGCAGCGAAATTTAGATAGAAGAGTTGAAGTTGCCTTCCCCCTCTTTGATGATAATATCAAGCGCGAAATAATTAAAAGCGTACTTGGTTTTGCTTTAAAAGATAATGTAAAATCAAGATTGCTTAAACCTGATATGAGTTACGTAAGAATCAGTAATAAAAATCAGAAAGATCTTAACTCGCAGGAATTGTTGATGAGCCACGCAGTTAAATCTGCACGTAAGTATGCAAAAAATAAAATATGAACTAAAAATCAGAAAGTACTTATCCGAATGAATGACATAACAAAAAATGGAATTATAAATTCACTCAAATCCGTAAAACTTAAAGAGCTTGATTCTTCTAAACTGACATTAAACACTATTAAAAAATTTGAACTATTAGACAGTAAACTAATATTGAATGTTGCTCTGCCATTATCAGAATCTGAACTAACCGAAAATATCAGGAGAACAATTGCCGAAAAGATAAAAAATGATTTTAGTTCACTAAAAGATATTGATCTTTCAATCACTCCTAAAGTTACATCGCATAAAGATTCAAAGAAGGATGCAATACTGCCAGGCGTTAAGAATACAATTGCAGTTGCAAGCGGCAAAGGCGGTGTTGGAAAAAGTACAATTGCTGTGAACCTTGCTGTTACACTTGCAAAGGAAGGTGCAAAGGTTGGTTTAATTGATGCGGATATATACGGGCCAAGCATCCCGCTTATGCTTGGTATCAATGAAAAACCAAAAGTTTACCAGAGTGGTAATTTAACCAAGATGATTCCTCTTGAAAGTTACGGGATAAAATTAATTTCAATCGGGCTGTTGATAGATGACAATGCGCCGGTTATATGGCGCGGTCCTATGGCAAGCGGTGCAGTCAAACAGTTTATGTCTGATGTTGACTGGGGTGAACTGGATTATCTTGTATTTGATATGCCGCCGGGAACAGGTGATATTCAGTTAACACTTGTTCAAACTATACCGCTTACAGGTGCGGTTATTGTCACAACCCCGCAGGAAGTTTCATTAATTGATGCAAGAAAAGCGCTAAAGATGTTTACAAGAGTTAATGTTCCCGTACTTGGTGTTGTTGAAAATATGAGTTACTTCATTGCCCCGGATACTGGTAAACAATATGATATTTTCGGAAAAGGCGGCGGTGAAAAAATTTCTAAAGAATTAAATGTTCCTTTTCTCGGTGGAATTCCTATCGATCCGAGAATACGGATGGGCGGCGATAACGGAGTTCCTATTGTTTTTGATATGCCTGACTCTGAACACGCTGAAATATTGACCAAAATATCTTTGAATCTTGAAGACCAGGTAAACAAAAGAAATGCGGAAGGCAATTCTAAAATTGAAATTATACTCGATGAAGATTAATCGGTACTGAATTTATGTTAAATGAAGTTCAAGCTGCTTTAAAAAATATAAGACCATTTCTGCAAGCAGATAACGGTGATATAGAACTGATTGAAATCTCTGAAGACGGAATTGTAAAAGTAAGATTAACAGGCGAATGCAGGAATTGTCCAATGTCTCAAATGACTTTGCGCGCAGGAATAGAGAGAGCAATACTTAAAGATGTTCCGGGAATTCGCCGGGTTGAAGCTATTGATTAAATGAATATTTTTTTACTTTGTGCACGTAAATAATTTCAGTTAAAAATTAATTCTGAATTATATCTATGGCAGTATCCTCATCAGGTAGAATTTTAAAAAAAGTGTTGCTGGCAGCAGCCGGGGTTTTAGCTGTTGTTTTGTTTTACCTGCTTATCGACCTTCTTATTATTCTTGCGGTATCAATACTGCTTGCATTTATCCTTCAGCCTGTAGTGTTACTCATTGAACAGCGGGGCATCAAACGAAGTATTTCCACATCAGTTGTATTTATAGTTTTTGGTTTTCTGATTTACTTTTCAATGTCAATTTTTATTCCCGCTTTCGTTTTCCAGTTGAATGAATTAATTCAATCACTCAGATACTATTCGCTTCACGAACAGATAATTGCTATCGAAACAGAAATACAGAAATATCTTCCTGTATTCAGCCCGGGAGAATTATCATCTAAAATCGAAAAGTTTATTTCAGAACAAATAATTAATTCATTTGATCAGATAAGCACTGTTCTGTCTAGTATAGTTTCTGTTATAGCCATTCTTGTTATTGTTCCTTTTATAACATTCTTTATTCTTAAAGACAGCAGAACAATAACCAAAAGTATTCTTCACATTATGCCGAATAAGTATTTTGAAATGTCATACTGGATAATTAAAAAAGTTAGTGTTCAGCTTGGCAGGTTTGTCCGCGGTTGGATCTTCGACGCGGCATTTGTCGGTGTTACTTTAGGGTTTGGTTTTTATATCATTGGGCTGGAAAATTCACTTCCACTCGGAGTTATATCAGGGTTAGGTCATCTTGTTCCCTATTTTGGTCCTATTATCGGAGGCATACCTGCAGCAATCATCTCAATAATTCAGTTTGGCGATCTATCCCAAATTCCATACATAATTATGCTTGTTACAATTGTTTATACATTAGACAATGGGATTGTGCAGCCATATGTATTTTCCAAAAGTGTTGATATGCACCCGATAGTAATTATTCTTTTAATTATTGGGGGAAGTCAGTTGTTCGGAATTATCGGAATGTTATTGGCAGTACCCGCGGCAACAGTAATCAAAACTGCTGTTAAAGAATTTTATTTTGCTTTTAAAAATTATAAGATCGCTAAACTCTGATTGTCAGACTTCTTCCAATAATTTTTTAATCACATCCTCAGATTTTATCCCGTCAGCTTCAGCACTAAAGTTGGTAATTATTCTGTGACGTAAAACCGGGGTAAGTGAAGATTTAACATCATCGATATTCGGTGTAAATCTTCCTTCAATAACTGCTTTAGCTTTTGCAGCCAGTATAAGGTATTGTGATGCTCTTGGACCTGCGCCCCATGTAATCCAGTCTTTAACAAATTTAGGCGCGTGTGAATTATTTGCCCTCGTCATATTGGTTATCTTTACAGCATACTGTACAACATTATCTGCGACCGGAACTCTTCTTACCAGTTCCTGGTAATTTTGGATTTCAGCAGCGTTAACAACTTTGTTCAGTTGAGGCGTAAAACCGCTTGTAGTGCTGTGAACAATTTTTACTTCCTCATCAATTGAAGGATAATCAAGCCACAGATTAAACATAAACCTGTCAAGCTGTGCTTCAGGCAGCGGATATGTGCCTTCCTGCTCAATCGGGTTTTGTGTTGCGAGAACAAAAAATGGTTCGGGTAAAGTATATGTTGTTCCGGCTGTTGTTACTTTATGTTCCTGCATTGCTTCAAGTAAAGCCGACTGTGTTTTGGGCGGAGTCCTGTTTATTTCATCTGCAAGAATAACATTTGCGAAAACAGGTCCTTTAATAAACTTGAAATTTCTTTTCTTACTCGAAAAATCTTCTTCAATAATTTCAATGCCTGTTATATCACTTGGCATAAGATCAGGTGTAAACTGAATCCTGTTAAATGACAGATCAAGAACTTCTGATAGAGTTTTTATCAATAAAGTTTTTGCGAGTCCCGGAACTCCGATAAGCAAACAATGTCCTTTTGATAATAGTGATACTACGAGGTCATCGATAATTTTTTCCTGCCCGATGATCACTTTACCAATTTCAGATTTTATTTTTTTAACGCTGTCGTTCAAAGTAGAGACTAGCGTAACATCATCTTTTTCAAATTCAGGTTGTTTCAAATTTATTTCCGTATTTAGTTCAGTTTATCAGATCCGTATTTCCCAGAAAATTTTTGATTTCAGTTCTTCAATCCATGCATCATATTTTTTCTGGCGTTTATATTCATCTGCAATTTTTTTGATTTCAATATAATCCTGTTCAAGGTTGGCAAGATGCTGAGGTGTTTTCTTTTCAAGATAAACAATGTGATAACCGTAACTGGCTGATGAATATTCAATTCGTTTAGGGAAACTGATCTCACCTTCTTTTAATTTTGAAACTATATCAAGCAATGATTTATCAAGTTGGTTCACATAAAAAGTTCCAAGGCTTCCACCAAATACGCTTGTCTCTTTATCTTCGCTGTATTTTTTTGCATAGTCACTGAAGTTTCCGAGTTTACGTGTAACACTGTCTCTTACATCCGTAAGGAATTCTATCGTCTTTAGATCTGCAGCATCATCAATTTTTATTTTTATTAGTATGTGCCTTGTATGAATTGATTCACCCCGTCGTTCAAGCATTTGTATGATATGAAATCCAACCGGTGATTCAACAACTTCTGATAATTGGCCTTCAGCAAGCAGAAATGCTGCTGATTCGAATTCCGGATAGAACACACCTCTTTTTACAAACCCAAGATCGCCTCCCTGAACTGCACTTCCGGGATCTTCCGAATATCTTTTTGCCATTGTGCCAAAGTCAGCTCCGGCTTTGATAGAGTCGAGGATAGATTGTGCAAGTTCACGGTATTTTACTTTCACTAGGTCAGTGGCTTTTGGATTTCTGAATATGTGCGAGATCTGAACTTTTTCAGGAATCATTCCAAGACTGTCTTTATAAACATTAAAAAAATCTTCGACCTCTCTCCGTGATGTTTCAAGACTTGAAAAGTTTTTTTCCTGCAGCCGCTGCACCATAATATTTTTTCTTACTTCATCCCGCAGTTCTCTTTTTATCTTTTCAATCGTCATTCCATAAACCTGTTCAACTTTTTCCTTTGAGCCGTACTGTTGTTTGAACAATTCTATCTGGTAATCAATCCTGCTTTTTACTTCTTCATCAGATACAATAATAGAATCAAAATTGGCTTGAGCATAAACCAGTTTATCATCAATCATAGCTTTTAAAACCTGATCTCTTAAACCGGGTGTATTCGGATCAATTTTCCTTTGGGCTGCAAGCAGGTTTGTCTGAAAATCCAATTCGCTCAGCAGAATAATTTCGTTGTCAACAACAGCAACAACTTTGTCAAGCACCTGCTGTGCAAATGTAATAGCTGAAAAACATGTTATAAATAATAAAATTTTAAAGTTCATATTTCACCTGGTTTTTATATCGACATCATTTTGTGAGTAAAGGTCCTGCATTAACTCTTTAAATTGTTTCTCTTTCTGAATTCCTATGAATCGGTTCTTAACTTCTTCTTTAACAATTTCAAAAGGAGGTGTTTGATTTTTTAGAAATTTATTTTCGACCTGAACGATTGTAAACATTCCTGCGTTCAGTGAAAGGAGTATGCTTATTTCAGAAGGATAAAGAGAGGTAATTACGCTATAAAGTTCTGAAGGATGAATTTCATAATCGTATAATTTTAATCCTGTATTACTTTTAAGAAATGCTGAATCGGCACTGAATATATTCAGGGCTTTATTCCAGTCACTTTCAAGTACAGTGTTTCTGAACAGGATAGCTTTATCCTCATTAATAAAATCAACTCTGTTAATTATATATGTATCGGCAGATAGTAAAAAGTCATTTTTATTTTCCTCAAAGAAACCCAGAATATCTTTATCGGAGTATCGTACAATTTCTTCATCCAGAAATTTTTTAATGTAAAGCGAAACAGCTAACTCTTTTCTGCTGTTTTCTATTAATCGCTGAAATTCTTTTTCATCTGTTATCCCCTCTTTAACAGCAGCCTGGTAAAGCAGTTCTTTTTCAATCCAGTTCTTAATTACTTCATTCCTGAAATATTTTTTTCCGGCAGATGTGTCAACCATTGCAGCAATATCTTCGCCGGTAAGGTAAGAGTTATTAACTTTTGCTACATAGTCATTACGGGATTTATCATCATCGCAGCCCGAAATTAAAGCTGCGATGATAATAATAAATGATATGATTTTAATTTTCTTTGAATGCTTTTTCAAGTTTATCGTAATTGATAACCGGTTTATATCTAAGCTTTAGTGACTCAAGATATTCCTGTTCAAGTCTTTTGCTTTCCTGTTCCTGGAATGATCCTGAAACTTCAGCTTTTGCTTCTTCAAATGTTTTTGTTCTTGCAGGATGTTTTTCAACGAGCATTACAATTGAATATCCATTTGAATTCTGTACTGGCTTTGAAAAATCACCTGGTTTAACAAGGCTGTTTGCTGCTTTTGAAAGCTCTGATGAATTAGCTTCCACAATTCCAAAATCACCAAACTTATCTTTATAACCGGGGCGTTCGGTGAATTTATATGCAAGCGTATCAAAACTTTCGCCTTTTGTCAGCAAATCATAGTAGTGATTTATTAACGAATCCTTACGGGAATAAATCTCTTTATAATGAACCCTGTCATTCCAGTTGTATTTATCTTTTGTTGCAAGGTAATGTTCATAAAGTTTTACTGAATCTAATTTAACTTTAGCCCAAACCTCCTCTTCCTGAATTTTGAAGATAAATATTCCATTCCTGTAATCATCCATTAAAGCTGCAAACTCGGGTCTGGTTTGTTCCAGCGTCATAGCTTTTTCTTCAAGCAGAATATCTTCAGAAGCTTTTTTAACAGCATCGTTCAGTAAAGTGATCGTGATAAATCTGTTTGAAAAGTCATTGTTATTACCAAGTGTTTCAAAAAGCAAAGATGCAGGATAAGTTTTATTATTGCACATGATCAGAGGCATATCTTTAAAATCATCCATAGCCGGATGCTGGCTGCTAAACTTAACTGAATCACTTAATTCGACAATGCGTTGAATTGTTGCATCATGTACATAGTAATTAAATTTAGTCTTTAGAGAATCCATTAACTTATCATATTCAGACTGGTAACGGGTCTGACGAAAAACTTTTTTCAGATTTTCTTTTTCATCATCAAAAGCCGGATAAGGTTTTTTATCTGTCACTTTAATAATATGATAACCATAAGCTGTTTTAACAACGCCTGATACATCACCGACATTCATCGCAAATGCAGTTTCATCAAATTCCTTCACCATTTGTCTTCTTTCAAAAAAACCAAGATCGCCGCCATTTGGTTTTGAGCCTGTATCATCGCTGTACTTTATTGCCAACTCACCGAAATCAGCTCCGTTTTTTAACTGCGTCATAATTGAGTCAATTCTCATCATAGCTGCTATTGTATCAACAGGACCTTCCTGGTTGCTTGTAGCAACAAGTATGTGGCTGGCTTTTAACTGTGGTACACGGGTTTTCTTTTCAGTTACTTTTACAATGTGATATCCAAAGCGAGTTTTAACAACTTCGGGATAAACCTGTCCTGCTTCTGTTTTTACAAAAGCATCTTCAAATTCAATTGGAAGCTGACCTGCTGTAACATAAAAAATATCACCTGCACTTGCGGTAGAAAAATGGTCATCCGAATGTTTTGTTACCATTTCTTCAAATGTCGAACCTTTTTTTATGCTGTCCAGAACTGCCACTGCTTCAAGTCTTGCCGCTTCATCACCAAGTGAATCTGGCCGGAACATTATATGACTTACGCGCCATTCCCATTTTCTTTTTTCATAAAGATCTTTAACGCCGGGTTCAACTATGTCTTTTTCAAGAATGTAGGTAACACCCACTTTCTTTTTATAGTCTAATAATTCTGCATAAAGAGATGGATCGGATTTATATCCGCGAACATCTGCATCGCGCAACTTCATTTTGAAGTTAACATAAAGATCCAAAAAATTTTTTAGCTTGGGAAGACTATCCTGCTTAGCCTGTTCAAGACTTCCCGCATTTCGTGTATAAACTTCTTCAAATTCTTTCATTTGAATTTTTGAATCTCCGAACTCCGCCAACACAATTTCCGAATGTTTTGGAGAACAGGATGATAAAATTAATGTAAGGACAATCGAAAATAGAGTTGCATATCGCAAAAGCATCTAATTAGTCTCCTTTTAATAAAGTTAGTACAAATTTGGCTGCCAATTTTAGCAATAGGGTAATATAAAATCAAGGAAATAAGCCCTCAAACGCCCTCTTTCCTGATTACCCGGTTTTTATTTTATTAGTGTAATTTTAATTGTTTTTGAAAATTCACCTGCTGCAAGTTTAAGTAAATAAATTCCGCTGGGAGAATCCTGCATATCTACATTTAATGTATGATTTCCTTTTTCCAATACTTCATTAACAAGTTCTTTAATTTCCCTTCCCAGTAAATCAAATAATTTTATAGTAACATTTGATTTTGAAGGTATAACAAAGTCAATTTTTGTTGAAGGATTGAAAGGATTTGGATAATTTTTTGAAAGATAGAAACCGTCAAAGGTTGATGCTTCAACCATTATTTCATTTGAGTACTCAAAAGTACCGTCATAATCTAATTGTTTAAGCCTGTAATAATTTTTTCCTGAAGCAAAACTTTCATCTGAATATGAATAGAAATTATTATTTGTTGTTGTTCCTTTACCTTCTATGAATGCAATTGTCTGGTAAGATTGATTTTCATTCTCTCTTTGAACTTCAAATCCGTAATTATTTTTTTCAGATGATGTGATCCAGCTAAGATTAATTTTATTTCCGGAAAATGATCCGTTAAATGATGTTAGTTCAACGGGTAATGGAAAAACTTGTGTTGCTAATACAGCATTTAAAATACCCCAGCCATATTGATTATCAGGATTGTTATAACGTGATGCAGTATTTCTCATTGCATCTCTTACCTGCATTGGTGTAAGATTAGGATTAACACACAGAACTAATGCTGCAACACCTGCAGCCAGAGGGCAGCTAAATGATGTTCCGTCGGCACTGGTAAAATTATTATTATTGTATGGGCTTGCTACTCTTACTGATGAACCCATTGCCATAATATCCGGTTTTATTCTTCCATCAACTGTTGGTCCTACGCTGCTGAATGATGACCTGGTTCCGCTGCTCGTTACAGAACCAACTGCAATTACACTGTCGCCATCTGCAGGCGCACCCAATGTATTGTGTGAACTGTTACTGCCTTCATTTCCGGCAGAGTTAACAACCACAATTCCTCTTGCAACTGCAAGATCTGCAGCTATTGTGATACGGCATGTATTTCCATTCATACTTTGCCACGTATAACTTGGATAAGGAGTATCAAAACCAATATAACCGAGTGAAGTTGATGTGACATCAACACCAATACTATCAGCCCATTCAACTGCTGCTATCCAGTTATCTTCCTCAATAGGTGTTTCACTGTCGGTGTTTTCGGTTTTTGCGAGAATATAATCAGCGTTAAAAGCAGGTCCAATAAGATTACCTGGACTAAATCCACCAATAGTTGATAATGTCTGAGTTCCATGTGTCCCGGTGCCCATATCAGTGCCGTCACCGACATCAGGATCACCATTAACAAAATCCCAGGCTGCTATAATATTCATACTTGTAAAAGCAATGTGCGAGAGCCTGTTAAAGCCTGCATCCAGAACACATATAGTAACACCTTGTCCTGTATATCCCGAATCATGTAATGCAGGAACATTTATCTGGTTCATTTGATTGAATGAGTTTCCATAATTGTAAGAATGAACTCCTTCAGGTTGTTCTTTTAACAACACGGGTTCTGTTTTGTTCTCTGAAACAGGTTCATAATTTTTTATTAACGCATAAACTATATCAAGGTTATTTACATAAGGAAGATTAACAACAGAGTTTAACTGAGACCTGGTGATGTATCCGCTAATTCCGTTCAACCATTTTGATTTTTGTTTAACTTCAAATCCAAGAGATACTACTGCATCTACATAATTTGTGTTAACCGGCAAATCCTGGTAATTAATTAATTGATTTATTGGATAAACTTTTTCTCTTCGCTTTAATGATTTATCACTTACCACACTTTCAGGGTTTGCGTAAAAAGTATTAATGTCTGTTCCTTTATCATTAAAGAAAATCCATACAAGAACTTTTTCATCATTACCGGCTGAGTTAACTTTTTGTTGAAGCATTTCCGATATTTTATTAACCGGACTTTGTGCAAAAATTGTCAGACCATAAACCAACACCACAAAAAGAATTTTTTTCATTTTGTTTCCCTTAAAATTATTTCTGTTACTTAACCCTGGTTCCATTGTTTACTTCGCTGCTTATATTCAAAATTTCAAGTGAACCATTTGCAGTTTCGGCTGCCAGAATCATACCATGCGATTCAGTTCCCATAAGCTTTGCAGGCTTAAGATTTGCAACCAATACAACTTTTTTACCTAACAAATCTTCCGGTTTATAACTTTTTGCAATACCGGCAACAACCTGTCTTTCTTCATTATCAAGGCGGACTTTAAGCTTTATTAACTTTTCACTTTTAGCAAGTTTCTCTGCTTCGATGACTTCTGCAACCTTCAGATGAATTTTCATAAAGTCATCATAAGAAATTAATTCATCCTGCTTCTGATTATTTCCTGATAGATTATTCATCTGTGTTTCTATTTTTTCATCTTCAATTTTAGGGAAAAGAATTTCCGCAGGATTTAGTTGATGTCCTGATTTCAATTGCGGTTTACCTGATTCATTCCAGTCAAAGGATTTTGCATTCAGCATTTTAAATAACTTTTCAGTAGTAAACGGAATAACAGGTGAAAATAATTCTGCAAGAGTGTAAATAGATTGCAGACAAATATTTAAAGTTGTTCCACATTTTTCTTTATCTGATTTTATTGTTTTCCATGGTTCTGAATCATTAAAATATTTATTGCCGTCACGGGCAAGATTCATTATTTCGTTTACGCCATCGCGAATTTTATACTTCTCAAAGTATTCTGAAATACGTTTCGGGTATCCGGAAATTTCACTGAGCATTTCTTCGTCAATTTTTTCCAGCTTTACCGCAGAAGGAACTTTTCCATCAAAATGTTTAAACACAAATGTGAAAGTTCTATTTATAAAGTTACCAAGTATATCGGCAAGTTCAGAATTATTTCTTAGCTGAAATTCTTTCCAGTAAAAATCCGTATCACGTGTTTCAGGTAGATTTGCAGCAAGTGTATAACGAAGCGGATCGGCAGGAAAAATATCCAGGAATTCATCAACATCAATTCCCCAACCCCTGCTTTTAGAAAATTTCTTTCCTTCAAAATTTAAAAACTCATTTGCCGGGACATTCTGCGGAAAACAATATTGCTCTTTGCCAGCTTCATTCCATGCCATAAGTATTGCCGGGAAAATTATCGTATGAAACACAACATTATCTTTACCAATGAACGCTATATATTTTGTTTCAGTATCCTGCCAGTACTTTTTCCAGAATTCAGGATTATTTTTTTGCTGAGACAATTCTTTCGTTGAAGAGATATATCCAAGTACTGCTTCAAACCAGACATAAATAACTTTACCTGCAGCGCTGTCAACTGGCACTTTTATTCCCCAATCCAGATCTCTTGTAATTGCTCTGTCCTTTAATCCATCCTTAAACCAGCCTCTGCAGTATTGAAGTACATTTTCTTTCCAGCCGAACTGTGTGTTCATTTCGTCAATATACTTTTCAAGTGCCGGCTGATATTTGCCAAGCGGGAAATAATAATGTGATGTTTCTTTTAAAGTCGGTCTACCGCCTGATATTTTGCTTTTGGGATTTTTTAATTCTGATGGATCATATAATGAACCGCAATTTTCACATTCATCACTTCTTGCTTCTTCGTTACCACATTTCGGACATGTTCCTTCAACGTACCTGTCGGGCAAAAACATTTTTGCTTTTTCATCGTAGAACTGGTTTGATTTTTTTTCGATCAACAGCCCGCGATTAAAAAATTCAAGGAAAAATTCTTTTGCGGTTTCGTGATGAACCGGGAGACTTGTCCTTGAGTAATTATCAAAACTCATCCCGAAACGTTCAAATGCTTTTTTATTTTGTAAGTGATACCTATCAATAATTACGTTGGGTGACACTTTTTCTTTATCAGCACTTATAGTTATAGGAACACCATGTTCATCAGAACCACAGATGTAAATAATATCATCACCATTTAATCTTTTATAACGTACATAAATATCCGCAGGCAGGTATGCGCCGCTTAAATGTCCGAGATGAATAGGTCCGTTTGCGTAAGGAAGCGCGGAAGTAACAAGAATTTTTTGTCTGGTCAAAATATTACCGAATAATGTATTTCAGATTTTGAGTGAGAAATATAAGGAAATTTGGTAGGAAATAGGACAGAAATTATTCAATCGCTTTAAGAACCTGTTTAACAATTTTAGGGTGTAGTACCTTTCCTTTATGAAATGGGATTACCCCCCTTGTACGTACGAGTATAAATCCATTTTCAAATAGAATTTTTTCAGCTTCGACAGCTTTCAAGCGAGGGTCTTTAGGCAATCGAAACCTCGTAACTTGTAGTTAAAATTTCTCTTGCGGTTAATTTTATTTTCTCTTGTTCTGTCAATGTTTCAAGATAAAGTTCAATCGCTTCTTTTATATTCTCACTAACTTCATCCAATGTATCACCCTGAGTTTGACATCCTTCAAGATCAGGACAGTAAGCGTAATAACCAAACTCATCTTTTTCGATAATTATATTTAATCTTTTAGACATAGAAGCCTCTGATTTTGTATTTAAAGGTAATGAAAGAATAATAAAAAAAATACCATACCTGTAATTTAACTGTTCCAGCCTGAAGTATAGTTCTGTTGAAATAAACTATATACTTTATCTTTTTAGGATAATTTTAGTTACTCATTTATTGAGCTAAATAATATTTTTCCTTCCATCCGTTCATCAAATTATTAGATTATCGATAATCATAATTTTCTTAATTTTGAAACAAAATTCTGAAAGGAAAATAAATGAAAAGAATATTTGCCTTCTTACTCTTTCTGATACTCTCATTTCAAATTTATTCTCAACCTGCTTTTGTGACTGATAGCCTTGACGGCTATGTACAGCGTGCCCTTGATAAATATGATCTTCCCGGTGTTGCTGTTTGTGTTATTAAAGACGGCAAGATTGAATTAATGAAAAGTTATGGTGTTAAAGAACTCGGAACCAAAGATAAGGTTGATGAAAACACTCTCTTTCTTATCGGTTCAAATACAAAAGCATTTACAGGAACCGCTTTAGCTTTGATGGAAAATGAAAAACTTTGTTCACTTGATGACAAGGTGATAAAATATCTTCCTGATTTTAAAATGAAGGACGAATGGGTAACAAAGGAATTAAATCTCATTGATATTGTCTCGCACAGAATGGGAATGGAAACTTTTCAGGGTGATTTTATGTACTGGACTTCTGATCTCACAAGTGATGAAGTTGTTGAAAAATTCGGGAAGCTCACTCCGGATTATGGCTTCAGAACAAAATGGGGATACACAAATGCCGGTTATGCAATTGCAGGAAAAGTTATTCATGCTATTACCGGTATAACCTGGGATCAATACCTTAAAGAAAAAATTTTCACGCCTTTAAAAATGAACCGAACTGTCGCCCTCTCAACTGAATTTTATAATTCTGAAAATATTGCAAAAGCACATTCATATGTAGATGGTAAAATGTCTGTAATTCCGTTTCAAAGTTTTGATAATCTCGCACCTTGCGGAGCTATCGGTTCATCAATCAATGATATGAGTCACTGGCTCATCGCTCAATTAGACAGCGGCAAATTAGATGGAGAAAAAATAATTCCATATTCTGTAATTCAAAGAACAAGACAACCACAATCCATTGAAGGAAGATCCCGTCATCCTTATAATAAAACGCATTTTACTTTATATGGACTTGGCTGGGAATTTCAGGATTATGAAGGACGCGAACTTGTTCAGCACACTGGCGGTGTTAATGGTTTTGTTACATCAGTTACACTTGTTCCGGAAGAAAAACTCGGTGTCGTTGTTTTAACAAATACTGATCAGAATCCTTTTTTCGTTTCGTTAAAGTGGGAAATAATTGATGCTTATCTTGGACTTCCATACAGGAATTACGATTCAACATTTTATGAATCATTTAACCGCAGAAATCTTAACAGGGCAAAG
Organism: Bacteroidota bacterium; assembly: GCA_023453665.1. Taxonomy (GTDB): domain Bacteria; phylum Bacteroidota; class Ignavibacteria; order Ignavibacteriales; family Ignavibacteriaceae. Next base: position 2,110 of record JAEXTA010000191.1, on the reverse strand, counting down.
TGGATTAAAGATATGCGCGATTCTGTTGGCATGAATCTGACATCTTCAATTGATTTAGGGAAACTTGCCGGAAGATATGAGAACGAAGTTTATGGTTATATAGATATAACAAAAAGTGAAAATAATCTTGAAATGAATTTTGAACATCATTCAAAACTTAAAGGTAAGCTTGAATTTATAAATGAAAACAGATTCCTATGCACTTACAGCGATGCGACGTATGGCATAAAAATCATTCCGTTTGAAATTGAAAATGGAGTTGTAAAATCTTTGACACTGAGCGTTGATGATTTTATCGAATTTACAAAATATGAATTCAAGAAAATCCATCAATAATACGATAGTAAATTATAAATATTTTTCTTGTAGGGAACGGTCACTGACCTTTCCTCTGGTTAGAATGATTTGAAACCATTCCCTCTCACAATAAAATTGCCTATGTTTGTAATAGCGAATAAAATAATTTTATAGGATCAAGGGAGATCAAAATGAAAAAACACAATAATGAAGATTTTCAGACTAAATGTGTTCACGCCGGTATTGATGAATATGAATTCGGATGTGTAGTACCGCCAATATATCAAACCTCAACATTTAAATTTAAATCAGCTCAACATGGTGCTTCACTTTTTGCAGGTGAAGAAAAGGGTTACATCTATACAAGGATGTTAAACCCAACGGTTCAGGCAATGGAAGACGCTATTGCTGAACTTGAAGGAGGTCACAAAGCTCTTGGCTGCGGAAGCGGAATGGCAGCAGTTCACACAATATTTGCAAGCTTAACCCAGGCTGGCGATCATGTCGTTTGTTCAGCGGCTGTTTATGGTCCAACCACAACTCTTCTCAATACAATTATGAAAAAGTTTGGAGTTGAGACAACTTTCGTTGATACTTCCAAAGTTCAAAATGTAATTGATGCGATTAAACCAAACACAAAAGTTGTATATCTTGAAACACCAGGAAATCCAACATTATGTATTTCAGATATAAAAACTATTTCTGAAGTAGCTCACAAACATAACGCAAAAGTTGCAGTCGATAATACATTTATGAGCCCGGCACTTCAAAATCCGTTGGCACTTGGGGCTGATGTTGTAATGCACAGTTTAACAAAATTCTTAAACGGACATGCGGATGTAGTAGGCGGAATTGTTGTTGTGAAAGATGAAGAAACATATACTCTATTCAGAAAAACTCTTAATCAGATTGGCGGAGTAATTGATCCGTTCAATTCATTCCTAGTACACCGCGGATTAAAAACTCTAGCTCTTAGAATGGAACGTCATTGTGAAAGCGCACAGATAATTGCTGAGTGGCTTGAAAAACATCCGTTGATTAAAACAATAAGTTTTCCGGGATTAAAAAGTCATCCCCAATATGAACTTGGAAAAAAACAGCATAAAGGTCCCGGAGGAATGATAACATTTGAACTTGAAGGCGGATTTGAAGCCGGTCAGGTGATGATGAATTCTGTTCAGTTGTGCCAGCTTGCTGTTAGTCTTGGCGGTGTTGAAAGCCTCATTCAACATCCTGCGAGTATGACACATTACTCAATGGGAAAAGAAGCAAGATTTGCCGGTGGTATTACTGAAGGACTGGTTCGTCTGTCAGTCGGAATCGAAAATGTTAATGATATTATAAAAGATCTTGAACAGGCACTTGAAAAAGTCAAGGAAGCACATCTTAAAGAAGTGGAAGTTCACGTTTAACAGTTCTAATAATTGCTAGCAGAAAAGTGGTCAGCTAACCTGGCCACTTTTTTTTGAATCATACCGAAAAAATCTCTGGCATAATTATAGAATCAAAGTTTTCAAATTTTGCGGGAGGTATTCAATGAAAACTTTTACAATTATTCTTTCTTCCATTCTTTTAATCACGATCACAATTGAAGCCCAACGCAGGGACAAAGGAAACACCAGAGATGGTGACGGGGGAAGACTCGATAGAGTCGGCACTAAACCCACAACTACAATAGTTCAACCTCCTGTTGAACCAACAGAACCGGTCTATCATGATCCGACACCAGTACAGTTAACACCAATTTGTTACACACCTGAACCAGTTATAATTGAAATAATAGAAGAGTATCCTGACCCGGGTTGTATACTAT
>JAEXTA010000190.1 GCA_023453665.1 Bacteroidota bacterium | reverse complement strand
ACACTATACTTATCTTTTAGCACAGCTACAATTTCTTTGTGATTCATTTTTTTTGCATCGGTTTTGTCGAGTAGTTTTATCCACTCGTTCCAGTCTTTTCCGGTTTTTGCTTTAACTGCTTCGCCACTTATACCGCCAACTTTTTCAAAACTCATTGTTTCTCCTTTCAAATTTCTCAGTGTAACTCCGTGTATTCTCGGTGGTTCTCCGTGAAAGAATTACACGGAGAACCACTGAGATTTCTCTGGCTATGCCATCGAAATGACAAGTTTTAATTATTTCATTTTTCCTGAAAGTAATTCATCACTCAATCTTGTTGCCTTGTAGAGATCTCTTATCGCTTCTATCATTCCTGATGAATGAACGCTTACTGTTCTGTTAGCTTCGGTTGTATAAATATATCTCGCCGGCAGACTTTCAAGATTTCCATCGAAAGCAAGTCCAACTATTTCTGCATCACGATTAATTACCGGACTGCCGGAGTTGCCGCCGATTATATCATTCGTTGAAATAAAATTTAATGGTGTACTTAAATCAAATTCTTCAGGAAGATTCTCCCACATCGGTGAAAGATTGAAAGGAAACTTTTTGTCGAACGAATAATAACGATCAAGCACTCCGTAGAAAGTAGTTTTAAGCGGAGCTCTCGTTCCGTTATAATCATAACTTTTCATTACTCCGTCAGCAATACGCAATGTGAATGTTGCGTCAGGTGGAATAACATCACCATAAACTTTATAAAGTGCTTCACCGAGCAACTGGTTGTTAACTGATTCTTTATTCTGAATTACCCTGTCTTTTTGTAAAAGTTCAGAAAGTCTGTCGCGCGTACTTACTCTGAATTTTATAAACGGATCATCGGAGTTTAGAATTTGGTCGGAAGATAGTTTGCACAATTCATCAATCTTTTCTTTTGAAGTAAGCATTGATCTGCTGAGAATATTTTCAATCACATTTTCATCATTAATATTTCCGGCAAACGTTTTTACTAATGAATTATTCTCACCAAGATTATTTCTAAAAACTTTTAACTGAAGCTCAAACAGTTTTTTCTGTAATGATTCATCAATTACTTCAGGATAAATTTTTGAAATTGTTTCCTTTAAAGCATCGCCTTTGTATTCTGGCTTTCGTTTATCTTCATCAAGTTTAAGCTGATCTGCCAATTGAATTACGTCACGGGCTATCCTGAAATAAACAGGAGAATAAAACGGACTTAAACTATAAGCAAATAGTTCTTTAGCATATTCTGATGCTTCTTTGCGTGATTGTTTTATTTCTTCCCAGAGATGTCCGTATTTTTGATTCAGTTCAGAATTGTTTTGAACTGCTGCTTTGAATTGTTTTTCAAAGTTTATTTTACGTGCAAGAAGGTACGGATCGAGCAATCCTTTATATGTTCCTTCATAAACTTTTAAACCGTTACCAATTGAATAAAGTCTGCTTACAAGTTCAAAGTTCTCAGCATTATCAGCCATTACCATTTCTTCATAAATAGCGTAAAGATCTTTAAATAGCTGAACAGTGTTAGGCGTTTGTATATCACGTGAATATTCTATCTGTGCAATTGTGTGTATACGAGTTGTTGTTCCAGGGTTACCAACGACAAATATCGGCTCATCCTCAACAGCGCCATTGTCGCTCCACTCAAAATAATTTTCGGATTTTACTGGTTTGCCATTTTCATCATAAGCGCGGAAGAAAGCGCAGTCCAATCCGTAACGCGGGTAAGTGAAGTTATCATAATCACCTCCGAGTTTTGCGGTTCGTAAATCAGGAACGAAAACTAAACGGATATCATTATATCTTTTATAACCGTAGAGTGAATACTTACCTCCGTTGTAAAGTGTAACAACTTTAAAGTAGAGACCAGGATTTTTTTCTTTTCCAGCTGTCTCTAATTCAGAAATAATTTCCTTTTTTAATTCGACTTTCTCTTCATCAGTTTTTCCTTCATCCATTGCTTGTTTTATTTTATCAGTCACATCTTCGATAATCATTAACTGATCAACAAACAATCCCGGCATTGTTCGTTCTTCTTCAGGTGATGCAGCGTAGAAACCATTTTTTAGTAAATCTTCTCCCTCTTTTTGAACACTATAAAGATCGCCCCGCGTGCAATGATGATTTGTCATTATCAATCCAGCACCTGAAACAAACGAAGCGGAACAACCGTTGCCATATCTCAGTGCAGCTTTCTGTACTTTGTTCAGCCATTCTTTTGAAGGAGAGAAATTATATTCTTCTTTGAAATAATCGAGCGGTGGATAATCAAATGTCCACATTTTTCCCATATCAAATCTTTGAGGTTTGACTGTGTCAGGATTAAATGAGGTCAGGATTCTATCATATTCATCGGATTGTGATAGAGTAACCGGAACAACAAGGATCAATACAAGAAAGGTATTGAGGATAATTCTTTTCATATTTATCAACTTTTTTTAGTGAACAAATAGTTCGAACAGCGCTTAAGCTTTTATGCAAAATAAAAAATATTTCTGAAATCAATTCACCGTTTAACATTTTAGTTTTACATTCAATTATTCTTAGTCGTTACTTATTGAATATGGTTTGCCTTTTCATAGCGCATCGGCTAAATTGACCAGCGAAAAATTAATCAACTTGTGAAATACTCCTAATGTCTGAATACCCGATACGAATACTTGCTGCGATCATGTTTACCGATATGGTCGGATATACCGCGATGATGCAGGAGGATGAACAAAAAGCTAAAGTTAAACGCGACAAACATCGTGATGTACTTGAATCAGCAATGCTTGAACACAACGGGCGTATACTTCAATTTTATGGTGACGGTACACTTTCAATTTTCGGAAGTGTTATCGAGGCAGTAAAATGCGCAATCGAAATTCAGAAAAAATTATTGACTGAGCCAAGAATCCCGATCCGGATAGGAATACACGCCGGCGATATTGTTTATGATGATGATGGTGTTTACGGTGATGCTGTTAACGTTGCTTCAAGAATTGAAACAAAAGGTGTTGGCGGATCTGTTCTGATTTCTGAAAGGGTGTATGATGAAATAAGAAATCACCCCGGACTTGATGCCGTTTCATTGGGAATGTTTGAACTTAAAAATGTTAAAAAGCCTGTCGAAATTTTTGCGCTTAAAGAAGAAGGACTTATCATTCCATCAATCCAGGAAGTTCAGAAAATAAGTGCGACCAATAAACCAAGTGTTGCCGTACTTCCGTTTATTAATATGAGCGCTGATCCCGAAAATGAATATTTCAGCGATGGAATAACAGAGGAAATATTAAACGCTCTTACAAAAGTGGAAGGACTGTTAGTTACATCGCGAACATCGTCATTCGCATTTAAAGGAAAAAATGAAGACATAAGAGAAATTGGCAAACATCTTAACGTAACAACTGTTATAGAAGGCAGCGTAAGAAAATCAGGTGAACGGGTTCGTGTAACAGCACAGTTAATTAATACAAAAGATGGTTACCACGAATGGTCTGAAACCTACGATCGTGATGTAAAAGATATTTTCGAAGTTCAGGATGAAATATCAAGAACGATTGCAAACAAACTCAGGCAAAAACTTGCTTATACAGATGTATCACAGCCGCTGGTAAAAGCCGCTACAAATAACATCGAAGCATATAACCTTATGCTGAAAGCACGCTATTACTGGAATAAGTGGACTCCTTTGGATGTTAAAAAAGCCATTTCAATTTATGAACAGGCAATTGAACTGGACAAATCATTTTCATTAGCATATTCAGGTATTGCCAGCAGCTATATTTATCTCGGTGCTATCGGATTCCTGAAACCGAAAATTGCATATCCGAAAGCAAAAGAGTATGCACTTAAATCAATGGAACTGGATGATTCATTGACAGAAAATCTGATAAGTCTTGCTCTTGTTCAATTGTTTTATGACTGGGATTGGGAGGAATCAAGAAAATCATTTGAAAAAGCATTCAACTTGTGCGAGACAAATGCAAATCTGCATTATGCATATTCATTGTTCCTGACTGCCGTTGGTAAAACTCACGAGGCATTAACTGAAATGGAAAGAGCATATAAACTTGATCCGTTATCTCTTCCTATAAATGGTGCTTTGGTTGATGCATACTTTTCCAACGGAAGAATTGATGATGCCATAGAACATAATTTTAAAATACTTGAACTTGATCCTGGTTTCCGTACGTCATTATACTCACTCGGATTTTTATACCTGCACAAAGGTGATAATGAAAAAGCATTTAAATATCTTCACGATGCACAGGAAAGAACAGGTGATAAACGAAAAGGTATTACTCCGTTAGGTTACGCGTATGCCGTTACCGGACAAACAGAAAAAGCGCTTGAATGTATTCAGCTTCTTAAAGAAAGAGAATCAATGGATAATACCGGCTCTCTTTGTCTGGACTTTGCAATTATATATACAGGACTAAAAGATTTCGATCAGGTATTCCATTATCTCGAAATAGCTTTTGAAGAAAGATTAGGTGGACTGATTTTTCTTGCAGTAAATCCAAACTGGAAAATATTGCATAATGATCCTCGTATGGCGAGTATTATGAACCGTATGGGTTTATCAAAATATTTTAGCTGAACTGTTTTTTATTTTCCTATCTATAATTTGAGTCATCAATGCAAAATTATTTCGCACAAAAAATTCTATTGTTTTTACTGATAATACTGATGTCATTATTTGTCCAGGCTGATACAAAACAAAGTCTGCTGGCTAAGTACAAAGTAATTGGCGATGGAATGCAAAAAATATCACTTACAAGTTCACTTACGGAAATTTCCGGAATTGCCTTTACAGAAGACGGAAGATTGTTTGCACACAATGATGAAGTTGCAATAATGTATGAAGTTGACAAACAAACAGGAAAAATTGTTAAGTGGTTTAACGTTGGTGAATATGTACTGACAGACGACTTTGAAGATATCGCCATCTTCGGACCAAATTTTTATATCGTTACTAGTAAAGGTGATCTTTTCAGGTTCTATGAACAGCCCGACAAAGGATATTCGCAGTACAGAAAATTTTCAACCGGATTAACCCGCAAACATGATGTTGAAGGACTTTGTTATGATCCTGTTACTCACTCACTTTTATTAGCCTGTAAGGGAAGTGATGAAAAAAAATCCGGTTATAAAAATGTTTACACTTTTGATCTTAATTCCAAAACACTTTTACAAGAGCCAAGATTCAGATTAAACATTTCTGAAGTAACGAAACTGACAGGTATAAAAGATTTTTCTCCGTCAGGAATTGAAAGAAATTCCGTATCAGGTTCTTTTTTTATTATCTCAGCAAATGATAAAGCAATAATAGAAATCTCTGCTGAAGGGAAATTGCTTGCACAATCAAAACTAAAAAATGAAATACATAAACAGCCTGAAGGAATTACATTCGGCAAAGATCTTTTTATGTACATTTCTGACGAAGGCGGAAAATCTTCAGCGACTTTAACAAAATATCCTTTTACAAGAAAATAAAATTTTCGCAATCCAATGAAGAAGAATAAATCCAAACGTTTCCTGATCGCAATAATTTTCCTGTCAGTTTATACTGCCGGTGTTTATTTTTATGCTGGTGAAAGCTTGGAGGGCACTTATATTAATCCGTCAGTCAGGCAGATAGTAAATCAAAAAAATATAAAAGAAAAACCGGTTACAAGGTTACTGTTAATCGGCGATGCAGGTGATCCTTCGCTAATAGAAAAAGAACCTGTTCTTGAAACCCTTCAGAAAAAAGCATCAGAACTGCCCGGAATAACATCAATACTTTTTCTTGGTGACAATATTTATCCTGATGGTTTACATGAAGAGGGACATGATGAACGACAAACAAGCGAAAGGAAATTACTTGAGCAGGTAAAAGTAATAGAAGAAAGTAGCACCAAAGGATTTTTATTCCCGGAAATCACGACTGGGATCATAATGGTGAAGCAGGCTGGGGAAAAATACTTAGCCAGGTAAGATTTTTTGATAGTCTTAAACTAAAGCAAGTCTCTTTTATTCCCAAAGGCGGATGTCCCGGTCCTGAAGTGGTCGACCTTAATGGAAAAGTGAGGTTAATAATTCTTGACACACAATGGTGGCTTCATGAATATGGAAGACCGGAAGATGGTGACAAAATTTGTTTTCCATGTACTGAACAGGCAATTATAGATTCGCTTGATTCAAGTATAAAAAACGCAGACGGAAAATTTGTTATTGTCGCAGGTCATCACCCGGTTGATTCTTATGGTCAGCACGGTGGTTACTTTGAATGGAAGGATCACATTTTTCCATTAAGACATATAAATGAAAATTTGTGGATACCGCTTCCTGTATTAGGTTCACTTTATCCTTTAGCAAGAAATTTTGGAGTTACTACTCAGGATATATCCAATAGTAAATATCAAAATTTAAAACTTCAGCTGGAAAAAGTGTTTGAAAAATATCCTGCTTCATTGCTGTACGTCACAGGTCATGAACATACACTTCAGGTTTTAAATGGAATTGCAGACAACTATTATCTTATCAGCGGGTACGGAACATCAACGCATCGTGAAGGTTTGAGAACAGGCGAGAGATCATTATTTGCCGGATCATATCCGGGTTTTATGCAGGTAGATTTTTTTGCCGATGGAAAAATTAAACTTGATGTCATTAAACCATCAGCGCCCTATAAAAATCCAGAAATCGTTTTGTCATTCTGGATAAAAGAATGATGAAATCAGCAACCGGGTTTAAGAACCTGATGACGATAAACATTGAGAGAATAATTTTCGTTTTAATCATTTCACTTTTTTTCTTTTCGACCGAAATTAAACCGCAAACATCTGACTCCGTAAAAAAAATTATCATTGTCCCAGGAACTGAATATAAAGCAAACTGGCTGCATGAAATATTTTTCGGCAGTCATTGGCGGGATTTGTGGGTTACACCTGTTGAAGTTGAAATACTAGACCTGAATAATTTTCAAGGTGGAATTACTCCGTTAAAAAAAGGCGGAGGCATGCAAACCAAATCATTACAGTTTATTACAAGAGACGGATTCATCTGGAAATTCAGATCGATAAACAAAGATCCAAAAAAAGTTTTACCTGATGAGTTAAGAAATTCTCTTGCCGGTGATGTTATACAGGATCAGATAAGTTCATCCAATCCGCTTGCTGCACTTGTAGTTGTTCCATTACTAAATGCTGTAAATGTACTTCAGGCAGAACCCAAACTTGTTGTTATGCCTGACGATGAAAAACTTGGTGAATTCCGGAATGAGTTTGCCGGATTGCTTGGTATGATTGAACTTCATCCCGATGAAAATGATCTACTTGATACAACATTTGCAGGCGCAGAAAAAATTTCGGGAACATTTAAACTTCTCGACAGGCTTGCAGAAAAACGCGATGAAAAAGTTAATAGCACAGATTTTCTAAAAGCAAGATTGATGGACATTTTACTCGGCGACTGGGACCGTCATACCGATCAATGGAGATGGGCTAAATTCAGTTATGGTGAAGCCGAATTGTGGAATCCTATTCCGCGAGACAGAGATCAGGCATTCGCAAAACTTAACGGAATACTTCCCGCACTTGCGCGCTTTATAGTACCCCAGTTAAATCATTTTGGTTATGATATCCCGCCGGTTAAGTTTATTACCTGGAGCGGAAGATTTCTTGACAGCAGGTTTTTATCCGAACTTACAAAAACACAATGGGATTCAGTTACAAATTATGTTATAACTAATATAACCGATGAAGTAATTGATGAAGCTGTAAACAGGCTTCCAATCGAACATCAGAAAATTGCCGGTAATGAAATAAAAGAAAAATTAATTTCGAGAAGGCAGCAGCTTGCTGAAGTATCAGAAGATTTTTATGAACGAATTAATAAGATTGTGGATATTTATACTACAGCTAAAGATGATTATGTTTTTGTTAACAGGATAAGTGACGAACAAACATCAGTGACAGTCTTTAAACGTGACAAATCGACAGGAGAAAAAGAAGGGAAGTATCTTTACCATAAAATATTTGATAACAATCTTACCAGCGAGATAAGGATATATGTCCTTGATGGTGATGATTATACCTTACTTAAAGGTGATGTTGATTGCAGTCCGCTTGTCAGAATTATAGGTGATGAAGGGAAAGATACATTTATCGATAGTTCAAATGTACGGGGATATTTTCTTTCAGTTACACCAATACCTGATGCTGAAAACAAAACCGAATTTTATGACAGCGGAAAAAAGACTGAAGTGATTTTTAACAATGGAACTTATTTTAATACAGATGAAATCCCTGCATCAAAAGATGATTTTGAAAAATATGAACCTCAAAAAATGGACAGGGGACATGAGTTTTTTATTCTGCCCGTAATAAATTATGACAGCGACAATGGTTTTATTTTTGGCGGGGGACCATTAGTCTATAAGTATAATTTTAGAGTTGAACCTTATGAGTACAGAGTAAAATTGCTGGGAGCTTATGCCACCACTCCGAACAGTTACAGTATTGATTTCGATTCCAAATTTTATTCGCTGATAAATGGAGCCAGGGTGGATATACGGATATTTAAAAGCGAATTAAGCCTGACTAAATATTTCGGTTATGGCAATGAAACTCTATACATGAAAGATCTTGAATCGATAGACTATTATAAATTAGACCGCGAACAATTTAAAATTTCATCTTCAATAGGATTTATTACCGGTGATTATTCTTTATTGTCCGCCGGTTTTTCCTACGATTATTCAACCTCAAATTTAAAGAATGATACTCTGCTTTATTTTTTTCCAAATGAAAATTATGGAAACGGAAGTGTTCGCTCATTGACATTCAAAACTCAATTTGAATATGACGACAGAGACAATGCCAATAATCCGCAAACCGGAGTTTTTGTAAATCTTTATGCAAATGTTACTCCAAAATTATTCGACATAAAACGAAACTTTTACAAAGCAGGATTTGAACTGAGAAAATATTTTCAGATTGATATGCTAACAGAAAACACTTTAGCATTAAGAACTATTGGTGAAAAAATATGGGGCGAGTATCCGTTTTATGAATCTACATTTCTTGGTGGAAGTGATAATCTTCGCGGTTACAGCAGGGAAAGATTTTCGGGCGATTCAAAATTATTCGGACAACTTGAACTGCGGACTTATCTGACACAGCTAAAATTTATACTGCTTGGCAAATTTGGTTTTCATGTTTTTGGTGAAACGGGAAGAGTTTATACAAAAAATTTAAGTTCAGATAAATGGCATCCTGCTTACGGCGGAGGATTCTGGATATCATATCTTCAGCGTCAATTAAACTTATCTATAACTTACGCAATATCGGAAGAGAACTCTCTTTTTTATTTTGCTACGAGTTTTATGTTCTGAAAAATGAATCAGGAAAACGGATCAATTGTTTTCAGGTATTGATAAGTATCATACTGTGCTCTTATCTTTTTTTGTGATGTTGATTTCCTGAAATTATTGATCTGTTTTTTATCAATAATTCTTGCCTTCACATTATCTTTTAACTGAAGATTAATTAATTCCTTCAGAATATTTTTTAATTGCTGATCATAAACAGGTACACATAATTCAACACGCCTGTTAAGATTTCTTCCCATAAGATCAGCCGATGCAAAATAATATTTAGGTTTACCGTCATTGTGAAAAATGTAAATCCTTGAATGTTCAAGATACCGGTCAACAATACTTATCACTTTTATATTTTCACTCTGTCCTTTAATACCGGGAATAAGACAGCAAATACCTCTTACAATAATATTAATTTTAACTCCTGCTTGTGATGCCTCATAAATTTTTTTTATGATCTTTTTATCTTCAAGGCTATTCAACTTTAATATTACTGATGCTTTCTTCCCGGCAAGAGTGTTATTTATTTCATGGTTAATCAGTTCTTCAAATCCGTTTCGCAGGTTAAACGGCGCTGCAAGCAGGTGAGTGAAATTTTCATGTCCGCTTTCACGGGTAAGATAGTTAAATACTTTTTTGCACTCATCAGTTATC
>JAEXTA010000155.1 GCA_023453665.1 Bacteroidota bacterium | reverse complement strand
GTCTTCCGCTTAATGTAAAATTTTTAATTGAGGGTGAAGAAGAAATCGGAAGCGCCAGTCTTGAATCCTTCATTAATATGAATACCGAACTCCTGAAGTGTGATGCTGTGTTAGTATCTGATACTTCCTTATATGGACCAGGAATTCCAACTCTGACCTATGGACTACGTGGACTTTCCTATATGGAAGTCGAAGTAACAGGCCCGAATAGAGATTTACATTCCGGTACATTTGGCGGAGCTGTCGGTAATCCAATAAACATACTTGCTGCAATGATTGCCAAACTTCAGGATAAAGACGGAAAAATCACGATACCCGGTTTTTATAATGATGTTTTAAAACTTACCAAAAAAGAAAGAGAGAATTTTAAAGCTCTTAAGTTTTCAGAAAAACAATTTGCAAAAGAACTTGGTGTCTCTGAATTAAAAGGCGAAAAAGGATTTACTACACTTGAGAGAATATGGGCAAGACCAACACTTGACTGTAATGGAATAGTTGGTGGATTCACCGGTAAAGGTGCAAAGACCGTATTACCAGGTAAAGCAACTGCGAAAATTAGTATGAGATTAGTTCCTAATCAGGAGCCGAAAAAAATTGCTAAACTGTTCACGAAATATATACATCAGATTGCGCCCAAATCAGTTAAAGTAAAAGTATCTGATTTACATGGAGGATTACCGGCAATGACTCCACTTGAAGATCCGGCAATTATGGCAGCATCAAAAGCTATTTCAAAAGCATTTGGAAAGAAAACTGTTTTTATGCGTGAAGGTGGTTCTATTCCGATCATAACAGTCTTCCAGAGAAAATTAAAAGCTCCCGCTGTGTTAATGGGTCTTGGTTTAAATACAGAAAATCTTCATTCACCTAATGAACATTTTGATTTAAATCATTATCAACTTGGAATTATGAGTTCAGCATATTTTTTAAAAGAATATTCACTTTCTGTTTAAAAATAATAACGGGACAGTATTTTATACTGTCCTGTTTAACTATAAAACAAAGACTCTTCCTGTATGTTCAAAAAAAGTAAAATAATTCAGATCAGTATTATTCTTATTTCTGTATTGATTACCTCATGTGGAAACGATAACAAAGAAATTAAAGGACAGAAGAATTATTTGAGTGTGGAAAACCTTCCTGAAAAAGATGCCGAGATACAGCGTTATAATCTGAAAATTAAAAAGGAACAGGCGGTTAACAGAACCCCGTGCGACACTATTTCTTTAATAGAATTCGTACTTGATAATTATCCAGCAGGAACATACCTTGTTGACATTGACAAGTCACTGACGTATAACACCCCTGGTTCAGCGGTCATCTATTTTGACAGCAAATATGTTTTCGCATTAATTGCACGATCAAAACCCGGAGAAAGATTGATCGACACAAAAAACATTGTGGGTTATGATCAAAGCTATATCGATCTTGACAGTACAAAACTTGGTACTGCATTCTTTTATCTCGTACTTTTTGAATGTAACGATGGAAAATTTAATACCGTTTGGGAAGCTCCTGTTCCTTCACACGGTGGTTTTAATACACTCTCCCTTGAAAACTGGAAGTACAGAGGAATACCATATATAAAAATTAATTTTCACTATGCACAGGGTGCTGGGCACATTGATTATAATTATTTCCTCATTAATGGTATAACTTCATTTCCGCATCTAATGATGACTTATCAGGGAATAAATTTTCAAAGAACGATTTTAAATTATAATAATGATGTTTATCCTGATTTTTACGAATACATTTTTTATGATTCAGGGCAAAAAATATCGGCAAAAGATTCAGTCGCATTTGTCTGGAACCAAGCTGACAGCCTCTATTTCAACAGCCGAAATCCGGCTCAGACCCGTCGATATTAAATTTTTTTTAGTATCTTTGTAATACAAAATTTACCGATAAATTAATTCCCGGCGGTTTACCAGAAAAATAGAAAAGTTCTATTTATTTTTTATGAACTCAACAATGAGCGATAATGATTTTAATTAAGGAGATTGAATGACAGGTGTTGATACAAGTATGAATCCATTGGTTCAGTATATAGATTCTCTCGGATATCAGATTGAAAAAGAAAACGGAAATGGTACAATAAAAACATACACAAGCAACGAAGTTGAACTTGATTCGCTTTATAATGGTGTTGGATTAAGAAATATATCGCACGCAGGTATAATTGAGTTAAAGGGTGATGATGTTCTTGATTACCTTCACAGAATAAGTACAAACGCCGTAAAAGATTTACCAAAAGAAGGTTTGATCAATACTATATTTACTTCGGATAAAGGAAGGATAATAGATACAAGCACCTTAATGAATTTTGAAGGACATCAGTTATTGATCTGCAGTGATGTTCATAAACTAAAGGTAATAAGCTGGATAAATAAATACATAATCAGTGATGATGTTAAAGCAAACGACGCAAACGGTAAATACACGTTACTTGAATTAATTGGCCCGCAGGCAGAATCATTGCTCACACTGGTTTGCGGAAATATTATTAACAATATTCAGCCCGATACTTTTAAAATAATTAATGCGGAAGGAATGTTATTCTTTCTTCTCAAAGTCACCCAAAGGAATGGTGGTTTAAAATTCTGGGTTATCGCTGATTCAAACAATGCGCACAAGTTCACCAGATACTTAATGGAAAATAAAGGGTTGTTTAATTTTAACCTCGTCGGAGAAGAATCATTCAATACTTACAGGATTGAACAGGGCTTCTTACAAGCTCCGAATGAGATTAATGATAACTATAATCCACTTGAAGCCGGTTTTAAAGAATTTATTGATTTCAAAAAAGGCTGTTACATTGGACAGGAAGTAATAGCAAGATTAGACACTTATGACAAAGTGCAGAAACAGATTTGTGGAATTGATTTAGATGAACAGCCTGATTTAAATTCTCCTCTAAACATTTTTGATGAACAGGGGAACGAAATAGGAAACATAACTTCAATTGTTAATTCAGTAAGGTTAAGAAAGACAATCAGTTTAGGTTATATTAAAAAAAGTTTTTCTGCTGAAGGCACATCAATTTTGGTAAAAGATTCTTCGGGTAAAAATTTTAATGCAACAGTAGTATCAACTCCTTTTAAAAAATGAAAATTTATACTAAGACAGGTGATACAGGTGAAACCGGATTATTTGGCGGCGAAAGGGTTTCTAAAAATTCTGTTCGTATTGAAGCATACGGTACAGTTGACGAATTAAATTCAATTATCGGACTGACCATAACGGAATGTAACTCTGAAGAAATAAAAACTCTGCTTCAAAAAATTCAGAACAAATTGTTTGTGCTGGGTTCAGATCTTGCGACGCCTGATTCTGAAAAAAATAAAAAACTGAACATATCCAGGGTAACACCGGATTTTGCTGCTGAAATTGAAAACTCGATAGATTATTTTACATCACAACTGGAAGAACTAAGGAATTTTATTTTACCCGGAGGCTCCAAGGGAGCTTCAATGCTGCATGTTTGCAGAACAATTTGCAGGAGAGCCGAACGACGGGTTATAGCCATAGATGACGGCATCAGTATAAGTTCTGATATTATAATATTTCTTAACCGTCTTTCAGATTTATTTTTTGTTCTTTCACGTTTTGAAAACAAAGTCTCAGGTATCCCCGATATTACCTGGAAACAATAACTCAAAACTCAATACATACATTTCAAAAGTATTTTGTTGGGGGTGAAATTTGGTTTCGACGGGGTTAAAGAGGCATTGAACTGCGCACCGTGTTCTCCGTGTACACGTAAACGAAGCGGTACAAAAATATAAATGGCGAATCTAATTACGCCTTAGCTGCTTAATTAATAGTTAACAGCCGTTCTGTATAATTTCTCATACCGGGTTATATAAGAACGACGTTTAGGTATGATAGCGGATTCCATCGCTCTTATGGAAGAAGCAAAATCTTTAATGAGCAGGCTTAAAGTGATCCTTGCCTGTTTGGTAGCTTTAAGTCAAAACAAAAACCGGCTATGTGTGTAGACGTTCTTTGGATCTTAACTTCGGACCGGGGTTCGACTCCCCGCACCTCCACCCAGTATTTACCAGCCTTAACCAAGCTTTACTTTATTTTACAAAAACATAAGAAAATGCCTCGAAAGAGGCTTTTTTTATTTATGCGATAGGCAAGCAAAGTAAAACAAAATAAAGTATTTGTGTGTGAAATATGTGTGAAATTCATTTCTGATTTATTATATTTCAGTAGTCGAACCCATGAAATAAATAAGGAGTAAGAAATGAACATACATTTTTATCTCGAACGAAAGAATCTCAAATCACAAGATAAAACGATCTATGCTTACGTAAGATCACTTCATAAAACCAAAACTCTAATCCTAAACACCGGTCAGAAAATCAACCCTTTAAATTGGGATAAAGCTTTTGAACGTGCGATAGAAAAAGGAAAAAACAAAAGCCCCGATTCCAGCGAGTTGAATGATTTCTTAGATAGTTTTAAAGAAGATGTTAAAAGATCAATTCGGGAGATTTTAAGAGAAAATCCGTCGGCAGATTATGAGATGATAAAAGAATTTGTTTTAGAGAAATTTGGTAAAACTCAACGCTCCCAACTTTCATTTTTTGAATCATTAGATTTGTTTATTACCACAAGAAAAAAAGATTTGAGTTATGACTCCATAAGAAAGTTCACGACTATAAAAAAACATTTGATAGAATTTGAATCGACCGAAAAATTAAAAATATCGTTTGATAAAATAGATATGCTCTTTTATGATAAGTTGCTGAATTTTTTGCTCGCTGAAAAGAGAATGGTTAACAATTCCGCATATAAAATTATTGGTCTACTAAAAATATTTTTGAACTGGGCTTATGACAGAGGAATAAATAAAAAGAACGTTTTCAAAAAATTTAAGATTAAAGAGGATAAAGTAGATATAATCACTCTTTCGGCTTTTGAGCTAACCAAACTATCAGACCTCAATCTAAAAAATAATCCAAGATTAAGTAAGGTGCGAGATCTGTTTTTATTTGGTTGTTTTACAGGAGGTAGATTTTCTGATCTGAATAGAATTGAATGGGAAGATATTAAAGATAATGTTTGGTATTTACGAGTTAAGAAAACAAGAGATGTAATTGAAATACCTCTTCTTGATGAGGTGTCTGAAATTATTGAGAAATACAAAACACAGCCCACTCCGTTGCCCAGAATTAGCAACCAAAAATTAAATCTATACCTTAAAGAGCTTTGTGAATTGGCGGAAATTAACGAACCGGTAAAAATAGTAAGATACCGAGGAAGTCAGGCTTTGAGAATTGAAGGTTATAAATATGAATTTGTATCTGTACACACGGCAAGAAGAACATTTATAACACAGTCTTTGCTTAGGGGAATGAAAGCTGAGATTGTTATGAGCATTTCGGGTCATAAGAATTTTCGAACATTTAAAAAATATCTTGATATAACAAGGAAAGATAAAACTGAAGAATTAAAAAAAGCCTGGAGTAAACCTCAATTGAGTATTGTAAATTTTAGAGAGTAAAATGGATGAAATAAAACTTAAAATTCTATTGCAGGTAGAACCGGATCATCAAATTGATATAGAAGAAGATTTTTTTGAACTGGGTTTATTAAGTATGCATGGTTTGATTGATGATAATTTTAACCTGACACCGGCAGGTGAAAGATTAGTAGTTGAAATGATTATTCCACAGATATCTGAAAATTAAATATTTTTTAAAATTCAATAGTCACATAGGATTCTAAACCCAATATTCAATCATCTCTACCTCATAAAAATTTTTCTCAACATAAGGATCCATCACCGAAAGTTTTGCTTTATCAGTAAAAATAAAATAGCCAATTATCCAGCTGAATAAAATCAATCCCGCGGGGATATAGTGATATAAATACTTGACGGAAAAACTCTTTTTATTTTCACTTATAAGATGTGCATATAAATAATGCGACGAACTGTAAATGAACGGAAGTGGTCCGCTAATATCGAAGAAGAATGAATATTCCAGGTACAGGTTTGTTACAGTATAGAGTGCGTAAAGAATATCAATTGAGTATTTCAGAAGTGTTATCCCAAGCAATCTGTTAACAAACGCATTTTCTTTTTTGTTAAAAAGAAAAAAAACAAGCAGCAATCCCAGCGTACTTCCGGAGAAGAGAATATATTCTATACTAATCATACTTGAAAAATAGCTGGATTAAGAAAACCATTAAAAAAAGACTATGAGAATTACAGTGATTGTCTTAGTTACACTGACTTTTATAATAACATTCTTAAATGTGTTATTTCTTAAACCCACTGGATAATGAAATAATGAATCTAATTTTGTAATTCTACTTTATCTTCCTCGCATTCGTTTGTCTTCCACTTTGATTTAGAATTGCTTTGGTTAAATTTCCCGAATCGTCTTTTACAAACTCAAGCTGTGCGTAATTGATTTTCATAAAGAACTTACTCTCAGATTCAGCACAGATCTCATATCTATTCTGACCGATAGCTTGAACAAAAAGTTGGCCATGCTATCTGGTAACCGTAAAAGTGAATTCAGGTGTAATTTCATATTCACTTATATAGGATTCCAGTATCTTTTCATCAACTTTTATTTCTGTCTGAACATTGATTGGCTTTCCAATGGTAATGGCTGAAAGTTCTCAAATACACTTGATATTATAAGTAATAGCTATCTCAAGCCAGATGGATTTAGTTTATCAGTTAAAAAGCATTCTATCTGAAAAAATAGTTTATATGAATCACCTTCTAGGTGATCTGATACCTGCCAAATTATAATCACATCTTTTCTTTCATATATTATAAAAGTTGTTAAAAGCTAAAACAATGTATGAAGTGCATTAAGAAATGTATGATTTGTTTGAATGAGTGTTTGATCAAGTTGTTAGCAATTCTAAAATCACAGTATTATTTATTTGTTAGAATAGAATAATTAACAATCGAGTAAGCATTTTCTAAAGAACCGAAATTTCAATTTCACTCTCAATGAATACCCTCTAAATCTCCAAAAAGATTTTGCAATTTTCACAACCTTAGAACACAAATATTTTTTTAGCTTAAATGCAATAAAAATTTGCAGAACAAAATATTTTGCAAAATACAAGCAGTAAATGTATTTGAAAAAAATTATTATTTGCAATGAGAACTGTTAAAAAAATAGAGAATGAAAAATGGTTGACGAAATTTTAAAGGCATTCATAAAAGACTTATTGGACCAAATTCAAATGACGATCCGGGATGAATTCTTAAAATTCAAAAAAGATGATGCGGATGAAAAAAATAGTTCTGAAAATGGATACTTAAATTCTAAGGAGGCTTTGTTGCTTTTAAAAATTTCCCGGCCGACGCTTTTCAAACTGATGAGGGAAGGTATAATTCCTTTTAAACGAATCGGCAGACGTTTATTATTTGACGAAACTGAAATCAAAAGAAACCTAAAATCTTTCAATGATAAAAATGAAATTCGACGTTGAAAAAATAAAAAAAGATATTGATCTGGTTGATTTTATTAGTCATCGCATTCGACTAGTTAAATTGGGAGAAAACTTTATCGGGTCCTGTCCATTCCACTGTGAGGATACGCCTTCATTCGTAGTAAACAGATCAAAACAAATAGCAACTTGTTTTGGTAAA
This sequence comes from Bacteroidota bacterium, assembly GCA_023453665.1. Taxonomy (GTDB): domain Bacteria; phylum Bacteroidota; class Ignavibacteria; order Ignavibacteriales; family Ignavibacteriaceae. Next base: position 3,278 of record JAEXTA010000155.1, on the reverse strand, counting down.
TGTGGAGAGTCATTTGACTTAATAAAGTTCTACTCGCGTTTTTATAATGAAAATACTTATGAAAGTCTTAGACAATTGCAGCAATTGATTAAAGGCAACAACAATAGTTATAAAAGTATGAAAGCTAAAAAACAAATTTCGAGTCCAAAATTTATAGGGAGTGAAGACAGGTACGTTTTTGAAGAAAGATTTTCAATTTCAAAAGAGTTTGGTGATGTTTCTCTTGAGGACTGTCATGATCAAGCAATAAGTTCCTTGATTGAATACTACAAATATCGTCAACAGCAAGTTTATAGTTTTTTTATTAATTATTTAAAGACAGAATGGAATCAGGCTGCCTACGAATACCTGACAGGGAAACAAAGGGGTTTCTCGGATGAGACACTCCAAAAATATTCAATATGCTCAATCCCCGATGTTGAAAGAACAATAGAGATATTAAAAGATAATTTTAGTAGGGAAGAATTGTTGATTAGTGGTCTCTTTAACGATAATGGATATTTTTTGTTTACCAGATTCCAAATTGTAGTACCTTACTTCAGGGCAGGCCAGGTCGAATTTATTCGTGGGAGATATTTTTACAATGGAAGTTCAATACCTAGTGATTCAAAGTGTAAATACATCTCTGCAATAAATCGTACTCGTACCTTAAGCGTAAAACGGTTTTATAATTATGAACTATTACAAAAAAGAAGTCCTGGTGATGAAGTAATAATATGTGAAGGAGAATTTGATACTTTGTCACTTATTCAATTAAATTTTCCTGCGATAGGGATTCCCGGAACTTCGTGTATACCTGAAGATCTTAACTGTTTGAAGGATTTTAGAATATTTATTTTATTCGATAATGATCAAGCCGGTAAGCATGCTGCTTTCAAGTTCATTAACAAAATAAAATCTAAATGTAGAGAAGTGAATTTGTTAACATTAAAAAAACCATTTAAGGATGTAAGTGAATGGATGAATACCAGAGTGCTGTAACTTTATTAGAAGATTTTCCTGAAGATTTTACTCGTGGTGTTATAAATGAAGGTAATCCACCGAACTCTGCCTTATCAAAATTGTATGAAATCCAAAAAAAAGTTGAGCAGAGAAGTACACAAGAAATTACTTTTGATAATCCGATTTTGAGGTTAAATGAGATCCCACTGATTTACCCTCGATCAATTAATTCTATTCAAGGTCGATATGGTTCACATAAGACAAGATTTGCGGAACATTTAGCCTCGACATTAATAAAAACTCAAACTGCGCCATCAATTCTAAATCTTCAATCAGATCAAACAAAACAATTTAGTGTTATTTATATTGATACAGAGCGCGATTTAAAAAATCAATATCCTGAAGCTTTAAAAATTGTAAAACAAAATGCTGGTTTAGATTCAAAACATGAGTGCCGAAATTTAAATTTTTTTTCGTTCCTGCAATTCCGGCGACATGAGAGACTAGGACTATTAAAAGACCTGATCGACCAGCACAGAAGCGAAACTTCAAATCATATTGTAGTATTCCTTGATGTGATTACCGACCTCATAAAAGATTTCAATAGAGTCTCACAATGCCTTGAGCTAATAGATTTCCTGAATTCATTAATTAATGATTACGATTTTTCTGTAGTAGGAATTATTCATGAAAATCCGTCAGGTGAAACAAAAGCTAGAGGTCATATTGGAACTGAATTGATTAATAAATCAACGACGTCAATTTCGATTGGTTATGTTGATGAAGAATCGGATATGATAAAAGTTAAATTTATTAAATGCCGGAATACCAAACGTTCATCTCCTCTTCTTTGTAAATATGATTCAAATCAAAAAAAAATAATTTTGGCAACAGAGGCTGAAATTCTTCTTAATGAAACCAGCTTTCAAAAAGCTCCTATTAATGCAGTATTAAATCAAATATATGACATCCTAAGTAAAGGTTCTGAGAGTCAGAAAAATCTTATTTTCAAATTGTGCAAGAAAAATGATGCTTCAGAAAGGACAATAAAAAGTAGACTGGAGTTTATTGAAGCTCAAAATTTGATGGTTGGTCTCGAGTATGATTTAGTCAAAACTCATGGAAATAAATTTAATCAAAATATTTACAGTTTGAAAAAACGAGAATCTAAGATCGAATAAGTGTACTACGGTAGGGTTTAGAAGTGATAAACCATTTACAAAACTTAACTAACTGATTATAAGTAAAACACTTAGTTATGCAAAAGTACTAAAATTCACATATTTTTAATTGCAGGACTAAGTCATTATAAGGTAAGTATTTATCTTAGTTGGGAACACAATGATAAAAATATCACAAAATTCAATTGAAAAAGTTGTTGGGATGTTAAAAAACAACCATTCTTATCGTGACATTATGACGCAAGTATCAGAAATAAAAAGTACTTCAATGATTTTCAGAATAAAAAAAAAGTACGTTGATGGTGAATTGTCTAACAAGCGATCAATTAGTCCAAAAACAAAGAGAAAAATTCAAATTTCTGCTGTAGAAAGAAGAGCACTAGAAAAAAGTGATCTAATAGTCAATGGCTATATCGATATTCTTAAGGCATTCACTTATAGTATTCAGAACCTGGATGAGATACAGCTGTTGCATAAAAAAGGAACTGATGATCTTTATGTCATACTTCAGGAAATTGTTAAAAGACTTGATAGATACTTTGATAAAACTGAAATAGATGAAACTGAACAGTTAGATATCAGAACAAAAATAAATGTAGCAACCCAAAAAATATCGAACTTACATAAAAATTCCTTACTAAGAATAAAAGCTATAGATGCTATTCGTAATCAGTTGGATTCAATCCTAAAATTCAAAATTGAAATTCAAGGAATTGAACAGATAAATTTTTTAATATCCTCGTTTTTACGAGGAACTGAGGTTTTATCAGATGAAGAATACTTCAAGTACAAATCAGCAGTCATCAATTTTAATGAGTTTGCAAGAGTCTTTTTCGATCGATGGGATGCGGGAGTTTACAAGTCCGATTTATCAACGACAACAGAATAAAAAAAAAGAAGCATGGGAAAATTCTGCAAGCATAATTACAGATAAGAATAGTGATTTCAGAAGAGAAGTCGGTGAGATCGCTGATGTGATCTCATTCGCTAAAGATTTTTTAAATCGTCATCCTGGAGAAAAGCAAAAAGAGGTTTTATGTGCCATCAATGGGGATAGTCCAGGTCAATGGAGTTCAGAATTTCACGAAGTAGTATTGGAAATAGGAATGAAGGGTGGAAAGAACTGGTTACTTGAGATTGACGCTGCTTATACAA
>JAEXTA010000012.1 GCA_023453665.1 Bacteroidota bacterium | reverse complement strand
ATGCTTTCAATTTTATCCGTGAAAATTTAACAAGAGATAACAAAATAACTGAATACGATGTTCAGCAGTTTATCATGAAAGAGTTTGAAAAGAGAAATTATTACACTGATCATCCTCCTATTGTTGGGGTAAATGAGAACAGTGCAAATCCGCACTACGCACCAACATCAGAAATAAACAAACCCATAAACAAAAATGATTTTGTTTTAATTGATCTATGGGCAAAAACATTTAATACAGATTCAGTCTGGTCTGATATTACCTGGACAGGTTTTGCCGGAGAAACAATTCCTGAAAAGTATATCAAAATTTTTAACATAGTTAAAGATGCCAGGGATGCCGCGTTTGATCTTGTTGACACAAGATTTAAACAAGGTAAAGAAGTCAGAGGATTTGAAGTTGACGATGCTGCAAGAAATGTAATTGTTAAAGCCGGATATGGTGATTATTTTATTCACCGTACAGGGCATTCAATTACTGTTGATTTACACGGCAGCGGTGCACATATGGATAACTTTGAAACTAAGGACGAAAGATTAATTCTGCCATGCACATCATTCTCAATTGAACCCGGAATTTATTTAACAGGTGATTTTGGGGTCCGAAGTGAAATTGATGTTTTCATCACCAAGGAAGGTAAAGTTGTGGCAACGGGCGGTGAAAGACAGCGAGAGTTAATCGCAATATTAAAATGATTTATTAAAATATCAGTAAAAAAAAGCCCGATCAGTTTTGACCGGGCTTTTTATTTTTATCACTTAATCTTTTTATACTCTTCAAGAAGCCATTCAGCAACTGCCTGAGCTTCCTGGGGTTTTAATCCAGGGTTTGGCATTGGCGGATATGCAGGATCAATTTTAGCTGGGTTCCTGATAAACGCTACAAGCTGATTTAATTTACCATCATATTTTGGTAGTACATCTTTGTGTGCAGGTCCAACAAGTTTAACATCAAATCTATGGCAGGCACCACAGCGAACGTCATAAATTTCTTTACCATTAAGTTTGGCTATCCCTTCATCAGTTCCCTTTAACTCAGCAAGATATTTTTCATATTCAGTGCTGAGAACTTTCGAATGTAGTTTAGTACTGTTACCCATTGCTAGCTGATCCTGTACTATTAGTGCTATCATAGAAAATAGCAGTGCAAAGAAAAGATGTCCTGAGAAGCGTAATTCCCCGCTCTTTATCATTGAATAAAGATAATGGTAAGCAAGGAACAAAAAGAAAATTCCAAATACTGAAAGAATAAAAATAAAACCGGTTAATGAAGTCCCTGGCAGTGCAATAATATTAACAAACATAAACAAAGGAATAAGTACTGCGAACCCGAAAGTAACTTTTATCGCCTGATCTTTAACATATTGTGCGTATTCATTTATAATATTAATCTTCCCGCCATCCCAGTAAAAAAATACAAATAGAATTGTACCTCCAGTCAATGCAAGTGCGCCTGATATAAAACTTAAAAATCTTATCAGGACAGTCGGTGAAAAGATTATACTTAAAATATTCTGGTTTGACCATGAACCCGGATACAATGCAATTGTTATTCCTGCTGCAACCAGCCACATCGAAAGAAATAAAAACAGAAATCCATAACGCCCTGCTTTTGCACTAAGATTTAATGAACCCCGGCTGAGTTTCTTAATATCATCTGAAACAGATGGATCATTTATGGATAAAATATTTATTGCTTCAAATATTTTATTGAATGAAAGTGAATACCTGTAACTGTATATTAATATTAATCCGATAACTTCAAATAACAATCCAAATGAAAGAAGATTCACACTCATTGCACCGGCTTTATGAAGTAACTGAGCAAAGATCATAATTACAGTAATTAATGGTGCAACACCAAGAATAACTCCGATACTTTTATTAATTGTAACGATTTCGATTATATCTTTTGCAAACTTAAGCTGATGTTCGTGATGAAATTTTAATCCTTTTCTTTTATACATTAAAGAAAGAAATGTTCCGCCGAATACAATGCTTATAAAAGGGATGAACAGGAAAAGAATGAGCATAAGCATATAATGAAGCAGCTCAATATGTTCAGCGGATTGTGGTAAAACTAAATTATCAAGAAAATCCATGTATAACCTGTTAACGATTAAAATATTATAAATAGTTTGTCAACTGATAACAGCACAACTACTGTTAATGCAAAAATGTTTATTTCTTTAAATACAAATCTGAATGAAATCTTTTCCCTGTTTGACATAAGAAACTTAAAAGAATTCCAGCTCAACCACGCACCGGCAATAAAAAGTCCGAAGTTAATTACCTGGTTCTGAACTAACCCAAATAATGGAATTAGTATTGATGTTACAGCAGTAGCAACTATCCACATAAAAGTAATTCTTGTCAATTGTTCCTGAGAAAATTTCTGTGTGAGGGTAGGAAATCCGGCAGTCTCATAGTCTTTATTCAGGACAAGGACGAGAAGCCAGAAATGTGGTATCTGCCATATAAAGAAAAAGAAGGCAAGTATAAATAACTGTGGATCAGCAAGATGACCGCCTCCTGCAACCCAGCCAACAGCAGGTGGAATAGCACCAACCAATGAACCGGGAATTATAGCCATAGCAGTTTTTTTCTTTAAGGGAGTATAGACAGCATTGTACCAGCCCAGGTTCAATAATCCTAATGACAGTGCAACTAAACCTGCACTTAAAAAAAGAATAACCGATCCTGATATAACAAGAACTCCAGAAATAATCAGAACTGAATTTTCAGAAATTCTTTTTGATGGTAATGGACGGTGTTTTGTTCTTTCCATTAATCCATCTGTGAATCTTTCCTGGTAATGATTGATTGCTGCAGAACCGCATGCAAGGAGTAATATTCCTATAGCAGGTAAAATGATTTCACTATTAAGTTCACCTGCAGAACTTATAAATCCAAATACAGTAGTTACAGTAACAAAAACAGTTATGCGTATCTTAGTCAGTTCAGATAATATTTTTATTTTTTCTTTCAAACTTCTTTATTATTTATTTGAAACTGAAATTGAATCAGTAATTGCTGATTTACCAACTGTGTCGCTCCAGACTTTAAACTCATTCTCCGGTAATACTATGACTTTGGAATACATATAAGAATGGTTAAGTCCGCAATACTCAGCACATGCGATATCGTAAGATCCCGGTTCATTCGACTCAAACCATACAAACCTATCCTGCCCGGGCAGAACATCTTTTTTAACTCTGAACGCAGGGATGAACAATGCATGGTTAACATCGAGTGAATGAAGATTAAGTTTAACTGGTTTATTAACCGGAACGTATAATGTATCCGTTGTTGTTCCGTTTTCATACTTGAATGACCATTTCCACATCTGCGCAGTTACATCAACTTTTAACGAATCAGCAGGCGCATCAGCCATATCAAGATATGCGACCCATCCGTACCAGAACATTATCAGGACAAGTATGGTAGGTATGACTGTCCAGGTAATTTCAAGTGCAAGATTACTATGTACGTTTACAGCTTTAGGGTTTCTTTTCCTGTTATACTTAATTACAAAGAAGATCATCAGTGCTGTTATCAGTACAAGGAAAAATACTGACACAATCAGCACGAACAGAAAAGTTCCGTCGACAGATTCTATAAAATTTGATGGTCCGGCATACATATAATTTTACCTTACTAAAAAGAATAATCAGCGAATAATAAGACAAATGAGACAGCTAGAAAAAATATCGCAACACCTACAAATATTCTAAAGGCTTTTTGTTCGGTGCGCAAGTGCATAAAGATTGTTAAAACCAGGTAAGTTTTTATTGATGCAATTATCAGCGCAGTTGCAACTGTTAGTCCGCCAAAATTAATACCGGCAACAGCAACCGTAATGGATGTTAAAGCCATTAACGCAAGCCATACAAGAATATAGATTCCATATCCGTGAGAATGCTCAGAATGATTTTCGTGTTGTTCCATTAAAATCTCTTTAAGTTATTAGATAGAATAACGGGAATAAAAATATCCAGATGATATCAACAAGATGCCAGTATAACCCGGCTGCTTCAAGTTTTACGTAACTGCCTTGATTGATCACACCTTTTTGAGTAAGCCTTGTCATAAATCCGATAAGTACAACTCCGATAATTACGTGAAGACCGTGTAATCCAGTCATCACATAATATAAACCGAAGAATAAAATTTCTCCCTGACTTTTTGCAAGAAGTTCTTCTGAACCGGGAAAAATTCCGTGATGAAATTTTGCAGTCCATTCAAAGTATTTATTAACCATAAATCCAAGTGCAAAAACTATTGTAAGTAACTGGAAAAAAACAGACAAATTCCTGTTGTTTTTTTGTATTGCTGCAATAGATAAAGCCATAGTCAAGCTGCTTGTAAGCAGAATAGCAGTATTGAACATGCCAATAATGGTATTCAATTCTTTTGCAGCAATGTGAAAGGCATCCTGGTTTATAAACCTGTAAACAGAATAAAGAAAAAACAAACCTCCGAACAATAATAATTCAGTAAACAGGAATAACCACATTCCCATTTTTGCGCCGATATCATCACGATGAACGTGTGCGGCTGCGTGATCCTGAGAACTCACTTTACCTCCTTCTCTGATTGAGCGAGATCGTTTTCTTTGTACTGGTATGGACTTTCTGTTACAACCGGTATTTCATCAAAGTTTTCGAGTGTTGGCGGAGTTTCAACTTTCCACTCCAGAGTTTCGCCGCCCCATAAATTCATTTCTGTAACCCTCTTCCCTTTTCTCATTGATGAAATCAGGTTTGTAAACATGATTATCAAGCCAAGAACTAAAATCCATGAGCCGATTGTTGAAAGGAAATGATATGGCTGAAACTCAGGAAGATAATCGTAATATCTTCGCGGCATTCCAAGCCAACCCATTACAAACATCGGGAAGTATAAAACATTAAAACCAATGAACACCAGCCAGAAAGCCACCTTGGCAACTTTCTGATTGTACATTCTTGCAAACATTTTCGGCAGCCAGTAATGTAACGCGGCAAATATTCCGAAGCCTGTACCACCAAACATCACATAATGAAAATGCGCAACAATAAATGAAGTGTCGTGCACCTGTATATCAATTGATAATACACCTTGCATAATTCCTGTTAAACCACCGATCGAGAAAAGAAAAATAAACGCAAGTACATACAACATTGGTGGAGCTAATTCAATTGAACCTTTATATAATGTAGCCGTCCAGTTAAAAACTTTTATAGCGCTTGGTATAGCAACAATCATAGTCAATAATGAAAAGATGAATTGACCGGTATTGCTCATCCCCGCTGTGAACATATGATGCGCCCATACCAGTGAACCAAACAATGCAATTGCTATACTTGAAAATGCAATAAACTTGTAGCCGAAAATTGTTCGGCGGGCAAACACAGGTATAATCTCCGAAACAACTCCCATTGCAGGAAGAATCATAATGTAAACTGCAGGATGTGAATATATCCAGAACAAATGCTGGAATAATACCGGATCGCCCCCTAAAGACGGATCAAACAAACCAACACCAAGCCATCTTTCAATGATTACCAATAAAAGTGTAATACCAATAATCGGTGTAGCTAAAACCTGTACCCATGCTGTTGCATACAATGACCAGGTGAACAGCGGCATTTTGAACCAGGTCATTCCAGGTGTGCGTAACCTGTGTATTGTAGTTACAAAGTTTAAACCAGTTAGTATCGATGAAAAGCCGAGTATGAATGCGGCAAACATTGTGAATATTACATTCGTACCAGTTCTTATGCTGTAAGGTATGTAGAATGTCCAGCCTGTGTCAGCAGGTCCGCCTGGTAACAGTATTGAGAGGATTGCAAGAATACCACCAATTACATATAAATACCAGGAAAGAAGATTCAACCTTGGGAAAGAAACATCTTTTGCACCAATCATAATTGGCAGAAAGAAATTTCCAAAAACTGCCGGCAAGCCGGGTATTACAAAAAGGAAGATCATTATAACTCCATGCAGTGTAAAAATGGAATTATAAGTTTGAGGATCCATTATTGTTTTTCCCGGTGCTATGAGTTCCAGCCTCATCAGGAAACCGAATGTAACACCAACAGCAAAAAATATCATCAATGCTATCAGGTATAATATTCCTATTCGCTTATGATCTGTTGATAATATCCATCCGAGTAAACCGGTATGTTTACCCTTATAATCAAGGTAACTTACATAACCGTTTTTATTTATTGACGTCGTTCCACTCGACATAAAAACCGACCTCTTTTAACTTTTCTTTTTCTTTGGTTTGATAATTATAAAAACTACAAATACACCGACAAGCATTAATATTCCGGCGCCGAAAATCCTTGTAAGGTTTAGTACATAAGTTTGTCCTTCAGGATTATAACTGAAACAGAACTGAAGAACCTTTGCGATTGTCGGTGAAGTTTTCCCTTCTGACGCTTCCATCACTGCCATTTTAAAATCAAATGGAAGAATTCCGTATCCTTTTGATTTTGAGTATGCAGGAAAAAGATATCTTGAAATTTTTCCTTCGGGTGAAAGAAAAATTAACGCACCGGTATGAACAAAATCTTTTCCTTCACGTTTAAAATAAAATCCACAGGCATCTGCAAGAGTTTTGATACTCAAACTGTCTCCGGTAAGAAATATCCATGATGAATCCTGAAAATTTTTATCGATCATACTTGTAAAAGTATTTTTCTTATCTGCGGCAACTGATGAAGTTTCAGTTTCATCGATGCTTAAAGTAATGATCCTGTAATCACTTCCTAATATCAGGTCTGATTTATTAATAACATCAGCTATTTCAGACATTAAAGGATTACAGATGCCGGGACAGTGATAATAAACAAATGCGAATACGACCGGTTTATTAACGAGTTCTTTTAATGACACCGGGTTATTTGCTTCATCATTAAAAACCAGGTTAAGCGGAATTTTTGCACCAAGCTGCTCGTCAATCCCAAGCTCAATTTTTTGAGGAGATGATGCAGACAAAGTAACACTGATGAATAATATGTAAAAAAATATTTTTTTCATCTGGTGATTTTATAATACCTGGTTAAGAAAATTATAAAGTGAAGTCCATTCAGAACGCGAAAGATTATTTACATTAGCCTTAAAACCATTCTGGTTAAGATTTGCTACAATAGATTTGACAAAACTGTCCTCGCTTGTTTTCCATCCTTTAAAATTACTTAATGTTGTAATTGCTTTAACAGGATCAGAAGTCACATTAAGAAATATTTTATTTCCGCTTTCAGCACTCATCATTTTTATTTTTTCCAATAAACCGGAAATATTTTTTACTTCAACAGATTTTTGTTCATCAAGTATTTTCATTGCTGATTTAACCGGTATCTGGGCAGGTATGTCCATTCCCTTTGAAAGATTATAAAGCTGATCAAGTGCGATTAACTCTTCGTTTGTACTAGAAGGTGGATTAACAACAAAGGTGGAACGAATATAATGTGCAAGAGCAACTCTTTCTTCGGGAACAATAAAATCATAAGCGATCATTCCGCTTCCTTGAATTCCTTCCTGCAACGTCTGATAAATTCCGGGCAGTGAAGAACCGTTTTTCCAGTTTTCATTAACCGTGAAATTTCTTGGGGCAGGATTAAGCCCAACAGAAGCGGGTCCGGTACCGGTTCCATCCTCACCATGACAGGATGCGCAATTAGCTGAAAATACTTTTTTCCCTTTTTCAAGCAGTTCGGGTGTAGGTACACTGAATTTCAGAATATCAATCGGCGGAATTGTTTTGGCTTCCACCACCTGAAGATCAGAAACTTTTATCGTATCGGGCAAAACAGCAGGAACTTTCTGTCGGGCAATGTTATTCATTGTTCCAAGGTAATAGATGCCAATTCCAACTCCAATTACCAGTACGTAAGGGTACACAAGCCCGAACAATCTTCCGGGATTTTCATTTATGAGTTCAATTATCTTTTTAAAATCAGGTTTTATCATAACTAAAAAATTCTCCTTTAATCAAAGGTGAAAATTCAATCCTCTTTCAAGTTTAGGATCACCGACAGGAATCAGATTTGTTTTCTTTACTCTTGCATTAAATACAACCATAATCAAACCGGCAAATGCTACGGGATATACAATATCCATCCAGCTAAAAACAAAACCGTGTGCGTCAGCTTTCATATTTGGAACTATAAGCCAGTAGTAATCAACAAACTTTGCAACGAGCAGCCAGACTGCTACAAACTTTAATTTTTTCGGATCCATTTTTGCAGGTTGTGAAAGTAATGTGATGTAGGGAACAAGAAAATTCATTACAATCATCAGTAATGATACATAAACCCAGATACCTTCCCACCTGTGAAGAAACCAGAATGTTTCCTCAGGAAGATCAGCATACCATATCAGCATATATTGAGAGAAAGCAATGTATGCCCAGAAGTTGATGAAAGCAAACATAAGCGCACCAAGGCTGAAGAGATGATCATTCGTCAATCGTGAGGATAAATAGCCTTTCTCTTTAAGATTAACAACAATTATTGTAACTGCTGCTAAAGCTACTACGACTGTTCCTGAGAAATAATAAACTCCGAAGATTGTTGAGAACCAATGTGGTTCAAGACTCATCATCCAGTCAATTGCAGAAATGGTAATTGTTATAGCAAACAACGGAATGAATATTGCAGACAGCTTTATATTCTTTTTAGTAAGGAGCTGATCTTTTGTAGAGTCCTGCTTCAATGAGTTTTTTGTGATGAGGAAATAAAATAATCCCCATAACGCCAGACAAACAAAAACCCTGATTATGAAAAAAGTTACATTTAAATAAGGAGCTTTATGCAACAATAATTTATCATCACCGGGATGAGTCCAGTGAAATAAATTATTTACATTCAATATTAAAGGAATTGAAAGTATTAAAAGAAAAGGGATTATAGTTGCAAGATGTTCCGGTATTCTTCTAATTGGTGTACTCCAGTCAGCACCGGCAATGTATTCAAGTGCAACAAGAAACAACGAACCGATACCAACACTCATCAATAACATAAATGCTACAAGGTAACTGAATGAAGCTCTTGTACTATCTATATAAAATCCAATTGCACCGGCAACCGCGCCTGCTATTAACAAACCCCAGCCTATTTTGGCAAAACTTTCAGGGAGATCTTTTTTCTGGTAACCGATATTAGTTTGCGACATTTGTAGCAGACTCCTTTTTAACTACTTGTAAATCAGATTCATCAGCATTTTTTGCTTTTTGTAAAGCACGGATAAAGTTGACAATTGCCCATCTCTCATCCCTTGTGACTTGTGCCGCATAAGACGGCATTGAATTTTGTCCGTTAGTCATAACGTGATAAATCATACCGTCAGAAAAATCTCTCGCACGTGTTGAATGAAGTGTAGGCGGATTAGGGAATTGTCCCCTCAACCTGCTGTCACCATCACCAAAATCACCGTGACATGGGCTGCAGTAAGTAAGAAATTTTTTCTTTCCGAGTTCAAGATTTTCTTTTGTCGGAAGAAATGGATTAGCTAATGTTTCTGCAGGATTTGTTTCTCCCATATAGGGATAAGGAATAAAGCCTCTTGCAACTGTTCCTTTTACAGGAGTTCTCATTGCCCTTCCGTCAGAAAAGAATTCACTTTTTTCCTGTGGAATAAGTTTATCCTGTTCCATCATCCAGTTGAAAGGATCTAAGAACAATACTTTGTTAAGAGTAACATAAGTACCTCCACTCACAACTAAAGCAACAACTACAAGGAAAGTTATGAACTTAGGTTCAAACAAAGGATACGTTACTTTTTCAGGATAATAAATTTCCGATATACTCTTTCCGCCAAGTTCTGCGAATAATGATTTTACTTTTGATTCATCGAAGTTCGGATCACTTGAAAATATCACTGCACCATATTTATCAAGCGAAACTTTCTTCATGTAATCTGTATCATGCAAAGGATGATTATTACTCGGAAAATTAAAGAAGAACATCAACATCCCGAATACTGTTGAAAGTGTAGCAAGCAATACTGTTAATTCAAACGTAACAGGAATAAATGCAGGCAGCGAGAAAAATGGTTTGCCTCCTATTACTACCGGATATTCAATTGACATTGTCCAGTACATTAATAAAAGAGCAATTGCAGTTCCCGACAACCCGAAAGTAAGTGTAACAAACCCAAGCTTGGATGGTTTTAATTTCATAGCCTTATCCATTCCGTGAACAGGATAAGGTGTATGAATATCATACTTTACATAACCGGAGTCAGAAATTTTTTCTGCAGCTTTTATTATCTGATCAGGAGTATCAAAGAGAGTTGATATTCCAAAAATTTTGTTATCCATCAGTGATGCCCTCCTTTATGAACCGGCTGAGCACCATCGGCAACCGCCTTGATCTCAGCTATGGAAACTACAGGCAATGCTTTAGTGAATAATATTACCAGTGTGAAAAACAATCCGAAACTTCCTATCAGAATTCCAAAATCATAAAGTGTCGGTACATAATAACCCCAGCTTGAAGGCAGAAAATCTCTGTGTAAAGATGTAACCGTAATAACAAATCTTTCAAACCACATACCCACGTTAACAAGTATAACCAAAAAGAACATTGCGGGAATTGATCTTCTTATTTTCTTAAACCAGAATAGCTGCGGAGATATAACGTTACAACTTACCATTATCCAGTAAGCCCATGCGTAAGGCCCCATTGCACGGTTAATAAATACAAAAAGTTCTGCCTGTACGCCGCTGTACCAGGCAATAAAAAATTCCATCGCATATGCGTAGCCAACCATCATACCTGTTGCAAGAATAACTTTGTTCATTTTTTCGAGATGATCAAGTGTTATGATGTGCTGCAGATCAAATATTTTTCTTACAAATATTAAAACTGTTACCACCATCGCAAAGCCGGAGAAAATAGCTCCTGCTACAAAGTAAGGTGGAAATATTGTTGTGTGCCATCCGGGAAGAATTGAAACGGCAAAGTCAAAACTAACTATAGTATGTACTGAAAGAACTAGTGGAGTTGCAAATCCTGCAAGCAGCACATAAGCTTTTTCATAATGCTGCCAGTTGCGGTGTGAGTGTCTCCAGCCAAGACTAAAAACTGAATAAATTGTTTTACGTAGTTTTGCCGATGTTCTATCTCTCATTGATGCAAAATCAGGAATGAGTCCTATATACCAGAATACCAATGAAACTGTAAAGTATGTTGATACTGCAAATACATCCCATACTAGCGGAGATGTGAAGTTAACCCATAGTCCATGTTGATTTGGATAAGGCATTAAGTAACCAGCTAACCAGGGACGTCCTGTATGCAGCACCGGGAATATAACCGCACACATAACCGCGAATATTGTCATTGCTTCCGCAAACCGTGCAATGCCCGTTCTCCACTTTTGTCTTAACAGAAAAAGAATTGCAGAGATCAAAGTTCCGGCATGACCAATACCGACCCAGAATACGAAATTGGTAATATCGAAGCCCCAGCCAACGGGAACGTTGTTACCCCACATTCCTATTCCGAACAAAAGTGTAACGGCGACACTGATAGCACCAATTAATAAAGCGGAACCTGAAATAGTAAGCGCCATAAGGAATTTTTTATCCGGCTTGCTGCCCATCGGTTTGGCAATGAGATTTTCAATCTCAGCAAGCGTCAGCCTTCCTTCTACAACAGGCAGTTCTTTTGAGTAGTCAACGTTCAAGATAATTCCTCCGAATGTAGATTTCTAAGTTTGGCAATGTATGTAACATTTGGTTTAACATTCAGTTCTTCAAGAACGTAATATCCAAGTTCGTGATTTCTGAATTTGTGGAATTCACTTTCTGAATCATTTATATCACCAAAATTAATAGCATTTGTCGGGCAAGCTTCCTGGCATGCAGTTTTAACATCCGAACCTTTGAACGTCCTTTTATCATGTACTGCATCTGATTTTGCTTCTGAAATTCTCTGAATACAGAAAGTACATTTCTCCATTACACCGCGTGATCTGACTGTTACTTCAGGATTAAATATCAGATTAAAGATATCTGACTGCTGATATCCTTCTTTAAAATGATTCCTGAAGTTGAAGAAATTATATCTTCTTACTTTATAAGGACAGTTGTTTGAACAATATCTAGTACCAACACACCTGTTGTAAACCATCTGGTTTAAGCCGTCAGGACTATGATTTGTTGCAGCAACCGGGCAAACATTTTCACAGGGTGCCTGGTCGCAATGCTGACATAACATCGGCTGAATTGCAACCTTTGGTTCATCTGCAGTACCTGAAAAATACCTGTCAATTCTAAGCCACTGCATTTCGCGTCCAACAGCAACCTGATCTTTTCCAACAACAGGTATATTGTTTTCAGCGGTACACGAGACGACACATTCAGAACAGCCAGTACACTTATTTAAATCAATCGACATTCCCCACTTAATTCCAGTATATGGATGTGGTTCGTAAACACTATCTAATTCGCCATGTTTACCTTCGTGCAGGAAGTGAGGATTTTTTTGATATTGTTTTACCGTACCTTCCTGGATGATAGCTCTCTTCAGATGAACATCTTTGGTAAGTGAATTGTCAAAAGAATGATGTTCCTGTGTTGATATGATCTTATAAACTTCACCTGTTTTATTTATTGAACCTGCAGTAAAAATCCAAGGTGAAACCGAATTGGATTTTGATAATAAAAGATTTGCATTAAAACCAACACCGGTTCCTACAATGCCTGCAACAGAACGTCCGTAACCAGATTCTATTGTTATAACATTATCAGCGGCACCTGCCTGAACATAAGCAGGAATACTCAGTTTACGATTTTCAATTACAACTTCAATCTTATCATCTGTTTTTATATCAAGAGCTTTGGCTGTTGATTCTGAAACAGCAGCATAATTATCCCAGGTTATTTTTGAAATTGGATGAGGTAATTCCTGAAGCCAGCCGTTATTTGCAAAAGAACCATCACCAAGCGTCATACTTTCTTTAATTACAACTGTATAACCAGAAGTCTGTTCAGTACCTTCAACAATAAATGCGGTTTGATTAAAACCTGCAAATGAAGCCGCTGATTCAAATGATTTTACAACGCCGTCGTGAAGTGACGCATTCCAGAATTGTTTAAAGTCTAATCGTGAATTAAGTGATGGATAAATTACCTCTTCCCAATTCTTCATCAGGAATGAATGATACATTTCATCTGTATATGAAGATGATTTTCCATCAATCCATGTCAGAAGTATAGCTTCCTTCTCTCTTGATTTATAGATAGGTGAAATTACCGGCTGCTGTAAAGAATAAAGTCCGGTTCTTGTTTTTGCATCACCCCAGGATTCAAGATTATGATTTACTGGAAGCACATACTTCCCTGCCGCACCAGTCTCATTCATACCAGTGCTTAAAGAAATGACTGTACCGACTTTGCCGAGTGCAGTTTGATAATTTAAGTCAGATGGAAAATGATAAACCGGGTTGGTATCAAAATGAATTACAACAGCGACATTACCTGAATTCATTTTATCAACTAACGACTGTATATCTTCCTTCTTTGAAAGATGCAGAATATCAACGTCATCTGAATCATTCCTGTAAAGTGATGTCGAACCTAACAACTCGTTTAACAGATTTACTGCGATATGAGTTTTTTCCGGTAAAGATCTTCCGGCGTATACAATTGATTTACCGCGGTTTGCAAGCAGATCACCCACAAGGTGATTTAATTTTTCTGAATCAAGCTTATATTTTTCTGCAAATGATTTTAAAGTAAAAGATGAAACTGATACAGGAACACCGGCAACACCTTTTCGTCCAATTTCATTCAACAATGATAAAACAAATTCATATTGGGCAAGCGGATTTAATCTTATCCTGTAATCAGCATTTGCACCTGTCAGACTTAAGTTTGATTCAACTACATAAAGCCTGTTGAAAGAATTAGTGTTACTTACATCGCGATTTTCGGAATACATTCTTGCTGTCTCAATGCGATGTCCGTCAGTGCCCAAAATATCTGCTTCAAGTGAAACAATTATTTTTGCTTCATTCCATTTTATTAAAGGAAAGTTTGCTGAACCATAACATTTCTGCCATGCAGAATTTCTTATCTCTTCGTTAAAAAGTTCATAAGAATATATTTTTGTTGAAGGATATTTCTGTGCGAATAAATCCAAAACTTTTTTAGTTGAAGGAGAAAATATTTTTTTAGTGACGACTGCAATTTCTTTGCTGCCTGCCATACTTAATGCAGCAATTATTTCATTGTCAGTTTTTTCCCACTCTGCAGGACTGAATCCGCTCATACCGTTTTTAACAACCGGAGTTTGAATTCTTTCAGGGTCATACAAACCGAGAATGGAAGCCTGTCCCTTTGAACAAACTTTACCGGCATTTACAGGATGATCTGGATTGCCATCAATTTTTATTGGTCTGCCTTCACGTGTTTTTACAAGTATGCCGCAGGCATTTGCACAAACGGTACAAGTAGAGGCATAATAATTAGCTTTACCGGGAGTAATCTCTTCCGGTTTATTGTTGTAAGGAATTATTTCACCCTTGTCTCGGTAATCAGAACAACCTGCCCCTGCAAGCGCTGCTGAAGCACCAACGAGCGCAAGAAATTTTCTTCGTGAAAGTCCTGATAGTTTTGAAGGGTTAAATTCGTCTGTTACGCCTTCTTTAAACTCGTGGTGTTTTGCTTCAAGAGTTTTTGGATCTTTATAAAGTTCTTCAAGACTTCGCCAGTAATTTACATCCGGTGATTTATTTTCATTTGATTTACCGGAATTAATCGGTTTATCGGACATTATGATCACCTGTTTTATTTCTTACAACTGCAGATGGATTTATTTTTACCTGAACTTTTGTATCACTCATTCCGCTTTGATTCATAAGATTAAACGGAAAAGTTTTGAGGGCAATAAATGAAATCACACCTGTTCCAAATGATTTAAAAAAAGTTGTTCGCTTCATAATATTATTGGGCTTTAGATTTTTTTTATGGTCCATTTTTGTTTGACTTATCTGTGACATGCGAAACAATTCTCCGGACCTTTATTCACATTCTCAAGGTAAGGCAATTTATCGTGGGCATTTCGGTGACAGTCAAGACAGCTTGCCATTGTAAATGAGTTCATCTGTCCGACTTTTTCCATTTGCATAATTTCGCCGTGGCAGCTAGTACAATCTATCCCTTTATTCACGTGAATACTATGATTGAAGTAGGCGTAGTCAGGCACTTTATGAATACGTTTCCACTGAAGAGCTTTACCTTCGTTATAATATTCAGTCAGTTTGATTATTTCAGGTTTGTCTTTGCGCGCGATTGTATGGCAGTTCATACATGTTGCAACTGCCGGAACCATTGCGTGCCGTGATTTTTCAACAGCAACGTGGCAGTACTGGCAATCAATTTTCATATCGCCGGCGTGCAGTTTATGCGAATAGTTTATTGGCTGATCGGGCGTATAGCCTATCCCGTCACGTTCGGCGCGTGAAAGAAAGTATGTTAGTGCAAATGATGAAAGGGCGACAAATAAAGTTATTGGTAAACGAATTCTCAGTAAATAATCCAGTACAGAATTTTTCATTTCAACCTTAATGTTAAGTCCTATTACCTTCTGTTATGATTATCAAAACGTGGAATAGATGGCAGTAAAAACTCCAAAACACTTATTACTGTCTGTTTTTTGTTTTGATTTTTTCTGATGCGTAAGTAAGCGAAACTGCTTAATACATTTGAGGTTTATCTTTCGAACACCCTCAATTTTCGTGGTCAAAATTATAAAGAAAAGTTTTTAAAACAAACTAAGACGCAAAAAAATTATGATGTTTATTGACAGGATAAATTGTTGATAAGGAAGAGGTTAGGAGCTAATTAATCTCTGAGAGACTATTGAAATAATCATTCATCATAATAATTAAAGTCCATTACCTAGAATATTTTCCGGATAATTTAATTTCTTCTTGAACGAAACCGGTTGGTACGACCAGAATTTTTTCTCCGTTATTTTCTATAACCTGACTGAAATCTGAGAGATATAGTTCTGCATCAATGATTTTAAATTGTAAAACTCTATAGAGTTGTGAATTTTGAAAAAGCATGAGTGAATCCTGCGCAATTAAAAATGTTCCGGTATATGTATTTGGCTTAGTCTCTCCTGTTTCAGCACATGTTCTTTTCGAATTGATTTTATAATTGCCTCGTAAAAAAATAAATTGAATGTCGTATCTATAATTATACTTTAGTTGATTATCAGATGAAGGTTGAATGGCAGGGATAAAAGTTTCCGTATATGACCGGTTCCACTTTCCATCTATTATAGATACAGAAATGTCTTGTTGTTTATTATGTTCGCCAGAAGAACTGGTTTCGGCATTTATTTGGATTAACATCATACCCGATTGATTATCACCAATTTTAGTTGTTACAAAGTAAATACCCGGCTTATTATTGCTATAAAATTTTAACTCATAAATCCCGCTTTCAAGTAAACCAAAATCTTTCTTGAGTACAACTTCTCCCTGTATATCATATAGCTTTGTTTTAAAGGAATCAATATTGACTAAATTATAAATGATCTGTGTTCGCAACCCTGACCGTGGATATTCCGAACCTTTTTCATTTATTTTAGTTAGTACGACTTTGTATTCATTCGAAACATCTTGAGCATAACTCTCTAAATTTAAAGTAAGTACGATTACCAACTTCAAAAGAATTAGAGAACTATTGTATCCCCAAAATCCCGTTATAAATTTTTTCATTAGTCGCTATCTTCAACGCAGCCTGGAATTGTTTATCACCTTCTAATGACGCTGTTATTTTTCCTTCGCTACCTGAATATCTTGCAGCGAGTTCTATTTTTATTTCCCTGAGTATTTCATCTTCATAAATCTTGTACTCACTGTTATCGAGCGTTTCAAACTGCTTCCTTATTTTTTGCAGATCATCGGAAAGTGATTCATCCATATTCTTTTTGTGAACATCTTCAATCAGTTTATCAATCTGCTTTTCGGCGTCACTCTGATAAACATATTTTTGTTTTTCAAGGAATGAAATAAATGATGAGAACAGTTTTTCGTTTTTAATATCTTTAAGTTTTACGCCCGTATTGCCGTCATAATAATTGTTCGCAAACTTGAAGAACATTCCTTTAGCAAGGAGATCTTTTGTTACATTTCCTTCTATTTTAAATTCAACAGTTGAATCAGGAGTTATTCCTCCCCCGCCATAA
>JAEXTA010000114.1 GCA_023453665.1 Bacteroidota bacterium | reverse complement strand
ATCCTGTAATTGGTTCAAGGTGTATTGATGTCATAAAAATGTTCAATGAAGATAAAGATACTGACGGTATTGTTATGATCGGCGAAATCGGCGGAAGCGCTGAAGAAGAAGCTGCAGACTTCATTAAGAAAAATGTGAGCAAACCTGTAGTTGGTTTTATTGCTGGAAGAACAGCGCCTCCCGGAAGAAGAATGGGACACGCTGGTGCAATAATTTCAGGCGGTAAAGGTACCGCCACAGAAAAAATGGCTGCGATGAAAAAAGCAGGGATAAAAGTTGTTGAAAGTCCGGCAGAGCTTGGCTCAACAATGTTAAAGGCAATTGAAGCATTGAGGGCAAAGAAAAAAATTAAAAGTGATTCTAAGAGCGATAAACCAAAAGACAAAAAACAGTCAAAGAAAATTTTAAAATCACAATTATCCGGTAAAAAGATAAAAGCTAAATCAGCTAAATCTAAATCAATCGGGAAGAAGAAATAACAATTACGATATACTCAGATTAAGGAGAAACAATTGGGTAACAAAACATTAGCGATAATTAAACCGGATGCAGTCAAAAAAAATTATGTAGGACAGATCATCGCGAAGATTACAGAAGCAGGATTTAAAATTAAAGCAATGAAGATGATCCATTTATCAAGAGCATCTGCTGAAGGATTTTATGAAGTACACAAAGCACGCCCATTTTATGGTGAGCTTGTTGAATATATGACATCTGGTCCTTGTATTCCTATAGCACTTGAAAAAGAAAACGCGGTTGAAAGCTACAGAAAATTAATCGGTGCAACAGATCCTGCTCAAGCTGAAGAGGGTACAATAAGAAAATTGTACGCTGCTAATAAAGCAGAGAATGCAGTTCACGGTTCAGACTCAGATGAAAATGCGGAAAAAGAAATTGTTCACTTCTTTTCAAGAAATGAACTGTTAGATAACTATACAAACTGATGTCATTAAAAACCTGGAAACAGTTATCGAGCAAAGTTCTTTTCGCAAATAAATACTGGGATTACCTGCTTGATGAATTTCAGATCGAAGATGGTAAAAAAGGTGAATATCATTTTGTAAGGACTGGCGGTTCAACAATGATAATCCCTGTGACCGACTCAGGCAAACTTTTACTCGTTAACCAATACAGGTATTTGAATCAACGTGAAAGTCTTGAATTCCCTTGCGGAAGTATTTCAAAAAATCTTTCACCAAAAGAAAATGCTATCAAAGAGTTAAGAGAAGAAACCGGTTATACCGCAAAGGAATTAATTCCTGCCGGCTTCTTCTCCCCTTTTAACGGTGTTACTGATGAGATGTGTCACGTATTCGTTGCAAAAAATTTAATCCGGGATTTTTTAAAAGCAGACGATACGGAAGAATTTGAACTTCATGAATTATCTATTGAAAAAATTGATGAACTTATTTCAGACAATACTATATGGGACGGAATGACTTTAGCAGCATGGCAATTAGCAAAAAATTCTGTAATTGAAATCCTGTAATGAACAGGCTGCGGTTCACAATTCTATTATTATTTTCGTTTGCTTCAGTTAATTGCACTAACCCACAAAATAAATCTACAACATTTAAAACCGGGTCAGATGTTCTTCTTACCAATGAAAGAGAATTAATTTCCGGCAAAAATATTTCATTGGTTGTTAATCACACTTCGCTACTTTCAAATGGAATTCATTTACTTGATACTCTATTGAAATGTGAAGATGTGAGGATAGTAAACGTATTTTCTCCGGAACATGGTTTTGGCGGAAACTTTTCAGCAGGTGAAAAGATAAATGACTCAATAAGCAACGAATCTTCCATAAAGTATTATTCTTTATATGGAAATAATTTTAAGCCTACAAAAGACATGCTTGGTGGTACAGATTTAATTTTATTTGATTTGCAGGATATTGGCGCACGTTTTTATACATACATTTCAACATTATTTTACGTAATGCAATCTGCGGCAGAAAATAATATTCCGGTTATAGTTCTTGACAGACCAAATCCTTATAGTGGAAATATCGTTAACGGTCCTGTCATTGAAAGACCATTCCAATCATTCATCGGGATAACAACACTGCCTGTAATTCACGGAATGACCATCGGCGAGTTAGCAAAATATTTTTCTGATGAAAAACTTTTAGGGAAAGAACCGGTATCTCAGCTCACGATTATAAAAATGGTAAACTGGAAGCGTGAATATTTTCTTGACGATATTGATTTGAAGTGGATCAATCCTTCCCCAAATATCAAAGACCTGGAAACCATTTTTGTTTATCCCGCAACTTGTTTAATCGAGGGCACAAATATTTCTGAAGGAAGAGGAACAGAAAAACCATTTTTGCAAATTGGCGCTCCATTTATGAATCCGGAGAAACTAATTAATGAACTGACTTCGTATAATATTAAAGGGATTGAATTATTACCTGTTGAATTTACACCACGATCAATTAAAGGAGTTGCCCAATCACCTAAGTATGAAGGACAAAAATGTTTTGGAATTACTATAAGAGTAACTGACAAAAAAATATTTGATGCTGTAAAATTTGGTATTCAACTGATCTCAGTGTTAGTTAAATTGTACCCTGAATATTTCAAATTCAAAGCAGATCATTTCGACAAACTTGCTGGTTCCAATTCCATCCGTCAAATGATAACTGAAAAGCAAAGTGTTGAAAAAATTATTGAACACTGGTTACCCGGTTTAAATGAGTTTAAAGAAAAAAGAAAAAAATATTTACTTTATTAGAAGGAAGAACTAATGAAAAAACTGCTGTTGCTAATACTTACAACAATATTACTCTCTGCTTGCGGAGATAAAAAAGATAAGCCTGTTGTTGACGAAAAGACTAAATATAATTTTGACACAACTGATGTGAAAACCACTGCCGTGGATAATCCTGCGGAGGCTTTTATACTCGGCTACAATTTTGAAGAAGGAAAGACTTATAACTACAGGATAACAACAATAGCTGAGACAAAACAGACTATAAATGCCGATACAGTAATTGTCCAGAATGTAAATCAAACTATTAACTACCTTCTAAATGTTAAACTCGCGGCAAAAGATGAAGAAGGTTTAATGGATCTTACTTTTACATTCACATCGATTAAACTTGAAGCTGATGCAAACAATGATCATATATCATTTGAATCATCAACCGTAAAAGATTCATTAGAAAAAGTTAAGTTCGCAGACTATTTTTCTTTGATCAATAATTCATTTGAAGTACGGATAAATCAAACAGGTGAATTATTGGAAATCGGGAAAACGGACAAAATTGTAAATACATTCCTGAAAATAAGAGGTTTAAAAGATTCAGTTAAGACCGATGATATTTCCAGAATGAAATATGATCTTACTGAAGGAATGCTAAAACCATTAGTCGTGCAGGTAGTTCGAAAGATGCCCGGCAAAGAAATGGCAAAAGATTCGACTTGGAATAATGTTCAGCCGGCATCTCAGTTTATGGTCTTTCAGGTTGTTAATACTACCTTATATAAAATTTTAAACCTGGAAAAACTGGATGATGACAAAGTCGCTGTGATTGATGCAGGACTTAAAACAGATGTTAGTGGAAACAGTAATTACGAAGAAGGCGGGTTGAAATATCATTTCAACAAACCGGTTACTAATGCAAGCGGGAAAATTTATTTTAACCTGAGTAAAGGTTGTTTGCAGAAATCAAAAACCAGAACCGATCTTAATATTTCTTATACAATGGAAATGCAGACTCCGCAGGGTGTTCAGAAAGGAAGAAGAACCGAAGTGATATCCAATACTAATTTAGTTGAGCTTCTCTGATTTTTTTTGAAGAGATCCGGGTTATCACCGGATCTCTTTAACAACTACTTTAATTCCTTCAACTTTTACTACTTTAACTTTAGAATCTTTTTCAATAAACTGACCATCAGTGACCACATCAACTTTTTGGTCACCGATCACTGCTGTGCCAGCAGGCCGCAGAATTGTAAGCGCAATGCCCTCTTTGCCAATCAGTTCATCAAGTTTTGGATATGTAACAAAACCTTTTGATGAAGATTCTTCTACATCCAGAACAAGTTTATTAAACGTCCGTGATTTGGGGAGATATTTTGCCAGTATAAAAATAAGTATCAAAGCGGCGAGCAGAGCAGCCGTTAATTGGATTATTGCCAATGATATAAAACTGAAATCGAAATAAGGCATACCACCCACCAATGATAAAAACAATGATAATACCACCATGATAATTCCTGAGATTCCGGCTAAACCAAAACCGGGTATAACAAAAATTTCAAGGGCGATTAAGGATAGTCCGACAAGAAATAAAAGTATTTCAACAATCGAAGCAAGTTCAAGTATATATGATGAACCAAAAAATAATGCTAGTGCCACTAAACCAGCAGTGCCGGGAACTCCCCAGCCTGGAGTTTTCACTTCTGCAAATAATCCAAAAAATCCGATCATAATAAGTATAGATGAAACAATCGGGTTATTCAAAAACCTTACAACATCTTCAGCCCAGTTCGAATCGATATCTGTAATCTGTGTTCTGTCCAAACCAAAAGCCGCAAGTAGTTCATCAGTGTTATTTACAACAGTATCGGCAATTTTATATTTCAATGCTTCGGTAGAAGTAAGTGTTATAAGCTTAGTGCTATCAACAAGTCCTTCAACAACTACTCTTTCATCAACCATACCTTCTGCGATTAAAGTATTGCGTCCGTTTTTTTCAGCGGTTGAACGCATTTCGGAACGCATATAGGATTGATATTTTTCACTTACTTTTTCACCGGTCTGATCGACGACAGTCGCAGCTCCTATTGAACTGCCTGGAACCATTACAATTTTATTACAGGATAATGCGATCAACGCACCTGCAGATATTGCCCTGTTATTAATAAATGCTATTGTTTGAATCTTGCTGTTAAGAATAGCATCTTTTATCTGAGTAGCAGCGTCAACTCTTCCGCCAAATGTATTTATTTTAAAAATAATAGCATCGGCATTATACTTCTCTGCTTCTGAAATTACCCGGGCAACATATGGAGATAAACCAAGATCGATTTCACCTTCAATCCTTGCAAGATAAACCTTGCTTTGCGAATTAATTTGTACAACGACAAAGAGAAGAAACAGTACAATAATATTTATGGTTTTCATCTTCATTAACCCGGATATTTTTAATTATAATTTTTCTGAAGAATTATGTGACCTAATTTATCTCTTTTTGTTTTAAGATATGTTTCATTGTTTGAATTTGGAATTATCTCTATAGGAACACGCTCTGATATTTCCAGTCCGTATCCTTCCAGCCCAACAACTTTTTTAGGATTTTTAGTTAACAATTTTATTTTTCTTACACCAAGGTCAAGAAGAATTTGTGCGCCTATACCATAGTCACGAAGATCAGGTTTAAAACCGAGCAGTTCATTTGCTTCAACTGTGTCTTTGCCTTCTTCCTGGAGTTTGTACGCTTTTATTTTATTCGTAAGACCGATTCCTCTTCCCTCCTGCCTCATATAAACAAGAACACCGTTTCCGTTTGCTTCAATTAAATCCATAGCTGTATTCAATTGATCGTGACAGTCACATCTTAGTGAATGAAATACGTCACCAGTCAAACATTCGGAGTGCATTCGTACAAGAACAGGTTCGTCAGGATTTATTGTCCCTTTAACAAGTGCTACCTGTTTTTTTCCATCGAGTAAATTTTTATAAAGGTTAAGTCTGAAGAAACCATGTTTTGTAGGAAAGTTAATGTCAGTAATTTTTTCGATAAGCTTTTCATTTTTTATTCTGTATCTGATAATATCTTTAACTGTTATGATCTTCAGACTAAATCTTTCAGCAATTTTTATCAGTTCAGGAACCCTTGCCATTTCACCATCTTCACGAAGTATCTCGCACAAAACTCCGGCTGGTTTAATTCCCGATAAATTACACAGATCAACTGATGCCTCGGTATGTCCTGCACGACGAAGTACACCTTCATCAAATGCACGCAATGGAAAGATATGTCCGGGTCTTGCAAAGTCTGATGCTTTTGATGAAACATCAATTAATTTCTTTATAGTGATTGCTCTGTCGGAAGCAGAGATCCCTGTTGTAGTTCCTTCAACGGCGTCAACAGTTATTGTAAACTGTGTACCATGCAGAGCAGAGTTTGAATCAACCATTAAAGGAAGCCCGAGTTCATCTAATCTTTTTCCGTTGACCGCAACACATAACATTCCCCTGCCATGAGTAACCATAAAGTTTACTATGTCGGGTGTTATATATTCTGCTGCGCAGACAAAATCTCCTTCGTTTTCACGATCTTCATCGTCAACAACAATTATTACTTTACCATTTTTTATTTCATCAATTGCTTCTTCAACTTTACAAAACATACTGCACCTTTATAACTTAAAGCCTGCTTATAACAGCAGGCTTCTGGATAAAAAATTTTAGCTTACTTCTTTTTGTGTTACTACAGTAGCTATAGCTGATCTGTCAAACTTTAGTTTAACATTATCAGAGACTTGTAAAATGATTGTTTTCTCATCCAATCCTGCAACAACTCCATGTAATCCGCCGCTTGTAACAACCTTGTCGCCTTTTTCAATATTTGAAAGCATCTTTTCTCTTTCCTTAGCTCTTTTCTGCTGTGGTCGTATGATCATAAAGAAAAAAATTAAAAAGATAGCTCCAAACATTATCATGGTACTTATTAAACCACCGCCGCCGCCGCCATCCTGCGGTGCCATTGCAAAAAATATATCCAATTATTCCTCCATTAGATTTTTATTATTCATTGATATTTTATTTACTATTTCATTTTTCCAGTTCAAAAAATTTCCTTCAATAATTTTTTTTCTTGCTTCTTTTACAAGCCAGAGATAAAAATGCAGGTTGTGAATTGATGCAAGTTCAAGAACAAGTATTTCGTTTGCTATAAACAGATGCCTGAGATACGCACGCGTAAAGTTTTTGCAGGTATAACAATCACAGTTTGCGTCAACAGGATTAAAATCATCCTTGTATTTTGCGTTTCGCATTGAAAGTACACCTTCCGAAGTAAACAAATATGCATTACGCGCATTGCGTGTCGGCATAACACAATCAAACATATCTATCCCGCGTTCAATTGCTTCAAGTATATTTTCAGGTCTTCCCACTCCCATCAGATATCTTGGTTTTTCCACCGGCATAAAGTCAGTAGTAAAATTAACCATCTCATACATTACCTCGGCAGGTTCACCTACTGCCAACCCGCCTATTGCATAGCCGTCAAAACCGATGTTTAGCAAATCTTTTGCTGATTGTTCCCGTAAGTCTTTATAAACACTTCCCTGAATTATTCCGAATAAAAACTGTTTATTATCATAGAGCGGTTCACTTTTTTCGAATGCTTCTTTATTCATAATCGCCCAGGACGTGGTTAGTTCTTTAGATTTTTTTGCGTATTCATATTCACAGGGATATGGAGTACATTCATCAAGAACCATCATAATATCCGAGCCAATACTTCTTTGAATTGATATTACTTTTTCCGGTGTAAAAAAATGTTTTGAACCATCTAAATGAGAACGGAATTCTACACCGTCAGCTTTTAATTTTCTTAGTTCAGAAAGACTAAAAACCTGGTAACCACCACTGTCTGTAAGTACAGGTTTATGCCAGTTCATAAATTTGTGCAAACCACCTGCTTGTTCAAGGATATCGGTGCCGGGTCTTAAATAAAGATGATAAGTATTAGAAAGAACTATTTGTGCTTTAATATCATTTTCAAGTTGATGCGGATTAACAGCTTTAACGGTACCTTGTGTGCCGACTGGCATGAAAATAGGAGTTTCAACCACTCCATGATCAGTTTCAAAGAATCCGGCTCGGGCTTTAGAGTTTTTATCCTCGCTTACAATATTCAGTCTTAACAAAACAAAACGCTATTAATTCTATTACAAAATTGTGGTTTAAATTTAGTGTAAATTCGTCTCGCAACCAAGATTAGAATTTGAATCATTAGGGTTGGCTTAAAGCAGGAACTTATCTCTTTCATCAGGTGTTGGAATCCGGCAAGCTTCACTTTTTCCAAAAAATCTATACCTGTTTTTTGCAATTATATTATACAAGGGGTCTCTTATAAACTTTGGAATAATTATAAAAACATAAAGAATTTTCCAGAGACCGCTCAGTTCTTTTAATACCAATAACCCGGCCGTTGATCTTTCAAAACAACCTTTGTCCGTGATCAGAATAAATGTATCAATATCTTCATTGTTGCGGTTATATTTTTTGAGAAGTGATTTTGCTGAATCGGATTGAACTGCTGAAAAAAGGAAGGTGTTTTTTTTATCCCTGTCTAAAATAAAATTCACCCAGAAATTGCAGAAGTTACAAACCCCATCAAATATGATTACTTTTTTCATGCAGAGGTTTCTTCTTCAAGCAGGTCGGGATTGACTGTCAGCCTGACAAGATCAATTTTAACTGTTGCTGCACGTGCAATCAGAAAAGTGTAATGATCAATAACTACCGTTTCACCCTGCAATGGAATTCTGCCCAGTTTATCGATGATATAACCGCCAATTGTTTCATAATCTCCATGCGGAAAATTAAGATTATACTTTTCATTTATCATATCTATTTCAACTTTTCCGCTGATTAGAAACACACCCGATTCAATCCTTCGGCAAATAACCTCTTCGATATCATACTCATCTTTAATTTCGCCGAAGAGTTCTTCAATAATATCTTCAATTGTCACAATACCTGCTGTGCCGCCAAATTCATCAATCACCATTGTAATTGAAACCCTCTTTGAGAGAAATTCATTTAAAAGGTCATAACTTTTTTTTGTTTCGGGAACAAAAAGAATTTCTCTTGTAATTTCCTTTAAACTGGAAGGGCTGTTGAACAAATCGTAAGAGAGAATTACTCCCTTTATATTATCAAGATTATCTTCATATACAGGCAGCTTTGAATAACCAGAATCAATAAAAACTCCGACAACCTCTTCGATGCTTTGATCAATTTCAACACCTACTATTTCTGTGCGCGGGCGCATTGCTTCATAAACCCGCTGTTCACCTAAAGCGATAACTTTACTTATAATGTCACTTTCGTTTTTGCCAACTTTACCTGCAGCGTGGCTTTCTTTTACTAATGTTTCGATATCTTCTTTATCGAAAAGAGAATTTATACTTTCAATCTGAAGTGAAGATGTTTGATTTAGTTTTTGTGACAGGGATGTGGCTACACGTGTGAATGGGAATAAAATTACTGAAAGTATTCTGAGTGGGATTGCAACAAGCAGTATTAGAGTATCAGCAATTTCACGCGCTAAATATTTCGGGATTAATTCACCAAATAAAAGTATAAAAAATGTTGAGATCAGAAGAACCTGGTATTCTTCATACCCAAAGACTGAAGTGAGTATAACCGTGCTTAAGGACGCCAGCGCAATATTAACTGCGTTATTCCCTATCAGGATCAAAGAATAAAAAGCACTTGGATTATTTATGAAATATTGAGCACTACCCGCAGCTATATTTTTTTTTCGTGATCGGATTTCAATTTTAATTTTATTCGAGGTTATGTAAGCCATTTCAGAGCCTGAAAAGAATCCGCTTAAAATTATCAAAACGAATAAAAGAAATATTTCACCAATCATTAATATGCCTTAACCAACTCTACATTTTTTATCATAATATTTTCCTTATCAAATTCTTCGGGGAAAATAAATTCAACATCTACATCCAGTTCTCTGTTTATTTTTTCGTTTAATGGTAAACCTTCATCAAGTCTTAATTCAAGCAAATAAACATTCATCCCCTTGTCATCAATACTTTGTTTTACAATACTTGTTTTAGGAAGAAATGTATAAATGATAATCCCGGATTGATAAATATTTACTGATTCAAAATTGAAAAAATAATCATCTAAAGGATATCGACTTTTCACAATCTCTTCAGCGGTGAAATGAAATTTAGCCGGTGAACCCGGCATTAGATTCAGCCAGACGTTAAACTCTGTTATTTCATACTCTGAAAATTTGATTTTGAAATACTCCTCAGAAGGACAGCAAAAACATCCGTTGAGTGAAATACCTATTAGAAATATCAGACTGTAAATGTAAGCTTTCATCTAAGTTGATCTCACATTATTGAAGCGCGGTAGATAATAAACGCGGTAACAAAAACATAGATCAACACAGTTGAGATCATAGCTTTATCTGTCAACATTATCTTTGTTGTGTTTTCGCCTTTGTTATTCATATATACAAGGAACATATATCTAAAAATTCCGAATACAACTATCGGTGTTGTGTATATCAGATTTTCTGTGTGAAAAACCGAAACAGTTCTTTCCGCAACTGTGTAAAGTGCATAACAAATAATAACTGCGGATGCTGATACCGTAGCCATCTGAGTAGTGAAATCAGTTGAATAGAACGCAAGTACTTTCCTCGTTTCAGGATTTTCTGAATTTTTAAATCTGATTAGTTCTGAGTGTCTTTTCATTACACCAAGAAAGAGAGAAATGAAAAGCGTTGTGAGAATTAACCAGCTTGATATTTCAACATTAATAATAAACGCACCGCCTATAACTCTAAGCATAAATCCGGCAGCAATGCTGAATACATCAAGCAGAACCATGTGTTTCAGAAAAAAAGAATAACAAATATTAAGCGCAAGGTAAGCCGTGACGCTTATAACAAAATGTATGTTGTAAAAAGTAAGACTCGTAATTACAATTGCAGCTAAAACAAAAGCGGCAGAAATTGCACCAGCCTTTGATATTTTTCCGGACGCAATCGGACGATTCTTTTTTTTCGGATGAAGTTTATCAGCTTCAGCATCTACAGTATCGTTAATTGTATAAACTATACTTGATGTCAAAGAGAAGATGAAAAACCCTTCAAGGGCGGTTATAAAATAACCGCTGTCAAAAAGTTTTTGTGCAAACATTATAGGAACAAATACAAACAGATTTTTTATCCATTGAGGAATACGGAATAAGGACAAATAATCTTTGATCATCAGAACACCGCCGTTTCTTCGTAAATGCCGAACACTTCTTTCAGTTCACCAATCATTTCACCAAGTGTAACATAGTTCCTTGATGCATTGATGAACTCAGGCATAAGATTTTTTCCATCTTTGCCTGCTGATTTAATTGATGCAAGGCTGTCTTTAACTGCCTGCTGGTTTCTGCTCTGCCGTAATGCAGCAAGTCTTTTCTTCTGCATTTTTTCTACCTCCGGCGAAACTGTGAGAATGGGTATATCTATCTTTTCATCTTTCTCGATAAACTCATTCACACCGACTATAAATTTTTCTTTTCGTTCAACTTCCTTCTGATACCTGTAAGCGGCATCGGCAATTTCTTTCTGGAAATAACCGGCTTCAATTGCAGGAATTACTCCTCCAATTGAATCTATCTGATCGAAAATTTCATTTGCTTCTTTTTCCATTTTATCTGTTAATGCTTCCACATAATAACTACCGCCGAGCGGATCAACAGCGTTAATCACACCTGTTTCATAAGCAATTAATTGTTGAGTACGCAATGCTATCTTTACAGCTTTTTCACTTGGTAAAGCGAGTGTTTCATCCATTGAATTTGTATGAAGTGATTGTGTGCCTCCAAGTACTCCGGCTAAAGCCTGGAATGCTGTTCTGATAATATTGTTCTCCGGTTGTTGGGCTGTTAATGTACAACCCGCAGTTTGAGTATGAAATCTTAACCACCAGCTTCTTGGATTTTTTGCACCATATTTTTCTTTCATTCGTTTTGCAAAAATTTTTCTTGCAGCACGAAACTTTGCTATCTCTTCAAAAAAGTCGAGATGAGAATTAAAAAAGAAAGAGATTCGTGGGGCGAATTCATCGACATCCATTCCTCTTTCTATGCACGCTTCGATGTAAGCAAATCCATCAGCAAGTGTGTAAGCTAATTCCTGTACCGAAGTTGAACCTGCTTCACGGATATGATAACCGCTAACAGAAACAGGATTCCATTGCGGAACTTCCTTTGTACAGTACTCGATCATATCAACGATTATCCTCATTGATGGGTGAGGTGGATAGATATATTCTTTTTGGGCGATATATTCTTTTAGAATATCGTTTTGTAAAGTTCCTCTAAGGTCTTTAAATGCTACACCCTGTTTTTGTGCAACTGCAAGATAGAACGCAAAGATTATTGCCGCAGGAGAATTGATCGTCATTGATGTCGAAACTTTATCAAGAGGAATTTTATTGAAAAGTATTTCCATATCCTCAAGTGAAGAAATGGAAACACCGCATATTCCAACTTCACCTTCACTTAAAGGCGCATCAGCATCCCAACCCATTAATGTTGGAAGATCGAAAGCAACTGATAATCCTGTTTGACCATGATTCAACAAATAGTGGAATCTTTGATTAGTATCTTCAGGTGAGCCAAACCCGGCAAACTGACGCATCGTCCAGATCTTACCACGATAACCGTTTGCATGAATTCCGCGTGTGTAAGGATACTCACCCGGAAATCCTATCTCACTCAGGTAATTAATATTTTCTATATCATCGGGACCATAAAGTACGTTAACATCTTTTCCGCTTACCGTTGTGAATTTCATCCCGGTATTTTTTGATGAAGCAGCTTTAACATCATATTCTTTTCTTCTTTTAGAATATTCGTTTTCGATCATATCAATCCTTTATTTTGTTGGTGTTGATGATGAAGTACTTTAACATCCCCTGAAGTTTTAATTTTTATTTTTGTAACCATTTATGTTCTGCCGAAGCGTCTGTCAAATTCATCCAAAGCAATTTTCACAACGATAGGACGACCGTGCGGACACACATACGGCATCGATGTAGCAAATAGCTGGTCTATCAATGTCCGCATTTCACGATCTGATAAAACATCGCCTGCTTTAATTGCGGTTTTACACGAGTATGATTTAGCAATGTTGTCAGTCTCTTCCAGTTTTTTCTCTCTTTGATTTGTAAGATACTCATCAAGAATTTCTTTAAGAATTAATTCTTCAGAACCTTTTTTAACATCATCGGGAACACCTTCAATTACAACAGTGTTCATGCTGAAGAATTTTAATTCAAATCCCAATCTTGTTAAGAAAGAGTTTAGCTCTTTTATCAAAGCCATAGTTGCAGGATCAACCTGCATTGTAATAGGGAAAATTAATTGCTGAGAGAACGGAAGATTTGTTTCAATTCGTCTCAATGCTTTTTCGTAAAGTATTCTTTCATGTGCAACATGCTGATCGATTATCATTAATCCGGTTTTTATCTGAGATAAAATATACTTGTTGTGAAGTTGGACAATAAACACCGGAGATACAGCATCGCTGTTAGGCGATTCAGTACGAGTTGGAGTATGCTGAAGAATCCTGCTTTCAGGTATATCAAAAGGTCCCTGTATTGTTTCTGTATCTCTGTTCCTTTCAATGGTATCAGGTATTGAATTGAAGAGTAAATCAATATCCTTATCAGAAAAACTTGTACGCGAATAATTTTTTTGCGTATTAAAATTTGGTCTGTCGGAAAAATCTCTTGTTTCAACTTTATTAAAAGGATTAAAGCCAAGTTTTTCCACTTCATTTTCTGAATGAGAAAATTCAAGTGAAGGAACAAGATCGTGTGAGCCGAGACTTTTTCTTATCACTGCTAAAACAAAATTGTAAATATCTTTTTCATTCTCGAAACGTATTTCAAGTTTTGAAGGATGGACATTCACATCTACTTTTGATGGATCGAGTTGAAGAAAAATTATAAAGAAAGGGTAATCACCTTTTTCAAGAATGTTTTCAAAAGCAGTAAATACAGCATGATTTATTTGTTTACTTACAACATACCTGTTATTTAAAAACAGATATTGTTCACCTTTACTTTTTCTTAACATCGAAGGTTTGCCGATGTAACCATATACGGAAAGGAACTCAGTTCTTTCTTCAACAGGGATTAGCGCGTCCATCATATTATCAGCAAATACAGTTGCTATTCTGTCTTCAAGACTTCCTGCCGGGTGGTTTAATATCACTTCATCGTCGTTATAAAGCTTAAAAGTAATATCAGGATGACTAAGTGCAATTTTGTTGAATGTATCAATGATATGTTTTAACTCTGTCGCATCGGTTTTTAAAAAATTTCTTCGTGCCGGAGTGTTATAAAATAAATTTTTAATCGTAACTGTTGTGCCTTTAGGGAATGAACCTTTTTCTTTGATGATCGTTCCCTGTTCGTCAATCTTTACAAGCGTACCTAATTCCTGGTCCCGTGTCTCAGTTCTTATTTCAAACTGACTCACAGCGGCAATTGAACTCAACGCTTCACCACGAAAGCCTAATGTTTTGATTGCTTCAAGATCATTGTATGATTTTATTTTGCTGGTAGCATGTTTCTGAATACACAATACGCAATCATCTTCAGTCATTCCGGTTCCATCATCGCTTACCTGGATAAGCACTTTACCGGCACGCTTGATCATTACTTCAATCAGTTTTGCATCTGCATCAATTGCATTTTCAATCAACTCTTTGACAACCGATTCGGGACGCTGTACTACTTCTCCGGCAGCAATTTTGTTTGCAAGGTTTTCGGGTAATATTTGAATTTTAGAATTCATACAATCTTTCGTACATACTTATAAATATCAAACTGCTCAGCATTTCCAATCAATTCCTTGTTCCATTCTTTTTCATTTATTTCCGGGAAGTGAACTTCGCCTTCTGCAGAAAATTTCATATAAGATAAGATCATTT
Organism: Bacteroidota bacterium; assembly: GCA_023453665.1. GTDB lineage: Bacteria > Bacteroidota > Ignavibacteria > Ignavibacteriales > Ignavibacteriaceae. Next base: position 16,958 of record JAEXTA010000114.1, on the reverse strand, counting down.
CATCTGCAAATGTTATAGCTTGCCTGTATATTTCACCGCCGCCTATTATAAATATTTTCTGTAAGTTTTTAGCACTTAGAAAATCTATTGCATCCTCAAGTGTTCTGAAAAATTTCAGTTCATCCGTTTGCTGAAGAAAATCATTTTGTCTTGTTATTACAATGTTCAATCTTCCCTTCAACGGCTTACCAAGAGTGTTGAAGGTTTTACGTCCCATTACAACAGGGTGACCATATGTAGTATCTTTAAAATGTTTGAACTCTTCTTTAACATTCCAGGGCATTTCACCGCTTGCTTTACCAATCACACCATTCTGAGCAATCGCTGAGATAATTATCACTTTCAAACTGCAACCTCGAATTTAATTTTTTCAAGGTGATTATAATTTATCAACTCAAAGTCTTCGAATTTTAATTCATCAATCGGCTTTTTTGCAATTTTTAATTGAGGAAGCTGCAACGGAGTTCTTTTCAACTGTTCTTTTAATCCTTCAAGATGATCAAACTTTTCCTGTGGAGTTCCCTTATCAGCCACATAAATATGAGCATCAATAATAGTGTGGGCAAAAAATCCTAGTTCAAGTCCAACTTCCTGAGCAATGATCTGTGTTAACAAAGAGTATGCAGCTAGATTAAATGGAATTCCAAGAGCAATATCACCTGAACGTTGGGTAAGATGACAATTTAATTTTCCATTTGAAACATTAAACGCAAAAGTATAATGACATGGTGGTAGTTTACTTACAACAGCATTTGCCGGATTCCATGCAGAGATCACTAATCTTCTTGAGTCGGGGTTTCTCTTAATTTCATTTATTACCCAGCCTACCTGGTCAAATGTTAGTGAACCGTTTTCTTCTTTCTTAACGAAAGGATGTGATTCATCTACATATACTTCTCCCTCAAGAACCGATCTACTTTCAGGCACAGGAAATCTTCTCCAGAATCTCCCATAAGCTGTTTGTAATCTTCCTTCATCGTCTGCCCATGCATCCCAGATTTTTGTATGCTGTCTTAAATTTCTGATATGATGATCACCTGATAAGTACCACAATACTTCATTCAACAATGATTTCCATTCCATTTTTTTTGTAGTTAAGAGTGGAAATCCAAGCGAAAGATCTACTCTGTAAAAAGCAGAAAAATACGAAATAGTGTCAATCCCGGTACGGGAACTTTTTCTTACTCCATTGCCAATAACTAATTTAACCAGGTCAAGGTACTGCTTCATTTATCTTCCGAAAAAAAGGATTTATTAATTGAATTTGCGGTTTAATTTAAGAAAAAATGATTAAGTGATAAAATCTAAGAATTGATCTCTTTAATAATGATTTGTGAGGCTATTTTTATTCCGGTTTCAATGTTTTGAATAGATTCTTCCTCTGAATTAAAAAAATCTTTTAATTGAATTGGAAAAACATTCGATGGCAGATCCGTAAACGATGTTTCTGAGATTTTGCCGGAGCATAAGAATATTTTGTCAACCTGATTCTTAAAATGTTCAATCATCAGATATGCTCCTTTTCCCAAAGGCGATTGATTATCAAATGATCCTTCACCTGTTATGAGCACATCAAATTTATGTTCAGAAAAGGTATCCAATAAGTTATTTATTAAAAATTCTTTTGCTGTGATTAATTCAGCATCTAAAAAAATCTGTAAACCTGTAGCAAGTCCACCTCCAGCACCAAATAATTTTTCAGTTCGATCAGGTAAATTATTCTGGTATAACAGATTAAGGATTTTACTAAATCCAAGTTCCATAACCGCAAGTTCACCTTTTGTTGCACCTTTTTGTGAAGCGAAAGAATATGTTGCCCCGTTTTTCCCAAGAAGATCATTTTGCACATCAATTACACATTCAATTTTGAATGGAAATTCAATCGGCTCCCAGATTATTTCTGCCGCATTGTGGAAATCATTCGGAAGAATATTTAGTGAATTCCCATAGTGGTCTTTAAGTTTTAGTCCGAATTTGGAGCACATACCAAGTCCCATATCATTGGTCCCTGTGCCACCTATTCCAATAATAATTTTTTTAATCTTCAGTACACCCGAATCATTTTCTTTTACCAACAAGGTCAATAATTCACCTAATCCCTTGGAAGATAATCCAATAACTTTTTGTTTCTCTTTTGGTATTACCGATAATCCGAGAACTTTTGCCGATTCGATATAGACTACCGAATTTTTGCTGTCATATCCGATAATAGTTTCCATAACAGAATCGTCATAGGGAGTTGTAATTATGTATGTACGCAATTCAAGTTTGTATAAGTTTGAACAGACTTCCAGAAATCCATCTCCCCCATCACTAATTGGCAAAGCCGTGCACTGAATATCTTCACCAATCCCGGTCAGGTACTTAGAAAAATATCCGGCTATAGTAACAGAGTTTGCACAACCTTTAAAACTGTTTGGGGCGATTAATATTTTTTTCATGTCTATGTTTCAGGTCATTCACTTATTAAGAATTGAATTAAGTGAATGAATGATTTTTAAGTGATCAATTCCACCTTCGCCCTCAAAGAAACATTTTTTGGGATCGCCCGGACATTTATGCTGACAATAATTTTTTTCAGGTAAAACTACTGTAGCACTATTTCCCAGTGGACCCCAAAGATCCGGTGCACATGCAGGTAAAGGACAAAAAACAGAAACCGTGGGAATCTTTAATGCTGCAGCAACATGCATAGGTCCTGTACTTGCAGAAATAAGTATATCAAGTGAAGCAATTGTAACAATTAATTTTCTTAACGAGGTATTTTTGACTGGATATAGAACTCCCGGTATTTCATCAATTTCTTTCGGAACGTTATAATCAGTGACTATAACATTTATTGCCTCATCATCAGAAAGTTTTTTGATCAGTTTATAGTATTCGTTGACTGGTAGGTTTGCAGTAGAACCGCCGCTTGTTGAATTAATTCCGATCAGTTTTTTACTATCGTTATTATTTTTCCGAAAGTCAGATACCAGGTCTATTTCTTCCTTCGATAAAAATATTTCTGGGTCGTTGGACTTAGGCTTAATTCCAATCTTCCGCAACATATCAGAACAATAGTCCGTTTCGTGCCTGTTTTCGATATATTTCTTCCTGTCAACGTACTTACCAAATGACAGGAACTGATAGAGTTTATGCCCTACACCTATCCTGGTTGGAATCATACTGAAAAATAAAATCCAGTTAATTCTTTCATTCGGTAAAAGCATAAATGCATGGGTAAATTTATAACCGGTTATTTCTTTAACTAATTTCCAAAATTCTTTTGGGGAACCATTTTCATTTAATGTTATTATTGCATCAACATTGGGGTTGTTCAGAAATATATCTTTTGTTTCCTCTCTGACTAACATCGCCACAAAACTATCAGGATTCGCTGCCTTGATTTCTCTCGGAAGATGAGTCGATAACACCACATCGCCAATCCTGTCAGGTCTGCTTATTAAAATTCTTAATTGAGGCATAAATATTTTTTAGTAGTTTTAATTATGCAAAAGAAAATAATAATAATTTCTTCAGGTCATCCTTCAATGGATGAAAGGATATTCTGGAAATTTGGATTAAGTTTATCCGGGAATGGATATAAGGTTCAGATAACAACATCGGTTGAAGAATTACATATTGTAAAAGAAAATATCACAATTAATTCGTTTGACGGGCTAAATATAACCAAAAGAGAAAAGATTAACAGGTTCTTTAATATTATTAACGAGTTTGATGCCGACCTTATAATATGCTGTGAACCGCTGCCGATTCTAGCAGCGCATAAGTTCAGAAAAATTAAACGTTCCTGTAAAATTATTTATGACATCACAGAATGGTATCCGTATAGAAGTCATTATAAGCTTTACAAAGGATTTAGAAGAATATCAATTTATATCCGACAATATCTATTTAATATTTATGCAACAAATTTAGCTGACCACCTAATCATCGGAGAAGAATTAAAGGCTAATCGCTATCGGATTTGGGCCCCATTTATAAAGAAAACAATAATTGGGTACTACCCACCCCAGAAGTACTTTAAGTTTAATCATTCAATTCCACGAACAGATAAAATATGTTTTTGTTATTGTGGTCATTTTACAGAGGAGCGAGGATTTAAGCGAGTCATTAGTGTACTGAGTGAATTTGCAGATATTTTTACTGATCGTAAAATTAACTTATTGTTAATTGGTAGTTTCATAAATGATGGAGTTGAAAAATGGTTCAGAGAAATGATGATCCCAGAGAATCTAAAAATAAAGTTTAAGGGCTATACAAATTATGATACCTATTCAGAACTATTATCTGATGCTGATGTTTGTATTGATTTACGGACTAATCGAGGAATGTTAGATAATTCACTGCCGATCAAAATTTTTGATTATATGGCGGCTGGTAAACCTGTGATTTATTCTAGGCTATCATCTCTAAAGACGATTGAAGAAATTGAAACATTCGGATTCCTTATTGATCCTTATAATGTCAATGAGATACTTAAGGTTATGAGTGAGTATTTGAATAATACAGAATTAAGAATCGATCATTCAGATAATGCAAGAAAACTTTTTGAACAAAAATATAATTGGGAAATTTTATCAGAGAAATTGCTAAAAATCATTGGGGTGTTTTTAAACAAATAATTTTCACTCTCTTTTTATTTAATGACATCGAATGTACGATACAATTCTTTTAATCTCTTATCCACTGACTCATAGCTATGATACTTCTTAACCCAGCTTTTCCCTGTTTCACCTTTTTCTTTTCTTAGCGTTGCATTCTGTATTAATTCCGAAAGAACATTGTATAATTCATTCGCTGTGTTGGCTACTATAAACGGATTTTCAGGAAGCCAGTCAGCATAATTTTTTGTCATATTGGTAACTGTCGGAATACCCATTCCAAGCGTCTCTAATCCAGCTTTGCCGTAACCGGTTCCACCCATTGTACCGCCAACCTGATCGATTGAAATATCACAAGTGCTTTTTATCTGCAATACTTCGCTTCTCGGTTTCCCTTCAAGTAAAATAAATTCAATCTTTTGTTCTTTCTTAATTTTTTCAATTACTGAAATTATAATTGATGTGCCTTTGTATTGACGGTTTGTCGGTGAATGAACAATCTTAATAACTCCGTCATCATTATATTTTCTTTCAGGAAGTTCCGAAATATCATAAGGATAAAAAATGTATTGAAGGTCTTTTTTTAATTCAAGATGATCATATTCAGATGTAATATTCAGATCTGAAATTGCGTCCATCTCTTTTATCAACCCGCGGATTCTTAGATCACTTCCATAATAACAACAGACTATTTTTTTCCCTTCCTGCTTCCATTTTTTTGCGTGAGAAGAGTTACGGTAAAAATCCAATCCGGAATCATAATGAATAATATCAAACTCATCGAGCTTATACTTGTTAATTGCTTCTTCAATTATTTTTTTTCGTTTGACATCGCTGTATATAAAATAAATACTTTCAAATAAATTCTTCGGTTTAAAAACAGGCGCTAAATGGATTTGTCTGACTTCAACATCTTTAACTTTTTTCTTACGCCACTTTTTTGCTAATGATGATGCGGGCAAAGGTAAATCAAGACAAATATCTTCAGGAAACTCAAGCGGGTTTTTGTGAAGTGTGATGATACGTGAATAATCCCCCATTGCATTATGCATCTGATAAAAACTATGTGGAACTCCGGCATAGTTTTGAGGAGCCACGTGTAATATTTTAAGCATTAGAGATCTTTATAAAGTGTATCTCTGAAAATTCCTCTTGCACCAAAATTTTCTTTGAACCTTCCTAATCCCCAGTTAGGTTCCATATTCACCGTAAAAATTCCAAAGTCAAGGAATTTATATCCTTCTTCTTTGTATCGTTTCATAATTTCGTAAAACAATAAATTAACCGCGCGATATTCCTGGTAATCTTCATCATGACTTATATAGAACGCAAGCACAACTTTTGGGTTAGCACTGAAGTTGCAAACACCAGCGATCAACTTACCTTTAACAAAAGCTCCCCACAATCTGACCCTGGATGGAAACATTTTTTTTACTTTGAGAAGTTCTTCCAAAGTGTGAGCGGGATTTACACCGTGACGCATCTTTAAATTCTTTTTAAGGATTTCATAGTACTCTTCGAACTTATCACATTCGACTATTTCCACATTTTGTTTGATTGCTTTTTTTAGAGCGGTTCTTGCTTCGGCACGGTAACTCATTAATAATTCATCTTTATCAAGATCAAGTTGAACTATACTTGAAACATCACGTTTAAGATATGTAAACCCGCTTCTTACCAAAGCAAAGTCAATGTAGTTGGAATATTTCGATTGATAAATAATTGGCGGCGGTGTCAGTTGGATGCGATCGACTTTTAAACCTTTTGCATAAACTAATAACACATCTACCAGTTCATGAGCTTCTTTGAAATTCAGATTAGATTTGTAAACAAAACTGCCGTAAGAAGCACCGGGATGTGATGCTAAAACTTTTTTACCATCACGTTCAACAACAGCAGCAGTGAGTAATGCAAGTGGTTTATTTTCTTTAACCACAACCAGCGAAGCATCTTTAAATTTGTCTTTAGGATGGTAGTTTAAAAATTGTCTCAGGTGAAAAATAGTTCCGTTGTCTGAAGTATTTACGAATGAATCCCATTCGTCATGGGAAAATTTGGATGAATGCAGAGGATAGAATTCTAACATGAGGGTTTTACTTTATTTGTTTTGGAAATAGGAAATATTGTCTAATAAATGGACTAATGGTAATCATCATTAATACTATGTATGGGTACTTAAATCTTGGGTCACCAAATGTAAGTAGAGGAAGTACTATACCAGAGCCGATTACCAATAAAAGTAATTTAAAAAAAGAATCACCTTTGAGGACATGATATTTTTTTATGAAAACATAAATAAATAAAATAATAAGTGAAAAATAATATATGTGATGACAAATTTGAAATAAAATGTATATAATCTTTAAAGTTAAAGGAACATCCTTCAGAAAAGTGTCAAACTTTTTTTCGATTAAGAGGGTCTTTAAAATTTTATATAAGTTCCACTCTTGCATATGAAACAGAGGTGAAATCGCATAGTCATCCCAGATAAACATATGTACAATTTTTGAAGGGACTAATGAAATCCACTCAAATGGATTTTCTATAACCCATTCTATTCCTTTATTAAACCAGTAATTCTGTTTTTCTGTATATGTTTTCGACTCTGGATTCTCAATAAAACCAACTTTACCTACTTCAAATACTCGAGCGTTAAATGCACCTGTTGCATCTTGGTTTGCACCAATTAAAAGATTCGTTCCGTGATTGACAGATGATAATACGATTTTACCAGAACTATAGAAACTAACAGTACCCATCAGACAAAAAAATAGTAATGCCCCGGATAATGTTAAAATATTTTTTTTGATTCGGATATTGCTGTGTTGTGTGAAAAGAAAAATTATCAAAGCTCCAATTAGCGCATAACCAGTTGGTCTTATAGCAGTTGACGCAGCAGCAAAAAATCCTGATAACAAAATCCACCATGATCCTTTTTTGAGAATTCCAAACATTGAAATTGCTAAAAAAACACTGAAACAGAGTTCAGTAAGATTCAACAATATAAATCCAATATTTGGCAGGTAGAAGATATATATTAGTGCAAAAATGGTTGCTGCTTCTTTTCCATTATTTTCTTTAACAATTCTAAAAAATAAATAAAGATTTATAAAATTCAGGCACAATTGAAAAATAGCGATTGTCAATTTTGAATTATAAATCAAGAGAATCAAAGTTTGTAAATTTATGAAAAGAGGGGCGATAATATAATCTTCATAAATGTGAGAAGTATGAGGGTAAACTATTTTGTGCTTTGCCCCCAATTCTCCCAGATTGTAGTAGTACAACGAGTCACTTTGATATGGAACAAGAAAAAAAAGTAAATAGCTTATTTGAATAAGCGTATATGCGATAAGGATAATTTTAAAATTATCATATAGATACGTAATTAACTTTCTCATCACATATAAAGAATTAAACTCCCACTAAAACTTAAAGCTTAATGAAATCGAATGTCCTGTTCCAAACTCAAGTGCAAACGGTGATATAGCATAATCAAAACTAAGGCTTCCCCAATTTAATCCTACACCGCCGCCAAAACTTTTTGATTCATACCCGGACAAATAACCGCCGCGTAGTGATATTGTTTTATCATATACTATTTCAACTCCGGCATTAAAGTGTACATCATCTGTCGGTGTATATTTTTGAAATTCAAGGGCAGTTACAAAATCCAATTTGTTTTGCTCCATAGAAAAGGTGTAAGCTGGTCCTAATCTAATTTCTACAGGGAGTTTTGTGGCTTCACTTCTTAAGTCATTCATTGAACCGATGTTTTTAACAACACCGGCAACTGACAAACCATCAAAATCAGTTTTGTAGTTTATACCGAAGTCAACAGCATAGCCGCTTGCTTCATCAACCAATATTCCTTCGTAGATATACTTTGCTGTGACACCAAAACTCATTTTATCCAATATATTAAATCCTGTCGAAAGGCTGGCAAAGAAAAAATTTGCGTTAAATTTAGACAACGGTTCACCGGGGGAATCGCCGCGTACTTCAATATCACTTACCGTTGAAACATTTAACCCTATTGCTAAAGGTATCCCCGCGATATCTGACCGTACACCAAGTACTTCACTTCTTACATCCTGGATCCATTCATTATGCATAAAAAGTATTTCATTGCCTGTTTGATTTGCGAGTTTGGCAGGATTATAAAACAGCGAAGTAACATCATTAGATACAGATGCACCTGCATCACCCATAGCAATATTTCTTGCGCCAAACCCGAATTTCAAAAATGATAATCCGCTTTTACCTGCTGACTGGGCAATGATATTATTTGCAGTAAGACATACTATTATAAGTAGTACAAGTTTAAATTGAAGTTGTTTCATATTTCAGGTTAAAATTTCTTTTCTAAAAATTAATGTTTAATCCAACAACATGCCTGTCGGATGATGAATATTGTTCAACCATAAATGCGTAATCAACACCAAGCAATATATCTCCGAACTGTTTAAAATAAGAAAATCCAAGCGCCGGTTTCATTGGTGTATCACCATTTGAAATGTTGAACTGATCTATTCCACCCCTGAGATAAAACTTTTCTATGAGGTTATATTCTACTCCAGCTCTTATTACATTTGATTGTGCATTGCTGTTTTCTAATTCAATTGAGCCAACAATACCATAATCATTATTTCTGTAACTAAGTCCAAATTTCCTGAGATTAGGAAATTTAAAATCTAGATCTCTGCCTTCCTGTCCATAAATATTTGAAGTACTCCATTGATATTTGCTGTTAATATCACAAACCACGAAAGAAAAATTAAACCGGTCACTGATTTTATAAAGTAATCCAATATCAAGACCAACACCGGACGAACTCACATCTTCGTAAAGTTTATAATAGAATATTTTTGCAGCAAGTCCTGCAGCAAATCTTTCAGAAAACTTTAATGCCAAACCGACAAAGAACTGATTTTCAGAAGTAGATAACTCTTCTGTTTTCATTCCCTGCCTGTCTCTTCCATCAATATTACTTACACCTGCATTAATTAATCCAAAACTTATACCCGCTGTTGATCTGGGTTTACGTGGATTTTGCAAAGAATCTTTAGCTGAATAAAAATCAAATCTTCTTGTAAAATTTAAAAAGTTAAGCGAACGGTCTAACGATAAAAATGTATATGAGGTTTGAACAGAATTATTTTCCTGGAATACAGATAACGCCGGATTATAATAAGAAACAAGATGACCTTCAGTGATTGACGACATTGCATTGCCCATACCAATTCCACGTGCACCGAATCCCATTCTGCTGAAAGCACCGGGCATTGTATTAATGCTGCTGAATTCAGGTTGACTGAAAACATTTTGAAAGGTTAATACAACAAACAGGAGAAAATATTTTTTCAAAAAAAACCTCTTACTGTAATACAAGAATTTTTCCATAAACCGGTTCCTCGGATCCAACTTCCACTCTATAAAAGTAAACACCATTAGGCACATAATTTCCAACAGCATCTCTTCCATCCCAGGCATCCTGTGAAGGGCTTTCAAGACTGTAATTTCTCGGCGCATTCTGAATAACAGTACCAACGTAGTTAAAACCAAAATCAAATATCCTGATCGTCACATTTTCAGTTTTGCCGCCGGTACTGTATTTAAGATTTATCTTATCTAACCTTGGGTTGAATGGATTAGGATATGCGTAAGTTTCATTTTGTGCACCAAGCTTTTGTGACGCAAAAAATAAATTCCAGGTGCCTTTCCACTGCACTGATGTTTCTTCAAGTTTAGCCAGACCATTATCGGTACCAAGCCAGATAGTGTTACCTTCACACGAAGCAGAATAAAAAACACTTGTGGTAAGGTAAATACCTGTCGCTTCATCTTTGATAGGACCGGGTAATACCCAACTGCTTCCGTTGTCTGAAGATCGAAAAGCACCGTTATCGGTTAATGTAATAACTTCATTTGCTTTAAATCCAAAATTATGCGGGCGTTCTTCAGGAAGGTAAGTTAACCAGTCTTCACCACCGTTAGTTGTTGAACTAACACCGTAAAACTCGTTTGGACTATCAGCACGCCAGGTCGCACCCCACACTGTTTGATTTACTTCGTTGTAACCAAGTGCTACGATAAAATTTCCGCTAATAGGATTAAGCTGATTCAGTCTGTTGAACTTTATCCAGCTAACACCGTTATCTGTCGATTTATTAATACCGCCTGCTGAGCCTGCATAGATCGTAGTACTGTCAGTTGAGATAACTGAAAATAATCTATGGTTTAAATTATTGTCCGGCCCGAATGCACCCGCTACAGCCTGCAGTGCAAATCGCACAGTATCGGTCGGCGACAGTGAGTTTATTGCATCTGATGGCAGAAGAACTCTTTCCCATGTTTGTCCGTTGTTTGTACTTTTTCGTAAACCGCCCGCGAATGATGAAACCCAGACCGTTCCGGGAGTAAAAGCAATGTCATATGTCAGGTTCTGTATTGTTACCGTAACTGGTAATGCTCTGACTAATGGAAGATTTACACCATCGTTAATTCCGTATGATAAAAGTGAATCGCCGGGATTATCAACAGGCTGAGGAACTGAAATCCATGTTTGACCGAGATCGGTAGTGTATTTTAATCCCTGACCTGCAGGTAATGTTGAACCGCCAGCAACCTCAACTGATCTTGCTGTAGCCGTCCAGATAGAGCCGTCATACTTGTTGTAAGCAATTGCTGATATACTTACATCGCCAAATGGTTCGGTATTATAAAAGTTTTTCCAGCTATTGCCTCTGTCGGTTGAAAGACTTAACCCCCTGCTTGTTCCAAGCAATACAACATCAGTGTTAGGAATAGTAACAATATCACTTATGCTGTTACTTGCTGGAGTCAGATCTGATGACTTATATATTTTGTCATCACCGGAAAGCGAAAAACTCTCAGGGTTAAATTGCCCGTAATTACTTTTTGAAAGAAAGACTAAGACTATAATTACATTAAATATTAATTTCATTGTACCACAAGAGAGTGAATTATTCTGTTACTTAGTTTGCTGCTTCTGTCACGAGCTTCAAATTCAAACCGCCAGGAACCCGATTGCTGACCCGTAGGAAAAGTAAGGAAGACAGTAAATCTGCCATCGCCTGCTACCTGATCATTTCCCTGAACTCCATCATCAAATAATGGAAATTTAGTTATACCCTGACTGTTCGATACCTGAGAACCATCAGGTCTAAATAATTCATAATAGACTTCGATAATATCATTCAATCCGTTTGAATCAGAGGCAAGTACAGAAAATGTAAAAGTTTGGTTAAAGCTCACGGTATCCGGCATCAGGAGATCAGACAAAACAGGTGCGATTTTATTTTTTCCGTTATCGTAAGAAAATGTTTGAACAGCAGCTAATATTGATGAGTTGGTTTCATCTGCAAGATAGTAACGAACATTATATCTTCCATTTGGATAGTTAATGCTTAATACAAAATTATTAGAATAAATAAAATCATTTGCAACTGTATCACCATTTGCCAGGTTTCCATTGTCAAATAATTCTAACGGTGAGGTATTTATTTTTTTATTTTCTGACGAAAAAATATCGCAGTAAGCACGTGATATTCTTGATGATGTATCAACCTTGATGAAAAAAGTAACAACCGAGTCACTTCCTGAGTATTCAAAGGAATCGAATGAACTTGTTGCCAGTACATTATATACTGACTGCTCCGGCTGAATGATTTCATCATAATCTTTTTCACAGCCGAAAAACAAAACCGGTAAAAGTATTAATAAGTATTTTTTCATAATCAAATTTGAATTACTCTCATTCATTCAACAAGGTAAAAAATTATATACCCAAACTTAAGATAAATGGACTTGGAGAAAAAGAAATAATTAGTATAAAGTAACTTAGGTAGCCAATAATTTTACGTCCTGTGTTTAATTCAATATCGGCATAAATCGGTGGGTGTTGAATTTTAATAAAGTAATAGAGTATCATCCCCCAAATAAGCCATCCTATCCAACCTATTTGCAAGTCTATTTTAAAAGCTAATTCAAATGCTCCAAGTAAACCAAGTAATATTAAAATTATAAATGATACCGATGCTATAGCATCGTGTTTTTTTTGTCCGAACATAGTGTAGCCGATATGTCCGCCATCAAGCTGTCCAACCGGGATCATATTCATCGCCGTCACAAGCATACCAAACCATCCTGCACACAAATAAGGAGAATGATATACTTCGCTCATTGGAGGAAAGAACTCAGATGGTCCAACAAATAAACCTTTTAGTGCCTCAAATAGTATTGTGCTTCCAAAACTAAGTTGACCAGCACTATTCCTGAATTCTTCAGAGTAATAGTTTGGATGGATTTCGAGGATATGCTCAAAACCAGGTAGGTTATTAAACCCGATGATTAGGACTATTAATGTTGCAATGAACCCAGCCAGAGGTCCTGCAACTCCAATATCGAACATAGCCTTGTTTGTCCGAATAGGCGATTTCGTTTTGATAACAGCTCCCATCGTACCAAAGTTCAATAAAAAAGGAATTGGTGGAAGTGGGACATAAAATGGGAGAGTTGCTTTTACTTTATGATGCTTTGCCGCAAAGTAGTGACCAAATTCGTGGCAAGTAATAATGAACATAATCGAAATCGAATAAGGAAGCCCTTCCCATATGAATGAAATATCATAAGGACCACTTCTACCAGTAACCCAGAACGCTCCGGCTAAAGTTGAAGTTAAAAAAGTCAGAATAAACAAACCTATATGCAGAAGATATCGTTCATTATCTTTTTTTTGAACCGTGACTAAAGGTGGACTTTCAAATTGTTCGTAATAATCCGTCATTTTATAAATCGAAGTTAAATCCTAATGATGAATATTTTTCACTCAAATCAAACAACTCGCCGTGAATACTTTTACCTGAGTAATATGAAAGTATGATGCTAAAGCCTTTCGAATCAAAGTTCCCGAATTTTATTCCTGCTGAGATTATATGATTCGCAATATGTTTTTCTATTTTGGAAATTTTAAAATCATAAGCGATAAAAGGATTTATTTTTTCTGTATTGAACAAACAAGGATAGTAATCAAATCCTAATTGATAAATTCCTTTCCCTATTTCTTCAGGGATAACATGAAATAGATAAGAAACTCCCGCATAAACTCTTAATCTTTCCCACGAATAAAAAGGGAAAAATTCAACAAACTCTTTACTGAATACAAACGGTTTTCGGTTCTCCAGCCACTGCTGCTGGCTTTCATCATACTGACCATCAACAAGATGGGCGCTTATATGGCTCAACCGGAAACGAAATCCATAAGTCCTGTTTCCATCAATAATTTTGTATCCGGCATTTAGCCCGAATAGATAGTCAACAGTTTCAACTGGAAATTTAAAATCATTCTGACTTCGCAATCTTGTGTAAGTAAACACATCCACGCCAAAAGAAATTACTTTGTCATTTTCTATGATGTGTAAAATGTCAGTTGAAGTTCCGATATCAAGCTGAACCTTATCAATATCGGGCATAAAATGAAACCCGGCTTTAGGTTCAATAAAATTTGCTTTGAATGGCTGAATGTTAAAATCTTTCGGAAACCATTCCTGCTCACTTTGTGGAGACATGTTTGTAGAAAAAATAAAACTTAGAAGTGATAAAAGAACAACACGCATTAATCTGAATCCGTATTCTGAAAAAGTTTTTTCTTTATTTTCTGTTTGATGAGTTTGTTATAACCGTATTTAAATTTGCTGCTAAGACTTGCAAAGCCGTACAGGTTTGTCGGGAATGCAAATGAAGGTTCAAAGTAACAATTAACTGTGCAGCCCTGGCAAAAATCAAATCGACCTTCATTCTTTATAAAATATTTTATGCGTTCTGAATTTCTAATTTCCTTCAGCGGCTTATCGATTTTTATTTTTTCATTTGCAAAATGATAACAAGGAAGAATAATTTCATTGTAAGGCGAAATTACTATCACACGCGAAACCGCCTTACAACTCGGATCCTTAATATCATTTCCACCATCTTTTCTTAGCTTAAGAAATGCCTTGTTAAGATATATGTCCATTTTGCCGTCAATATACTCTTCTATATAATTGATAGCTTCATCGTTCAAGCCGGGATTTCCGAAATATGAAAAAACGGGATTGACTAACAGAACAAGATCATTCTGTTTTGCAATCTCGTACATCCTCGGAAGTTTTTTGTAAGTATCATTCGTAACTGTAAAAAGTATATCCGGAAATTCTCCGATTGATTTAGCAATCTTTAAACTTTCAAAAACATGGTTGTAACAATTCACACCACGGATTTTATTATGCTCTTCTTCATCAGGTGAATCAAGAGAAAAGTGAAGCAGATTAATTTTGCCGGCGAGTTTATCCGCAAACTTAGGATACAACAAAGCGTTTGATGTTATACTTGTCTGCATCTTAAAACTTTTTGCGTACTCAGCCATGAGGTGAATGTCTTTGTGAAGAAGAGGCTCTCCTCCTGTTAGATCAATAAACCTTACTCCAAGCTCAGCCAATTGTTTTACATTTGATTTAAAGTCATCGAGTTGAGCGAAGGGAGTTCCTTTAAAATTTGTGTGATCACCAAAGTGGCAGAACTCACAGAAAGCATTGCAGCGGTATGTTAAATAGTAGTTACAGAGGAGAAGCATTAATATTCCCTGTTTTTCCAGATAACTTTTCTGTCAAATAAAAGTATGAAGGGCAAAGCAATAACATAAAACGTATAATAAATTTCAAAGCTTAAAAAATATTTCAGGTTTTTCTTTATCCCCAGTTTTTCATGAACAGGAAAGAGAAGAAAAAAATCTGTCGCCAGTTTGAAGGCGGACAAATATAACCATACCCCTGAGAAAAATAAAGGTGTAAGAATTATTCCAATGTTAGCTGCAAATCCCGATGCCATCACAAAGTAACCGCGTACCGGGACATCAATTCCGCCGACTGCCCAGCGTTTTTTCTGTCTGAATAATTCTTTAAATGTTGAACATGCTTTTGATGTGACCATTCCGTTTACATCAACAGGATAAATGATCTTATATTTTTTTAGTCTTGATATGGCAAGCAGCAAATTTGAATCTTCTGTAACACTGAATGGAAGCGACTCATATCCTCCAACATCATCATAAGCTTTTTTTCTGTATGACATATTATTACCAATACAGCTTATTGGATATCCAAGATTTATTGTTCCTGATGCAACTAACAGCAGATATATAAAATCAAGTGCCTGCATTCCTGAAAACTGGCTGACGGCTTCCTGGTTTGTGAATCCGCAGACAACACCAACATCGTTTGTATAGTATGATGCAATCGTCTTGACCCAGTTTGGATTTACTTCACAATCAGCATCGGTTGTTAAAATAATTTCACCGGATGAAATTTTAATTGCATTTGCGAGTGCGTTTGTCTTCCCTTTCAGTTTACCGATAGTTTCCTGAGTATCAATTTTCTTAAACCTTTTTTTACCGGATATGAATTCATTAATGATCTCACCTGTTTTGTCAGTTGACCTGTCATTGACAATGATTATTTCAAGTTTGTTTTCAGGATAGAGAAGAGCATCAAGAGATTTTAAACAACGGAGTATGTTTGATTCTTCATTCCTTGCAGCAACAATTACAGTAGTCGTTGGAAGTTCGTCATCTGAAAGCTGCTTAAATTTTTTAGAAGCCCCGATAATAAATATGACTGACTGAATAAAATAAATACAGATGAAAACAAAAAATATCAGTTCAAACATTCTTCTGTATCTCCGAAAGTTAATCCACGGTTAATCACTTCATCAGCTATGAATAATATACTGTCGCGGATTATATCTTTTGATTTGCTGCTGTCGTGCAGAACAACGATTGAATCCGGTCTAAGAAATTTGTGAACTGAATTTTTCACGAGGCTAAGATTGTTTTGAAAATCATAAGTAAGAAGCGACCACATAACATTTTTCATTTTAACTTCTTTCATTAGAGAAGAAGTGTTGAGCCGAAACTTACCATGGGGCGGACGAAAATATTTTATTTGGTAATTAAGTTTATCTGCAACAACATTGTTCATACTTTTAATTTCATTCAACGAATCTTCCTGACTTATCTTCGAGATTATCTTATGGTTAAATGTATGATTACCGATTGAATGACCCGCTGATAAAATATCTTTTGCGAGTGAAGTGTACTTATCAACATTGTTCCCTACACAAAAGAACAACGCTTTGATATTCATTTGTTCAAGTGTCCTTAAAATTATTTCCGTTGAGTTTGGATTTGGTCCGTCATCAAAAGTTAAAAGTATTTTATTATTCTTTGTATTCCAGATAAAATCAGGGAATAACATTTTCACAATTGACGGTGGGTTGTATAACGGTTTAATCAAT
>JAEXTA010000032.1 GCA_023453665.1 Bacteroidota bacterium | reverse complement strand
AGTGTCTGAAGCTGCCGGATTTATAATTCAAACATTCGACCTTAATGGCTTTAAAGTCGAAATCTTTAAACTCGCTGATCTAACCCCTTCTTATTTTAGTAGTATCATCTTCTTTGTACGGGAAAACTCTCTCGAACTGATCTGATAAATATAGATTCCGGAGGGCAGACCATCGGATTCAAACTCAACCTCGTACTCACCAGCGGATTGTTCTTCATTGATTAAGGTTTCGATTTCATTTCCCAGAATGTCAAAGACTTTCAGGATCACAAGTCCCGATACCGGAAGTTCATACTTTATTGTCGTTGCCGGATTGAATGGATTTGGATAGTTCTGCCCTAAATAATAGTAATCGGGTTTAGGGACTTCATATTTAATGTTTACTAATTCCGGCTGGTAAAGATCATAGAATTTTTGAAGGGTAACAGCTTTTTTCTTAAGCTCGGCCACACTTTGAATATTGTCTGAACCTCTTGCCATAATAATTGCAATCACAACTTCCTGAGTATCTCCGGGGGAGAATGTTATTGCACCGAACCCCATTAGCATCCGTCTGTCACCTGGTGGAAGACCTTCGGGCCAACCAGTTCCCTCATACCAGCCTATTCCTACAACGGGATCTCCTGATAGACAAAACTGGGTCGCTATTCCGGTGTTTGGATCAATAAAAGGAGTTCCATCCAACACATTACCTGTCAAATAATTATACCATTCATTTGCCCCTGGATCTGGTACTGGTCCAATTGGGGGATTAACTTGAAATGTAAATGAGGACATATCTGTATTTTTGAATCCATTTATCCATCTACCATCAAATCTTGCGCTATCAGTTCCTAAACTTTCAATTATTGGACCTTGAACTAATCTATATCCCACTGCCGGAGGTTGATTGCCATATGTGTTTCCGGCGCCATCACCATCTTCGCCATCTGCGTTGTAACAATATCCAAGGTTAAGAATTGTATCACATCCGATATAGTCATCATTTGCATCACCAAGATCGGGATCGGACCAATAACCGAAATACATACTATCAACGACATTATTTCCTTTATTAATAATTCTATACTTTTTGAACACAACATCATTTAACACTCCCGCATTCTTAAAAGCATAGACTGTCGTTTGAAATTCAAGACCTATTGGAAGTGTTCCAAATGTAAAAGTAGTTCTTGTTGGCTCAAGATCATTTGCGACATACCACAAAACTTCATCACCTTCAAATAGTGGCTGGTCTATTGTTTTGCTAAACTGACCATCATTATTAAAGTCATAGTATGGGGCGACATCCTCGACTGGCCACTCGTCATAATCTTTTCTATAAGATTCTCTCAGCGCGATAGGAAGTTCCTTCCAGTCCTTTCTGATTTTATAGACTCTATATTTTTCTAATGAGGGATCATCTGCTAATCCGTTGGCTAATATTTTACCCGCTTGCAAGCCTTGGCGGTGTGTGTTACCGTTAAAATATATTTCACCGTTTATTTTCCCTCCCCATACAAATCCATCTTCAAATATCGCACTCTTTTCAGCGTTCTCTCCGCCAGGCCAGTAGAACCCACTGCCGTCTGTTTGTGGATCGTGCGAACCATCTCCGTTGTTTGCTATCCACATCCTGATATTATTAATTGAGATATAATTATAGTGATCATTAGCTGTAATTTTTTGAGATGATTTCTGTGCAGGAATTGAAGAGGATAACAATAGGACAATGGTCAAAATCAAGCATTTCATTGCTGACTCCTATTTTCATGAAAATACTAATTAATAATTAATCTTAGAAGGAATGAAAGTCAAGCAGTTTTTATTTACCGGAATGCAGCCTGCTTTGAAATGGTGTAACGGGGAATATTGATTGTAAATTTTCTTTTATCGATGATTTGCTGTAGTCAATTCTATAAAGGAAAAGTCCGGAAGGAGGAGCCGTAAATTTGGCTGGTTCATTGCTTTGCCGATTTAGAAAATCATAAATCTTTGACTCATTTAATTTCCCTCTGCCCGCCTCCACAATAACACCGATAATTCTTCTCACCATTTTCCAAAGAAAGTGCGAGCCGGTAATCCGGAAGAGGATAAGATCTCCTTCTGTTACTAGTTCAATTCCTTCTATCAAAACCTTTGTTGATTTTTCTTCCGGATCTTTTTCACAAAATGAATAGAAATCATGCATACCCTGAAATAAAGCAGCTGCGGATTCCATTGCTTTTATATTTAACTTATCTTTTATCCACCAGACATAGTTCTTTCCAAATGCGGTTCTTCTTGTTGACACCTGGTAAAGATATATCCTGCTTAATGCATCATGACGTGCGTGAAAATTTGAATTTGCTTTTTCAATTTCAAGGATATTAATATCGTAAGGAAGATTATCATTCATTTTCATCCGGATAATTTCCGGGGCTAACATTGTTTTAACTTCTAAATGAGCTACCTGGCAAATTGCATGAACTCCTGAATCCGTTCTGCCTGAACCCTGTATATCTATTCCTCCATCCCCGAATATTAGAGTTGCAGCTTTTAGTAACTCGCCCTGAATTGTTCTTGCGTTATGCTGCTTCTGCCAGCCGCTGTAACGAGTGCCTTCATATTCTAAATATAGTTTGAATTTTTGCGATGCCCCGGTTGATTTGTTTTTTTTATACATTCAGGTTTCTTCTATTATTAAAGATTGATTGAATCTTCAGCATAATCCTCAGAAGTTTCGTGTACCCGAACTTTTATTGATTTTACATTTGAAGGAAATTCTGATCGACGAAGTTCGTTTAAAAAATAGGTGACCAGGTTTTCAACGGTTGATTGAAACTCTACTACTACTTTTTTTGAGTTTAGCTTCTCCAGAAAAGAAATGACTTCTTTGTCGTCTTTATAAACTATGAAAGCATGATCAAGTTTTTCCACTAAAGGATTTACAATTTTTTCAAGGATATAATAGTCCATTACCATTCCGGATGAATCAGGTTTTCCTTCAAGTTCAATCCTCATTTTATAAGAATGCCCATGTATATTCTTGCACTGTCCGAAATGTTCCGGCAGCCGATGTCCCATTTCCCATTTAAATTCTTTAGCTATTTTCATCATACCCCTTTCATTGTTGGTTCCCATATAATTTTATGCATCTGAAGCTGGAACCTTACCTTCAGATTATCTTTTAATATCCAGTTAACTAATTCGACTGGTTCGAGCTTTCCAAATACTACAGAGAAAAGAACAACACATTTTTGTTCTAAATCATATTTAGCAATTATCTCTTTTGCCCAATCAAAGTCCTCTCTTGTGCCTATTACAAATTTTACCTCATCGGTAGTTTTAAGGTGATGAATGTTTTCGTAAAAGTTCTTTTTCAACATTCCGCTTGAAGGACATTTCAGGTCCATTATAATTCTAACCCTTGGATCGATTTCACTTATCGGCAAACTACCACCTGTTTCCAGCAAAACCTGGTAGCCATTATCGATTAGTCTTTTCATCAAGGGAATTGCTTCGGGTTGAACAAGTGGTTCTCCACCTGTTAATTCAACTAATTTGCAATCAAAAACGCTTATTTTTTCTAAAATTTCATCAATTGACAGATCTTTGCCGGAATAAAATGCGTATTCGGTATCACAATAAGTGCATCTGAGGTTACAATATGTAAGTCTGATGAAAATGCAGGGAAGTCCGGCAAAAGTGCTTTCACCCTGGATGGAAAAATATATTTCGTTTACTTTTAGCATCAATTTTGTGTCGAAAATCAATCTTAATTCTTATAAAAGGCTGGATAAATTAAGAAAGTATAATTTGACATGAAACTGGGTATTGTCTATATTTACGGGCAATTTTTCACAAAAAATATAGGTTTTTTATAATGGCAAGCCATAAATCAGCTAAGAAAAGAATTCGTACAAGTGCTAAGAAAAGAATGGTAAATAAAATCGCTGAATCAAAGATTAAAACTCATGTAAAAAAGGCATTCTCATCAAAAGATGTAACCGAAGCTGAAAAACTTTATAAAGAAGCTGTTGCTATTCTTGACAGGGGAACAACAAAAGGTAAGATTCATAAAAATACTGCTGCAAGAAAAAAAGCTGCCTTAACAAAAAACCTGAATAAAATTAAAGCCGCAAAGTAATTTAGTTTTTAAAATTAGTAAGGCTGTCAACTTGCTGACAGCCTTTTCTTTTTTAAAGTCAAAGATTATAAATCTTCTACCGCATCTAATCCTTCGGGCATTGGCAGATAAAACCTGATCGGCTGAACAGTTCCATCACGCTTAATTAATTTTTCAACTCTTTTTTTAATTATTACTGAATGTTCAATATGAACATCATCTTCAATTATAGAACCGAAAATGTAACTTGTTCCTTTTATCAAAACATTCCTTCCAATTCTTAGTGGAAATTCATCACTGCCTGTCATATTAACGCTTGATTCTATTCTTGAGTTACTCCCGATTTCAATATTTCCTTTAATGATGTTGCCGCTAAGTATTTCAACACCTTCACCAACTTTAAATGTTTGTCCTGGAAAACAGGATAAATGAACATTCTGTTCAACTGTCACATTCTTTCCAAAATCAACAACACCGTTAACATACACATTATTCTTTAGATCAAGATTATAGTTCAGTTTAACACCCTTTCCGATATAGACACCCTTTCCAATAGCTATATCAAGAGGAATATTTTTAGTATCCTGGTTAACTATTTCATCAACTACACTTTCATGAATGAAAAAGTCATCGGGATCTTTAATTTCAATTATATCTTTCAGTTTTTCATAAACCTGTTTACGTGCAACTTCTTCCATTTCTTTCAAAACTGATTTATTGTTAAATCCCATCACTGTGTGCTGATTTTTGGGACTTATGGCATTAACTGAATAACCTTTCTTATTAAAAAGAGAAATGAGGTCTGTTATGTAAATTTCTTTCTGAACGTTGTTCGAAGTAATAGAATATATAAGTTCAACAAGTTTGTTATATCTGAATGCATAAACACCTGAGTTAAACTCCGGATTTTCAATCAGTTCTTTTTTTGAATATGAATATTTTTTCCCGTTATAAGTTACCGCGTAAAGTCTGTCATCCGTAAGTGAGTGAATGTCTTTATTCTCAAGAATCTCAATAACTTTACCTTTATCAGAACCTGAACTTTTGCCGGAATCATCTTTTTCTTTAACACGAATTATTCGTCCGTAAGTATTTTCTTCAGGTTTACCCTCATACTGCCCGGTAAGTACAAACATGTCGCTTCCTGAATTTATGAATTCAGTTCTGAACTTTGAAACTGTATCTTTATCAATTAATCCCATATCACCGGGAAGTACATAAACAATTCCATCTTTGAATCGCCCATTAATTTTATCAAGAGCTACCTGCACAGCATGCCCGGTTCCGTTCTGGTTTTCCTGGTATGCAAATCCTGTTGATTCTCTTTTACCAATAACTTCCATTACATCTTTAGCTTTTATGCCAACCACAACAAGAATATTAATTCCTTCTATTCCTTGTTTGCATGCATCATAAACACGTTCAACCGTTGGTACTTCCCAAATCTTATGAAGCATTTTTGAACGGTGTGATTTAATTCTCTTTCCATGCCCGGCAGCAAGTATAATTGCTACCTCAGGAATAGTATGATTTAAACCGGAAGACAGTTTTTCAACAAGATCATTTATTAATTTTTTATCATTTGATTCCATCAGAGAATTCCCATTTTCAACTATTATGTTTTATTGTTAAAAAAATTAAACATTGAATGCCCTAATTCCAAATATTGCATTTTTTATATGTACTCAAAATTTTATCTTAGCCGGTGATTATTTATTCAAAGTATCAGGAGTAACAATGAAAAAAATTATGTTTTTATTTGTCATAATGTATTTATCATATATAGCTTATGAACTTCACGCACAGGATAGAGGTTTCGGTCTCGGCATAATTGTCGGCGAACCAACCGGTATAAGCGGAAAAGCATGGACCTCATCAATAAACGCAATTGATTTTGCATTAGGATATTCTTTCTCACCAAGGAATAGCAGAATACATCTTCACGTCGATTATTTGTTTCACTCATTAAGACCATTTGATTCCTCAGAGAGATTTTTACTTTACTACGGACCCGGAGTAAGAATTAAATCACGACAAAATGATGACAGTATTCTCGGCATAAGAGGCGTTATCGGGCTTGCCTGGATTCCGCGCAACGCACCCGTTGATGTTTTTTTAGAAGTGGTACCAATTTTAAATATCATTCCCGGCACTTCTTTTAATATGAATGCGGGATTAGGCGCAAGATTTTATTTCTGACCATAAAACTAATTATTTGCTTTCTGCTGTCTTATTAAATGATGGCGGAAAGCAATATTCAATCCAACAGTAAACCAGACAAGAGTAATTATTTCCTGATCACCAAAATTTAATTCTGTTAATCCGGAAATAAGAAATGCCGCAAAAGCACCAATCGCACCAAGAGCATACGAAGAAATAAATTTTTCATCTTTGGATAAATAATAGATAGTCAGATTTATTTTAAAGATTTTATAAAATAGAAAACAGACAGCTACAAATCCAAATAATCCGAGTGTTGCGAGCACATGAAAGAAGTTATTATGTAAATGACCATGAATTTCTTTATCAAATGGTCGTTTATATTTTCGATAATAGTTTTCAATACCTATGTCACCAACTCCAAAAAGCGGGTAGTGTTTAAATATTTCTATTCCACCCCGCCATAACGCAAGCCTTGTAATATTTGTAATGTTATATGGATCGAATATGCTAAGTAGACGGTTTGATTTAACTTTTGTCAGATATAGTTTTCCATTGTTGTAAGCTATGCTGTTCGGCATATAACTAATCGAAATTTTATCAACAACTGTTGGTTTAGTAAGAGAATCAATTTTTAACTCCACAATTTTCTGGTTTGTCATTAGAATAAAAACTTTTTCGTCGGTCGAATATATTCGATATGCCTTATTAAGTTCTTTCAACTCATGAAGCATATCTACACCTTGCTCAGTCACATTGAATATTTTCAAGCCGTTTTTGTTCGATGCAAGAATTTTATGATTGTAAGAATGAATAACATCGTATGAACCGGAATCGATAATTGTAGTGAAATTTTTAACCGGAAGAAAATTATTAAAACTTATGTAATGTAATTCTCCTTTAGTTGAACGCAGGATCATTCCACTTGTATCCGGACAAATACTAAAATAATTGTTTAGCTCTGGAAAACGTATACTATTCGCAGGATTTACAGGATCTCTGAAAACTGTCAGCCCACTGTCGCTGTCCAGAATGTATAAATATCCATTTGAGATCTTATAATCCGTAGTAAATCCTGGTGAAACAACTTCGTTTATTATTTCCAAATTTTCTGATTGCCTTTTAAGGATTAAAAATCTTGTATCAATTAATTGAGCGATATAAAAACTATCCCTCCACTGAGTGAATGCAATTACTGGCGAAGGGGTTTCGATTTTTTTTATGGGTGTTGAATCCTTTATTACAACCAATCCATTTTGATAATCGCTTAAAATAAAATTGTGTTCATCCAACACATAGATATGGGATGCCTTGCCTTCTGAATTAATTACATGGTATGACTTTGTGAAAGCATTTTCGTATTCCGATATAATTATTTTACTGTCATTGGATTCCACAAACAATAAAGCGCTGATTAGTATTATGACAGTTGGTATTACTATTTTCCATCCCACTTTAATCCCCAAGATGATGAATATCCCAAACACAGTTCCAACCCAGCCTGTACGCTTATAAGTTGCGATCAGTGCGATTGCAGATAATTCATATAATATTGCGAGTATTATTTTTCCTTTTATTTTTATGTTTTCATCAAATAGAAATGCAAATAAAAACACTACTGTAAAGCTTATGATCTCACTTGCTGTTATAGGATATTGAAATAATGATGGACCGGATTGAGTGATTCCATATAAGTTTTCAAGATAGTGTCTGTAAGAGAAATAGAGATATATGCATACAGAAACTAAGGATGCCCCGATATAAACCTTGAAATAAGTTTTTGCTCTGTTAAAATCTGTAGAAGCAATTACTGTTGTATATACTATCGGTAAAAGTAATGTTCGTTTTACTGCATTTGTAAAAGCGGGTGCTGGATATTCTGAGAATATCGCCGATATAAATTCTGCTGCAATGAAAAGGACAAAGGCTGTTTCAAGCCCGGTTTTATTGAACTGATTTTCTCTGGATACGAAAAATCGTAAGAGAATTAGTAAGAGCGAGCCGAAGTATCCAACCTGGTTTACGAAAATTGAGTTGGTGAGACTGACAAGAAACAGCAGAAAAAAAATAAATATAAGATTATCGATTATTCGGAGTGACCTGGATTTTGAGCTATTCATTCCTTATCCCTGAATTGCATTTCATAGAACTTTTTGTACAATCCTTTATCATCATTTATCAGATCTTCATGTCTGCCTGTCTGAACAACTCTCCCACGGTCAAGAACAATAATTTTTGTAGCGTTTCTTATTGTGCTCAGCCTATGTGCAATAACAAATGTTGTCCGGTTAACCATCATTCTTTCAATGGCTTCCTGCACAAGCATTTCTGATTCATTATCAAGAGCCGACGTTGCTTCATCAAAAATCATTATAGACGGATTTTTAAGAATTGCTCTTGCAATTGAAATTCTCTGCCGCTGACCACCGGATAATTTAACTCCCCTTTCGCCTATCATCGTATCATAACCTTCAGGCATTTCCATTATGAAGTTATGAGCATTAGCTGTCTTGGCTGCTTCCACAATTTTTTCAAACGGATATTGTGAATCTCCATAAGCAATATTGTTCTTAACACTTTCATTAAATAAAAATGTTTCCTGTGTAACAATACCCATCAGGTTTCTCAATGATCTTATTGACACATCATTAATATTCTGTCCATCTATTAATATTTTACCTTTCACAGGAAGGAAAAACCGTGGAATCAAATCTACAAGCGTTGATTTGCCTCCGCCGCTTGGACCAACAAGCGCCAGCACTTCACCTTTTTTTACTTCGAAACTTACATCATCTATTATCAGTTCAGGTGAATCATCATAACTAAATGAAACATTTTGAAATTCTATTGATTCATTAAATTCATTTAACTCAACAGCATTCTGAACATCCTTAATTGTCGGTTCAAGATCAATTATCTCAAAAACACGTTCACCCGCGGCACTCGTTTCGTGTATCCTGTTGTTGATACTGCTTAGTTCTTTAATAGGCGGCATAAGCTGAAAGATGGCAAACAAAAATCCCATGAACTCACTTGCAGTTATTGATTTATTTTCAAGAACAAGTGTTCCGCCATAATAAATTATTACAACACCGACAACCACGCTTAATGCTTCTGTTATTGGCGAAGAAAGATTGCGCACGCGGGTTATTTTTAGCAGCAGCTTAAAATAATTGTGAGTTTCATTCTTAAACTTTGTGTTCTCATAATTTTCCATTCCGAATGCTTTAACAATTTTTACTCCTGATATTGTTTCCTGGAGTATACTTGTTATGTCAGCCATTTTTGCCTGAATGATTGCGCTGTACTTGTGAAGTTTTAATCCTATCCAGGTAATGATCAGCATAGTAAACG
>JAEXTA010000008.1 GCA_023453665.1 Bacteroidota bacterium | reverse complement strand
GCTGATTTGTAATCAGCAGGTCGCGGGTTCGAGTCCCATAGCCAGCTCTTAGAAACCCTTAAAACAGATTGTTTTAAGGGTTTTTTATTTTTGAGAATTTGAAAATTCGGGCTGACAGGGTAGGGAGTGAGTGGGGAGTAACCCCTAACTGTGTCGATTTTTTTATTTGTTGAAATATGTGATTTATTGATTTGCATAACCTTATACAGAAATTACTTCACTTCCTGATGAGTAGCAACTAACACCAGAATAATTTTACCAGCTTCATAAATTACCTGATACTCCTTCCCAATTTCAAAACCGGAATTAAGCAGCTTAACATTTTTAATTTTAATCTCAGGGACTTTTTTAAAGTCCCCGCTGTTTTTTAGGATTGATGATTCATAAACTTTCATATTATAACCCCTTCGGATCATAAGATTCAAATTTTTTCCCGCAAAGTTTACACTGCCAAACCCGTGCAACTGTGATATTATGCCGACCATTTAAATCGTGAGTTTCCTGTAGAACAAACAAATTTTGTTTGCAGTTGTGAGAAGGTGTTTCCTTCTCATCAACTGGATTTTTTGTTTCTTTCACTTCCATCATAATCACTCCTTTTATATAGTTGATAAATCAATACGGGCACACCACGCCCACAAAAAACTGTTTTTGACCCTTAACCATTTCCTTTGTTTTTGTTTAACTGAGAGAAGTAAAGGCGAAAAGGAATGCCGGTGAACGCAGTGGTTGGTGTTACTTTTTGCCTTTACCAGGTACGGTTAGAATGACAACTGTAGCTATTTACAAATGTTAAGTTGGGACTGCCTTATAACAAATTGTATGTAAGGGGCAAAAACATTTTGGTTTGGAAAAAGAGAAGAGAAAGTTTGGGCAATAGCGATTTCAAAAGGCGCAGCATTTTGGCTGAGCGTTTGCCTAAACTGCACGGATGTAAAAAATAAGCCTGAGAGTAACAAACAGAAAGCGAAGCGAATGTTATTAAAACTTACAGGTTTATTTTTGAGTCACTGTTACTAAGGTTTTGACAGAACACAAATGTAACTGCCATAAAAGGGAAAGGATAGAATACGTTTACAAGAAGCAACCGGTTTTGCTTTTAATTATTTACTTGTACTAAATAAGACTTCAATGACAGTTTCAAGCTTTACCCTTGGAGGGGTTATTAGTTCAGCTGTACCAAATTTATAGACTTCACCTTTCGTATAACTATTATCAATCTCGGGATAGTCAATTACTTTTGTGGAAACAGAGATTACGTTCCCGAGAGTTTTACCCATTGATTTAGCAATATAATCAGCATCTTCTTTAGCAAGCGAGAAGGCTTTATTGTAACCCTCTTGTTTGTAACTGTGTAATTCACTTGATGTGTATCTTATGTGAAAATATGTGAATCCGTTTTCAAAAAAATCAATTTGGAATTTTACATAGTCAGAAGTGCGATTTAGAAGAATGGAAATGTTTTGATCAGCACGGAAGGCAACACCATTTACAGTGTTGTTACGTGAAAATGCCAATACAGAATAATTAATTAATGAATCAGCAAGCTGATATTGACTTACTATATTCAAAAACTTGTTTTTCAATTCATAAAAATCATTTAGAGCAGCCGCTGGTTGTTTATTATCACAAAAAAGTTGAACCATAATAAGAATTTGATCTGCCGGGACATAAAGAGTAGAAGTAGCCTGAATCTTGATTGTGTTTTCCGTGAATTCCTGTGCAAATAAAATAAACGGAACAAGAACGAAAAAAAGAATTGATTTCATTGAAGTGCCCTCAATTTTATATAACAATAGTTAAGTACTGATAAAAACTAAAGACACTTTTTATAAATCACAACACAAAATTAATTTCCGATTCGTTGGGTGCTGACCCGGTGCAGATAGTAATTCAAATGTACATAGTAGTCCGAGGATCAGAACAGTTCTGATTATGAATCCCGTTTGCATATTTACTCCAGTTTATTTTAAGATTGTAAATTTCTTAATAATGCGAGTTGAACTACTTTCCAAGGAATAAAAATAATGCCCGGAAGGTAATTCATCTGATTGAACTACCAAGGTGTAAGTGCCCTTGATTTGATCTCCCTGAAACAATGTTTTTACTTTTTCACCCAAAATATTGTATAGATTTATCGTTACCCTCCCTTCTTCCGGTATTTGATATTTAATTATAGTTGATGAATTGAACGGATTAGGATAGTTCTGATGAAGAACAAATTCTTTTGGTGCTATATCGGTATTAACTTCAATTTCATTTGAGTATTCATAACTACCATCAAAGTCAATTTGCTTTAGTCTGTATTTAACTTTTCCTGTTAATACATCTCTATCGATGAAAGAGTATGATTGAGTTTCCGTTGTTGTTCCGTGTCCCTCGACAAATCCTATCTTCTCCCATTCATTTGATTTTTCAATCTTGTAATCTTTTAGTCTTTCAATTTCAAATCCATAGTTGTTTAGTTCTGTTGATGTAATCCAGTTGAGTGTTATTTTTTTATCATTAACAGTTCCGGTGAATGACACAAGTTCTACAGGTACTGGCAGCACTTCACCTAAATTGCCATTTCTACTTATTTGCTGTGCTACAACCGTAAAATTATTTATTACACCACCTATTATAAATCCACCACTCCCATCTGTTGTATATGATTGATATTCTATTGGAGGATGTGCTATTACTACTCCATTTTCTATCCATAATTTATTTCCCAGTGTATCATAAGCTTGTGCCAATAATGTATCAGGTAAAAAATCAGAACTATAATAGACAAATGATGTTCTGTATTCTTCTAAAGGTTGAACAATCGTACCGTTTAACGGTGGAACTCCAACTTGAATACTCCCATCAGGAAAGAGTTTGCTTCCATTCAACCTCAATACCTGAAACTGGGCCACTTTATCAATACCGTTTCTTTTTCCCGTCCAGGCATAGTAAAAGTAATCGCTGTTTTGCTTTATACTCAACCTTGGGTTTAAATAATAAAGACTATCAGCAATTTCAACATATGGTTCCTGCCAGAGATTATTGCCAAGCGAGTCTTTTCTTTGAGCTACAAGTATTCTATTGTTTATATTACCCGTTATACCGCTTAAAACTATCCCTCCTTCAGGATCGGCGACTATGTAGCCAAGTGTAATACTATCCCTTCTTACTATATCTCCATTTTGTCTTATCCTATAAATATATTCGCCTGTTTCCACATAGTAATTTCCATCTGCTGCTCTAATTATACTCCAACCAGTATATGCGCTAGTTCCTAATATCCTTCCAGAATCTCCCCAAACTCTTTCTCCCCATTTATTAATTCGATTAATGCTGTACTCACCATCATAATCCTGCCAAACAATTACACACCCACCTTCTCCATCGCTTACTAATGGTTCTTGTCCATGGTTTGTTTCTTCTATAGTAACCCTTACTCCTGTTAATCCCCACAAAAAATTACCGCTGCTATCAACCTTTTGTACTCTTACTTTAGAATTAAAATAAGCAGGCGGTATCCACTCATTATCCTGATAACTTACAATTACACCCCCTTCTCCATCTTCAATTATTTCTGCCTGCCATTGTTCTGGCAGTTCTCCCAATATTTGTTTCAATGTTCCCCAGGGTTTGTAACCGTACTTGTCCAATCTCTCCAATGCAAGTTTTTGCGGGTAAGATAGTGTTCCATAATTATATGTAATATAACATCCGCCAGCGCTGTCGCTGCAAATTTTGGGGTCTAAGCCGTAGCCAACAATCAGGTTATTATTTGGGTCGGTTGACCATTGGGGAAGTAATGTTTGATAAGCAATGAAAACAAAAAATAACAGGAAATATTTTTTTTTAGTATTCATATCTGCCGCGTAATTTTTGATAAGTTAAAATAAATAATTGTTAATTACTGTGCTACTAAAAAATAAAAATAATGAGCCGCAGTTCATGAACGAAACAGAGAGTAAGAATAAGAGAAAGATTAAGAAATTAATTTCCAATTCTTTGAGTGCTGACTTGTACCTGATCTATGTAGAGCCAGGCATCGAATGAGGGAATTCCGCCGGGGTTGTGTTCCAATCCCCAGAATGTTTCGCGGAGTTCTTCTGAGGCTGTGCCTACAGCATTATAAATTTCTTCTCCATCTTTCCAGATAATACAGTGAGAACCGCTTCCTAAATCTCTTCTTAAAAATATTTCAAAGTGGTACCAGGTATCATAGGACATAAAGAAATCATCTAATGAGAAAGTGCCTTGAGTGCTGTAAATGAATTTCTTGAATATCCCTGCTGCGTCAATACTGAATTGAATATCAGCGAGTAAAGTATAAGTGTTGTCTGCAATCGAAAAGAAATAATAGGATGTATTTGGCAGCCAACCAACCGAAGAAGGTACATAAACAGCTATACTTGCATAGATGCTGTCAACAGAAAAACCATCACTGCCAACAGAATAGTAAGAGCCACCTGTGGGCACAAAACATTTGAATGACCAATCACCGCAATAAGCAACATCCTGTGAGGCTGTAACATCGTTGAAGATAAAACTGATTTCAGATTCATCGCCTGTTTCAGCACCATAGGCAAACATATCACCTACAAGTTCAACGGGACAACCGGGAGGATAAGGCGGAGCTTCTGATAAGTATTTCTGATAACCGAAGTTTCTGAAATCCTGACAGTGACTTAGAAATGAAAAAGCAAAAATGATAATAAGTATTTTCATCAGTAACCAAATAAACTCCATATCGTTGAAGGTGTTCCTGTGCCGTAAACTTTGTAGTAAAGATTATTCACCTGTGTTGCATCTAAACGTACTGAAGTGAATGGAATGGACGGCAATACAATAATAATATCAGCGGAACCAAAAGCAGCGGAATGGCTTATCTGTATTGTGTCATCAGTGAGAATGCTGAATTGATACCAGAAGGAGAAAACTGAATCGACTGAGTTTGAGCCTGTGAATATTTTTCTGCTTAACGTATCCGCTGAAGAACCTGCAACGCTTGTAAATCCCTTTTGTATTTGTGCCGGGACTTCAAAGTACCTGAATGCCTGGGGCGTTGACATATAAGCTTCGTAACTCGACTGGTTGAAGTTGAGGAAGGTAGGGTGCTTGTCGGTGTTCTGGGAATACAGGGCTGTGGAGAATAAGAATATGATTAAGAGAAAAAAAAAGATTAATTGTTTCATTGTTACATTGTTGTTTGGATCCCGAAATAAGTACAGATTCCGAAACGAGTTCGGAATGACATTTTTCAGGATGACATTGTTATGAATTATTGAATGTCATACTTCGACAGGCTCAGTATGACAAACACGATTTTATACAAGTAAGACACGGATTAGTTCATCGGCGCCGGATGAGGCATCCAAGGCAAATCCATTTACTTCACCTGCTGTTGCTTCGATTGCTTTGCCATCACCGTCAGATTCTATTTTATCTCCTACACTTAAAGCACCACCCGTTGTAATAAGAGCAATGCCTTTCACA
>JAEXTA010000232.1 GCA_023453665.1 Bacteroidota bacterium | reverse complement strand
ATCAACAATAGTGCAGCTAATCCGAAGTAGAAATATGAAGCGCGTTCATAATAAAAAAGTACTGCGCTAATTATAGCGATGACGATGCCGACAGTTAATCCGAATTTTCTTAAATCTTTTTTTGTCTCTTTTATATTTTTTATTTCTTCAAGAATCATTTTTAATCCAGTACAAATTCTTTTTTCCAGTCCGTATCATCTGTCAATGGTTTCTGATCTTTTTTATTCAACAGATAATTTCCAAGTAAAAGGTAATCGATATCTGTCCTCATAAAACATTTATAAGCATCAGCAGGTGTACAGACAATCGGCTCACCTCTTACATTAAACGAAGTGTTAATTATTACTCCATAACCTGTCTGTTCTTCGAACTTCGATATCATTTTATGATATAGCGAATTTGTTTCCTTATGAACCGTCTGTATCCTTGCAGAATAATCTATATGTGTTATTGCCGGAATATCCGAACGAACAATATTTAGTTTATCAATGCCGAAAAGTTTTTCTTCCTTACTTGTCATTTTTTTCTGACGGTTTTCTTTCACATCTGCAACAAGAAGCATATAAGGACTTGCAACGTCCATATCAAAATATTCATTAACTTTTTCTCCGAGAACAGAAGGAGCGAAAGGACGGAAACTTTCCCTGAATTTTATTTTCAGATTCATCACCGCCTGCATCTTAGGCGAACGTGCATCGCCTATAATAGATCTTGCGCCAAGCGCGCGAGGACCAAATTCCATTCTGCCGTTAAACCACCCGATAACTTTTTCATCATTTATATGTTTTGCAACTACATCTGGAATTTCTTCATCACTTAAATATTTATAGTCTGCTTCCTGTGATTTTAAGAATGAAAGTATTTCGTCATCAGTATAAATCGGACCAAGGTATGAACCTTTTTGTGAATCGCTTATTCCCTCAACTTTTCTTTCATTACCTTCATACTGATACCACGCAGTTAAAGCACAGCCTAAAGCTCCGCCAGCATCTCCTGCTGCCGGCTGAATCCATATATTATCAAACCATCCCTGCTTTAAAAGTTTTCCATTCGCAACACAGTTCAAAGCAACACCGCCTGCAAGAGCAAGGTTTTTCATCCCGGTTTCTTTTTGAACATGTTTACCCATCTTAAGAACAATTTCTTCGGTAACATCCTGAACTGATCTTGCTAGATCCATTTCCTTCTGTGTAAGTTTTGATTCGGGCTCCCGCGGAGGACCACCAAATAACTTATCAAACTTTGAATTTGTCATTGTAAGTCCGGCGCAATAGTTAAAGTACTCCATGTTCATTTTGAAAGAACCGTCGTCTTTAACATCAATCAGTTCTTTCAAGATAATATCTTTGTACTTTGGTTCGCCGTAAGGAGCGAGTCCCATTACTTTATACTCTCCGGAGTTAACCTTAAAGCCGGTATAATAAGTAAATGCCGAATACAGTAATCCAAGTGAATGTGGAAATTTTATATCAGCGTGAATTTCAATTTTGCTGCCTCTGCCTATTCCATAACTTGTAGTAGTCCACTCGCCTACTCCGTCCATCGTAATAATCGCGGCTTCATTAAACGGTGATGGATAAAATGCCGAAGCAGCATGTGATTCATGATGTTCAGGAAAAATAACTTTACCTTCAAAACCGAGTTGTGTTTTTATCATCTCTTTCATCCATAGTTTTTCCTTTATCCACAGAGGCATTGCTTTGATGAAAGATTTAATCCCTGCAGGCGCATAAGCGAGATAAGTTTCCAGCAGGCGTTCAAATTTTAAGAACGGCTTATCATAAAACGCTACTATTTCAATATCTTTAATTTGAATTCTAGCAAAGCTCAAACAAAAGTTTACAGCATTTAAAGGGAAGTTATGATCATGTTTTTTTCGGGTAAACCTTTCTTCCTGAGCCGCTGCGATTATTTCACCGTCTTTAACAAGGCAGGCTGCGCTGTCATGATAAAATGCGGATATACCTAAGATATACATTAAACAGATTCTTTCGTAGTGTCCTAATTTCACAATTAGTCATCCCGAACTTGTTTCGGGATCTACTTAATTTAAAAGATTCTGAAATAATCCGCCGCGGCGGACAGAACGACAGTTATAAACTTGAATCTTAAAGTGAAATTAGGACACTACTGTTTCTTTAATTGATAATCAAAACAGATTGAAAATTCATTATTTTAAAGATAGAGTATTAGATGATTATTCTCAAAACAAATTAACAGCTATTCTGCGTTGATAGCTATGCACATTGATCGAAGAAGAGGACAATTTGAATTTATCGAAAAAGCAAAAAGAATGGCTCGACAAAAATAAAAAAGCTACTGCAAACGAAATCGCAAAAGAATTTAAAATCAGTGTTGAAGAAGCTGATAAATTTCTTAAAAGCAGACAAAAGACACGGAAAATTTTTTATGTAATAATGTTGTTGATACCTGTAATCTTTTTTGTTCTGCTTGAGGTTGGACTTAGAGTTTTTAATTACGGACAGGACATACCACAATGGGTTGATGCAGGAAGAGGAAAATTAATTATCAATCCTGAAGTTGCAAGAAGATACTTCAGCCATGTAAAAAACATTCCTACGACAATCGAAGATGTTTTTGATAAAGAGAAGAAGCCGAATTCATTCCGGGTATTTGTGCTTGGCGGAAGCAGTGCTGCAGGATTCCCATATATGCCTATGGGTTCTTTCTCACGTTACATAAGAAAACGACTTGAACTGAATTACCCCAGTACAACAATTGAAGTTGTTAACATCGGGCTGTCGGCAGTAAACACTTACACATTGCTTGACCTTGTTCCCGGAGTGATTGAGCAAAAGCCTGATCTTGTATTAATCTACGCCGGACACAATGAATATTACGGTGCACTTGGAGCTGGTTCAATGGAATCACTCGGCACATCAAGAATTGTTGTTAAGCTGCTGCTGCAATTAAATAAGTATAAAACTGTTCAGCTTGTACGTGATATTTTATCTTCAATAATTTCAACTTTCAGTTCAGAAAATTCGAATGATGAACCGGGTACTTTAATGTCGCGGATGGCAAAAGATCAGTATATCGAATTTAATTCTGATAAGTATTCGCTTGGACTTGAACAGTTTGAAGGAAATGTGCGTGACATACTTGATATGCTTAAAGAGAATAATGTTCCTGTTGTTATCGGAAAACTAGTCAGCAATTTAAAAGATCAGAAACCATTTATCTCAATTCAATCTGAAAAGTATCCAACTGCGCTTAGTGTGTTTGAGGAGGCAAACAATAAACTTAATGAAGGAAAAATACTTGAGGCGGATTCATTATTCAGACTTGCCAAGGATCTTGATGGATTGAGGTTCCGTGCGTCTGAAGAAATTAATTCAATTATAGAAAATCTTAGTGCGGAATATAACCTGGGTTGCGTTGAGACCGATTCAATATTTAATGTTGCTAGTCCGCTTGGTATTGTTGGTGATAACTTGATGACTGATCATCTTCATCCCAATATTGCAGGCTATTGGCTGATGGGAAAAGGTTTTTACGATGAAATGGAAAGGAAAAATTATCTTCCGCAAAACCTGAAACCCGTTATGGCGCCACATTCGATTGATAATGTAACACGCGCAAAATTTCAGTTTACTGATCTTGATTCAATTATCGGGAATGACAGAATTACTTTGTTGAAAAATGACTGGCCGTTTATAGATAAGTCCCAGGCAAAACGGCGAGTTGAATTATTCAATCCGAAAAATTTTATTGATTCAATCGCACTTGAAGTGGTGAACAACAAAGTATCATGGGCTGATTCACATCTCAAAACTGCAGCAAAATATTTTTCAAACCAGGATGTTGCCGGTTTCCTGAAACATATGGATATATTGATGTATCAGTACCCGATTGTAGTTGAGTATTATGATGAAACCGCATTGAGTCTTTTAAAACATCAGTTTTATGATTTAGCTTTGAAGTACTTGAGCGCAAGATATAAAATTGAGCCGAGTGATTACTCCGCAAAGTGGCTGGGCAATATTGCATTATTTAAAGGTGATGCAGAAGTTGCTGCATTTTATCTTAACAAAAGCCAGGAGTTGAATAATAAGGACCCGCAGGTTTATTATAATCTTGCAGGTGCTTATGCAAAATTAAATGAACTACAAAAAGCATTGGATGCGGTGAATAAGTGTTTAGTTCTTTCACCAAATTACCCTGCAGCACAGAATTTAAAACAACAGTTATCTGCTGCAGTTGGTGGAAATTAAAAAGCCGGTTTTATAAACCGGCTTTAGGTTGAATTATTCCTAATGCTATTTTAGCAAAAGCCCTGCAACGCGGGATTTCTGATAAAATGATAAAATCATTTTATCATCAACATTTTTTTTGTGGAGACAAAATTCCCTGCTTGCCCGCCCATAGGCGTGGCTCTTAGTCTGTAAATATAAACTCCGCTTGCAAAGTCACTGCCATCAAAATCAGCATAGTAGGTTCCGGAATTCATTTCTTTATTTATGAGCGTTTTAATTTTTCTACCAAGAATATCATATACTTCAAGTTGAACAAAAGCATTTGACGGAATTTGAAAATTAATTCTTGTTGACGGATTAAATGGATTAGGATAATTCTGTTCAAGTTTAAATTCAGTTGGCAGGTAATCCACATCTTTTATATCTGTAATATTCTGTGTCGAAAAGAAAACAGAATCACCGTCATAAAAAGGTTTGGTGATATAGCGTGAATAGATATCGCCGGCAGCAGGGTTTCTAAAAGATTCACCTTGATTTAATGATGCAAAATAAGTTAAAAGAAGCGAATCGTTTTCAGAGCTTTCCAGCAGGAATATTATGTCCTTGTTTGAGTTTGAAACAAAAGATAATAATCCTTTCCCTGTGCTTGTATCCCTGTCCAAAAATGCAAAAGAGATATACTTGTTTTCAGTAATATTGAATATTTTAAAGTTAACAGGTGCAGGAAGCATTTCGATTGTCTGGTATATCCAATACTCAGACGTATCTACACCTACAACACCGACTTCTAAACGATAATCAGCTCTTCTGCTAAAGTCCAATGGATGTGGCGGCGGAACTTGAAAACCTAATTGGAATATTCCCTGGTTGTTCCAACCACTTAATGAATCAATCTCCGCCAGGGGATCGTTCTTAATAAATAATCTTAATCCCTCAAAATAAGGACCTTCAATATTTCCATTAATTTCTGAAATATTATCAAGAAGTTTTATACCGGTTGTTAAATTGATAACATCATAATAAAGGGTATTCCCGGTTTTTTCAAAGACAGTAACATACTCATCACCTGTTAACTCCTGCGGATTTGTAACACGCACTTCAAGTATTCCTGTGGCTGGAGTATTACTATTCAACATTAAAATGGAATCAGAGAAGACGGTATGGATATTATTTATTGTAATATGTTTTACCTGGTAAGACGCAGAATCAGAATTTGATTTTATAGTTGCCTTCAAATAAAAATCTGAGATGTTAGGTAATAAATTTGTATTAAAGAGATAAATATCATTTTGAATATTATTAGCAAGCATTTGCCATTCGCCATACTTGTCAAGTTTGTAAAACAAAGCAACTTCCACAGGTTCATTATCAGCATCGCCTGAAATCAAACTGACATTATATTCTCCGTTTATCTCAGAGTTATCTTTCGGATTTATAATATATACCTGGGGCAAAGCATTTACTGAACTTTTATTTATTTTGAAAATTCCATCACTTATTTCTGTCGAAGTCCCATTTTCAGCTACAGAAATAATTTTAATTTTATAAAGTAATCCATCAGGTATGTTTGATGTATTCCAATTATAATTTCCTGTCAGTGAAGAATCTACTGCAAGAAAATCCCAATGGTCACCATTATCATATGAGTAATAAAGATAATCAACATACCTGTTGCCAGCCCCGTTAGTAGTCCAGGAAATGCTTACATTATCTGAATAAATCTCACCGTTAGACGGTGTAATTATTTGAACATCATAATCATTAAGAATAAAATTTCCCTGTGTCGCGGCGAGTGCTGCATAATACTGCCCGGTTATTCTGTTTCTTCTTATCGAATGATTTGGATCGATGAAAGAACCGTTGGCAAGGGATACAGCAAACATTAGTTCCTCAGTCTCTCCTGGTTGTAAGGAGAAATAACTAGTACTTGCAAACGCGTTATAATCTCCAGGAGTGATCGAACTTGTATCGACAAAATAGCCGGGAGTAAAAAACGAATTCCAGACATATTCATCTGTAAGTTGATTTACCCAAATACTTGATGGTAAATACCGAATATTGTTTAATGACATATTTTCTTGGGGAAATTTTAAAAGTGAAAGACTTATACTTCCAACAGGTTCTTCAAAGAAACTCGGATCTGCTGAACGATTATCACTATCATATGACCATATAAAATTTTTTGCAAGATCATATCCCAGCATATCATCATTGCCATCTCCTCCGACAAAATCAGCCCACCAAACAGAGATACCCATTTTACTAAGCGGCTTTGTTCCATCATTTTTTATTTTGTAACTAAAGAAGACAATATCTTTTAAGAAGTCTTCATTAAATGAAAATGCTCTTCCGCTTACAATCAGACCTAAACCTTTTCTTGTTAAATCAGTAGTATCGGGATAATAGTTATACTTATCATAAAGATCATCCGAGAATTTGAAGTACAGTTCCTGACCATCAATGATCACATTTTTTCCAAAGTACCCATCCCAACTTCCGGCCCACCCTGGATCGGTGGTATCATTCATTCTATCAGGCCAGAATTCAGGCCATGTGGTTGGATCATCGCTCGATGCAATCTGAAAATTACTTTGGTTAAAGTATCCGGGTATGGGTTCAAAATTCCAGGTCTGTCCCTGGGGTGAATTACGGTAGTGACTCAAATCTACTATATGTATGGTATCGCCATTTTCATCAACAACTTCAGCTCCAATACTTAAACCGGTAACAGCAAGATATATTTGACCCGTATTCTTGTACCATTCAAATGGAGTTTGTTCGGTTATCGGAACTCCGCTTTCTCTACCAGCAAGTCCATAATTAAAAACAGTAGCTCTAACATTATTTGATTCCAATTGGTTCTTTGCTCTGTAATTTACATTCCCTCTTTCATTACCAGGTGTGTGCTGTGCGTTGGAAATGGGAGCGATAATCAGACAAGTTAAAAAGAGGAATAAATGAGTTTTACCCATTGTGAAATGAACAGATGTATTCATTTTTCTACCCTTCAAAATATTATAATAATCTGTTTTTAACTTAATAAAATATTTTACGGTTTTAAACCCATAATTATATCATAGTTTAGTTGAAAAGTTTTGGCTACTAATAAAAGAACCGGTTGTATGAACCGGCTCAATTAAATATTGTATATATAATCCATCAAATACTATTTAAACATCAGCCCCGCAAAGCGGGATTTCTGCTGAAATGATAGAATCATTTCAGCATCAACATTTTTTTTGCGGATAAAAAATCTCCTGCTCGTAACTCATAAAAATAAATTCCGCTGCTAAGGTTTGAGCCGTCGAATTCAACTTCGTATGTGCCGGCGGGTTTTTCTTCGTTTACAAGTTCGGCTACTTCCCTCCCGAGAGCGTCATAAACTATTAAACTTACCTGTAGAGACGCATCGCGATGCGTCTCTACAGCAGGAATCATAAATTGAATTTTTGTATTTGGGTTAAACGGGTTTGGATAGTTTTGTTCAAGATTGAATCCGGTTGGTATTCCATTTTCAATTTCTTTTATATCTGTAATTCCGCTTCCTGTTTCATAAACTTTATAACCCCAGGCAGGTAGTGTTACTTCAGCATTCTCGCTGAATGAAACAGAATCATCTGTAAATACATCCCTGTAAGTTCCGGGATAAAGTGTGCCTTGTAATGTAAAAGTCTGCTGCTGGTTTGTAAGGTTCAGTATTGCAAAAACTTTGTCATCATCTTTTTGTCTTACAAAAGAAAATATAGCAGGATTATTGGTTGTTGTAACCCGCTGCAACTGTCCGCCTGCAGCACCATTCCACAATGCCTTATTATATTTTTTTAACTGGAATAATCTTTTGTACAAATCAGCAAAAGGACTAGGCTGCCAGATTATCTGGTCTTTATAAAAAAATGCGAGTCGATGATTTAGACCTGCTTCCTGTCCGCCGTATATCAACGGCATACTTCTGAATGTTGATGTAAGTACCGCAAAAACTTCCGCAGCGTTTCCAAACATTTCATAAACAGTTCCATGCCACGAGTTTTCATCATGGTTTGATGTGAAGTACAACCTGTAATATGGTGCAGGGTAGTTACTATTTTCCTGCGTCGCAAAAGAGTTTAGTACGTTTGCATTATTGGTTCCTGCTACAATGTTTGGAAGAATACCTGTCCCGAATGCAAGCAGGTTCCATGCATACGTCATATCAAATCCAGCGGTGTTGTATTGTGAGCCGTTATCTTCAGCAAGCATAAAAATATCGGGTTTACTGTTTTTTAATTCTGTTATTGCTTCTGACCAGAAACTAAGCGGCATAAAACTAACCGCATCGCATCTGAATCCATCTACACCAACCGAGTCAACCCAGTATTTAAGAACATCTATCATGTAATCTCTTAAACCTTGTTCGCTGTAATCGAGTTGAATTACGTCAGTCCAGTTTGTACCCGGCGGAGGAACAAAATTTCCAAGTCCATCCTGTACATACCATTCAGGATTAGTTATTGTTAAAGAGTTATCCCATGCTGTGTGGTTACCGACCCAATCCATCATTACATACATTCCTTTTGCATGGATTGAATCGACTAATGTTTTAAAATCTTCAAGAGTTCCAAATTCGGGATTTATTCCATAATAGTCTCTTACTGAATAATAACTGCCAAGCGTACCAAGCCTGTTTTGAATACCAATTGGATGTATCGGCATAAACCATAAAATTCCGGCGCCAAGATCTTTTAATCTATCTAAATGTGTAGCGAACTCATTGAATGTTCCGGATGCAGTGTATTGTCTTACATTTACTTCATAGATGGGAAGATTGTAAGTCCAGTCGTGATGTGTTTGTGAAAATAAATTTGCCTGCAGGAAGAGTAATAAAAAAAATGCTAATACAGCGTTTCTAATGTTTTTCATAATCATAACAATATTCATAAATACTTTTTGTTAAAAACTAACTGATATAAAAAAACATCAGCCGGGTTAAGAACATCCCGGCTGATGATTGAAATCTAACGAACACTATTTCTACTATATTAACCGACTACTTAATCAGCATTCCCGCAAAGCGGGATTTCAAATTAAATGACGATATCATTTAATCATCAACATCTTCTTTGTTGCAACAAAGTTGTTTGCTGATATACTGTAGAAGTAAACACCGCTGCTTAAGTTTGAAGCATCGAAATTAACTTCATAGCTGCCGGTAGCAAATTCACCATTAACCAATTCAGCAACAACTTCACCTAATAAGTTGTAAACTTTAATGTTTACAAGACCCTGTTCAGGAACACTGAACCTGATCATAGTTGAAGGGTTGAACGGGTTTGGATAGTTCTGATCAAGTGAATATGTCTCAGGCAATACGCCAGGC
>JAEXTA010000216.1 GCA_023453665.1 Bacteroidota bacterium | reverse complement strand
AATAAGAGCAATGCCTTTCACACATACAGGCATTTGTTCCCCTGAGTCAGTTTCAGCATTTGAGACACCAAAAGCTTTTATTCCGGCTGAACAAATATCCCCGTCAAAACCTATGAATAGATTTTTAGCGAGGTTTGCTGCTGCCTGTATTGAAGTTATTAAAATGGGTTGTTCCGTTAACATTATTTTTTCCTTTCAGTTTTTACTTTTTTCTTTTCCTGGACAGTGACAGGTTGAACAACAATGACACCCTGCAGGGTTAAATAAGGAGA
This sequence comes from Bacteroidota bacterium, assembly GCA_023453665.1. Classification (GTDB taxonomy): domain Bacteria; phylum Bacteroidota; class Ignavibacteria; order Ignavibacteriales; family Ignavibacteriaceae. Next base: position 29,299 of record JAEXTA010000216.1, on the reverse strand, counting down.
GAGAAGTTTTGCGTCTTCATCGTTCAATTCGATCTTAGAACCTTCAGGAACTATCGAACCATTAATCATAAGGTCGGTATCTTTAATTATGTATGTCTTCATTCTCCCCCCTTAAGCATTTGTATCATTGATTAAATAACCTGCATCAGAGCCGACTACTTTTGGAATGAAAATATCAGTGTTACGTATGATCTCAACTTTTCCACCTTCAGTGTATGAATCTACCATAGGGTTATTTCTTTTTCTGAGTGTATATCCAAAAGCAGGTTCGTAATACGAGCGGGGAACATCAGTATTAGCTTTAGGAACATAAGCTACTATGGCATTGTCAGACCAAATATCTGTGAAAACTCCTGCATCGGTAGAGTAAACCGCATCACCTACATACAACTCATCGAAATCCAGTAAAGCTCTTAACAGTTCCGAAGTGATGATTGCCTGCTGTGTGTATTTGATTCTTTCAAGAACCGCAGGGTGATTTTTAAGGGCGTTAAATGCGGACGGACCAAGTACACAAACATTGGGTCTTTGTGCTATCTTACCTCTTACTGCTTCTTTAGCAGCATCAAAAATGACAAAAGGGTTTGAAGCTGTATTGGTGAATTTATCTCCTGCTGCGAGAGTGACTTTGTTCCCGGACGGGTAGGTGGCAAGGTTCTGCGCAATATCCGCGGCAAGTTTTTCAAGTCTTAATGAAATGCCATCAGCGACAACTGTTGTGGCGTGCAACCTGGATGGGAAAACATCTTCTTCCTGCTCCCTATAATCTATGGGATATTCGAGGTCGTGTTCGGTTAAGACAAAATCAATCTCTGTCCGGTTCTCAGGATTTATCCTGTTCGACTTTGCGCGGATGGCTCTTTCAGAATTATATATCTTAAAAGCTTCTTTTGTGAACTGCGGTATTTTGCCACCTTCCTTGCTAACTGTAACAATTGGAAAGAGTTTCACTGCCACGTGTGAGGCATTTGTGAATCCCCGGGCAATGTTTGTCAGAACTGGGTCGACTATTCGTTTCTTTAGTAGTGTGGACATCGTATCTCCAATAAAATAATGGTAAATGTTAAATTTTTAATGTTAAATGTTTACTGCTAAATGGTTAATTTGCAAATAGTTATCATCTTTCATATTTCAATCGGTGACACACTTCGACCACGCCATAGGCGGGCAAGCTAAGCTCAGTGTGACAACGTGTTTATACCGACTATACAGACAGCCGTTTTATGGCAGCGACGTATGTCAGGTTGTCTTTTTTCATAAGTCCAAGTGCTTTTTTGTGCAACGCTTTTGATTCTTCATCAACTGAATACCCTGAAAATTCATCTGTTAAAATGTTGTGCTCCTGCTCCGGTTTCTCTGCGAAGTTTTCATAGTAAATGATCTTTGGGAATGAGTTAATAAGGACCTTCATTAAAGCAGTCACTTCTTTAGAGAAATTTTCCTGTGTAAAATCTTCGGTGAAATTCTGAGCTTCCATATAGTTCGATATGTTCAGAATCTTTTCTTTGATCGCGGGAGTTAATGAACCTTCAGTTAGTTTTTCATCCAACAGAGTATTGAGTTCGTTTTTGGTTACTTTTGTCTGAAGTCTGTTTAGTTGATCATTAATTTCTTTTAACTGAGTCTGAAATTTTGAGTCCTTGTCAGATGCGCTGAAGTTTGAGATTGATGTTTTTAACTCATCAAGTTTTGAGATCAGAGAATTAAACTTAGTAGCATCAGGGACAAAAGAATTACTATCAGTTTTCTTAGCATCAGTTGAATTGTCATTTTCATTCTCCAGGTTAAATTCATAAACCGTACTTGATGGTTGAGAGAACTGAATATCGGCAAGACCTTTAACTGCAGGTGCGGCGCCACCAAGAAAACCTATGTGTCTTAACTTACCTTCGGATGTAAGTGAGATACTTCTTTTCTTGTACCGACCTTCTTTGACTGCATTGAGAAAATCAGGGTGGAGTTTTTCATCCGGTGCATCCGCAACAAGTTTTCCTTCGGGTGTTACTTCGAGAGATGATACCCAGCCATACGCTGGAGAGTTATCCTGTGGATGTCCGATTACAAGAGGGGCTTCATCAATTTCAGGGTTATAGTTCTGTGCTATGAAGTTTAAATCTTCGACTGAGTAATCTTTCGTTACTCCTTTATCACTGGTATGTGTACCTGTACTGAACACTTCAAATTTCATCGTATCAAATCCTTTCACATAAATAACTAAGGTAAAACAGATAAAAATCTTTACGTTATAATGTAATATAAGCATATAACCTAAATAAATCAAGTATATGAGCAATTCAATTTAATTTTATAAGGAATTTGTGTATATTTACCTAATAAAATAAGGATTGTTTAGATGAGCAGGAAAGAATTGACGGTTGAAAAGCAGGTTGAGAAATTGTCCTCTTTCGGACTGACTAATAAAGAAATTGCCGATGCTTTGGGGTACGATGACAGCACGCTGAAACGGAAGTTTGAGAATTTTCTTTTAAAAGGCAGAATGAATCTCAAACAACGATTGAAGAGAAAACAAATTGATGTTGCGATGGGTGGAAATGTCACTATGCTGATCTGGCTTGGGAAACAGTATTTGGGACAGGCTGAAAAGTTAGATGAGAATGGAGAGTATGAAATCGTTATCAATAGAAAAACGTTAGACGAAAAACGAGAAACGAAAAATTAGTTTTGAGTTATGAAAAGGCAGATTCATTTAGAAATATCATATCACGAGAAGCAGAGGGAAATATTTGAGGACAATTCAAGATTTAAGGTTATTGCAAAAGGCAGGCGTTTTGGTTTAACGCGAGGGTTTGCTTTGTATGTGATTGAGTCGATGCTGAATGGTGTTAGTCCTGTGTTGTGGGTTGACACTGTGTACGGCAACATTGATAGGTATGTCGAAAGATATTTTCATCCTGTGTTGAAGCATTTGCCAAAAAAGAGTTGGAGATATAGACAGAACAGAAATGAGTTAAGAATCGGGAATTCTGTTTGTGATTTTAGAAGTGCTGATAATCCTGAAAACATTGAGGGGTTTGGATATGCGTTAATCATTGTCAATGAAGCGGGTATTGTACTTAAGAATCGGTCTTTGTGGAATGAATCTATTCTGCCGATGATTTTGGATTATAAGGCGGACGTGTTAATCGGAGGCACACCCAAGGGAAAGGCTGTTAAGAGGACTGGTGAAAAGCATCTTTTTTATGAACTTTATCAGCGTGGAGAGAATACCCACCCCTCAGTCCCCTCCGGTGGAGGGGAGGCAGGATGGCGGTCTTTCAATTATTCGAGTTATGATAATCCTATACTTGATGCGAATGATATTGATGAGTTGGTTAAACAGATTTCTCCGGCACTTCGTGACCAGGAAATATTCGGGAAGTTTGTTGATAAAGAGAGTAGCGGAATTATTAAACGTGAGTGGTGGAGATATTATAAAAATACTGATGATCTATATACTCAACCTGTTTATAAAAAAGTTCAAAGCTGGGATACTGCTTTTAAGAAAAACCAGGAGAATGATTTTTCTGTTTGTACTACCTGGCTGTATGCACAGGGCGGTTATTATCTGCTTGATGTGTGGCGTGGACGTGTTGAGTTTCCTGAATTAAAAAGAAAAGTAGTTGAGCTTGCGAAGATCCATAATGTGAATGAAATTCTTATCGAAGACAAAGCAAGCGGGCAAAGTTTAATACAAGAGTTACAACGGAATACTTCATTACCGATCAAACCTATAAAGGTTGAGAGTGATAAGATTGCGCGTGTGCATTCTGTTACACCGGTTATTGAAGCGGGGAAAGTTTGGTTACCTGAAGAAGCTCACTGGCTTGAGTATTTTTTATCAGAGACGGAGGATTTTCCCGGCGGTGAGTTTGATGATGTGGTGGATTCGGTTAGTCAGTTTTTGAATTCGATTAAGGGAAAAAGTGTTGGAGATTATGGAAGTATAAGTCACGTAGGTAGAGCTACAATGAAGAGTAAGATTATGAGTAAGTTAAAGAACAGGTTGAGGGCAAAAACTACTTAACCACAGAGACACAGAGAAAATGATGGTTGATGTATGATGGAAGATGTGTAATGCAGTCACACTTCGATGTACTCAGTGTGACAAAGGAATGAATGACATAAGGAAAAGGAAAAAAGATGAGTAGAAGTTTGATGCACCCGGTAGCGACGAGAGAACGGTTTGATGATCTGAGTAAAATGTATTCTTTTCTGCCGGACCCGGATACGATTTTTAATGAGAATGAATGTGATTATAAAATTTATCGGGATTTATTAAATGATCCTCACTTAATATCTGTTATACAGCAGCGTAAGATGCAGGTGATGCAGATGGATTATCAAATCGACTATGAGGGCGATGCAAAAGTAAAAACGGATATTGAAAATGTTTTTGTGCGATTGAATCTCTCAGACCTTGTAAGCGATATAATGGATGCGATTTTTTTTGGTTTTGCTGTGCAGGAAATTAACTGGGTTAAGAAAGATTCAAAACTTTTTCCTTGTGATATAATCGGCAAACCTCAAGAGTGGTTTATCTTTGATAAGATGAATGAATTGAGACTCCGAAAAATGAAACACGGGTTTTATCTTTTTGAAGAGGGTGAAAAACTACCACCTTATAAGTTTATACTAACGCAACACAAACCTACTTTCACTAATCCATATGGCGAAAAGATATTGAGCCGGTGTTACTGGGCTGTGCAGTTAAAGAAAGGCGGAGTTGAGTATTGGCAGTTAATGATGGAGCGTTACGGTATGCCTTATCTCATTGGAAAATACCCGACAGGATTTACACAACCTCAAAAAGATGAGTTCCTGCAGCAGCTTCAGGATATGGTTAAAGATAACATAACAATCTTTGAAGAAAATCTTCTGATAGACATTAAAGAATCTCCGCAGTACGATATAGGACAGTTGTATGAAAATCTTGTGAAGTTCCATAACAGGGAAATAAGCAAGGCGGTTTTAACCGTTACACTGACTACTGAGATTGAGAAGACTGGTTCTTACAAAGCAAGTGATATTCATAGAGAGATGTTATCGTACTTAGGAATAAGTGATAAGAAACTCGTAGAGTCTTCTTTGAATAAACTGATACGTTATTACTGTGAATTGAATTATGGTGATGTGAGTTGTCCAAAGATACGGCTTAATAAAAAAGAAGCTGTCATTGAGGAGAGTGCTGAACGGGATAAAATTTTATCTGAGATTGGGGTAAAGTTTACGAAAGAGTATTTTAAGAAAAGGTACAACTTGACAGAAGAAGACTTCAAACTAACTGTTAATGGTGAAGGTTAAATGCTCAATGCTGAATGAATTACTGATGGGTGAATGAATAGTGTGGGGGTGTGCGAGTGCGCGAGCCACCCCCTGCGGAGTGTAGAGTTATGAATTTTGAATTATGCGTTTGATTATTGTGTTAATGATGAAAATGTAAGGACATAATTTTTGTTTTTAGTTTTCTTCTTCTCTACCAATGAAAGTGGAGCTTGGGGTGCGGTGCACGAAGTGCCATGCATCCCCAAGCGGAACGTTGTTTAACTGATAAGGTTTCGTGCCGAGTTTACATAACCCCACATTATGCGACTTCGATAGAACTACAAAGTAAATGATAGAATTTCTTAGTCTGTTGCATAATGTGTGTTATGTAATACTGGCTGACAATGACCCGTTTAACTGAGTCCTTCCAATGTAAGGTTAAAATGAAAATGGGTTTCCCGGGTATTTATTCTGTTTTAATTTGTGTCTTAAAATATTGCTGATAGAACTCATTGCCATAATATCTTTTAATCAGATTCTCAATTTGTCTATGGTTCTGATCTAAAGTGATTCTGCTGTTCCAATCCCTCTGAAGTTCATTCCTTGACTCAACATTTCTTTTTATCTTATTCAGAGAACTGCGCAAGCTATCATTTTCCGTTCTGTATTTCTGAATTTGATTTAACAATTCTGATCTATCAGATGGAATACTTTCAAGTCTATCAATTCTTGTAAGAAGAGATTTCTTTTCAGTATTTAAATTTTGAATCTTAGTAAACTGAAATTTATCCGGCAACCAGGGTTTAGTTTCAAAGAAAGAGAGAAATGATGAGGTTTGAATTTTATCATCCGGCTCTGTTCCGTAAACAAAACATACACCGGATTGTATTCCATTTGCAGAAGAGTAGAGTAACAAAATATTGGCGGTTATCAGTATTAACTTTGAAACAAAATTGGTTTTCCTGATAAGTCTGTTTGTGATATATAAACCGCACAGTATTGAAAGTGAAAGAGAAATTAGAAAACAAAATATGACATAGTCCGGCGTAGAAAAAAGACTAATGATTTTGTAGAGAATTCCTGTGAGAAGCCAGATGAATAAAGCCATTGAAGACAGAGTCAACCCTTTTTTTGTAGTTATGAAACCATCGTCTTCAATTTGAATTTCGTTTTTGACTGGTGACATTGTATAACACCTTGTAATGTGAAACAAATGTTAATTAGCAGCTTTAGGATTAAGCTGATTGTACACCATTTAATGGGATGAGTAAAAGAAAAACTAAAGCAGAATGATTGAGAAAAATTCCCTGACTTTTGTGATTTAAATATAGTTGTTTTGTGTATAAAAGTATAATAGGGCTACTTCTGAAGAGTGTTGTGAAAGCAAATTTGGAAAAACTTTTTACCGCAGAAGCAGCCCCGCCAGAGTCTGGCAGGTTTTAGGTTTGCGGAATTAGGTAATGGTTGCTTAACAACAGAAACGTAATGGCACATAGATTACACTGGTTGAACTGATCATCACTGATAAAAAAGAAGCAACCTTTACCAGCAAACCGGGCGATTAGCAAAATATATTCGGGTGGAAGATTATATAAGAGGCAGTCACGAACGAAGAGAGTGTCTGCCGATAAGTAGTGAAGTGTGAATTACATTTTGCTAATGGCAAAAGCGGGAACTATAATGTTAAATGTTGAATGCTAAATGATAAATTTTTGATAAAAAACAGATTCTGATCCTGAAATAAATTAAGGATGACATCGTTCCCTATACAGAAAGGCATTACAACCTGGCACTGTGGTTAACCGATGAAGGGGTTTACCTTTCTTCCGCAATTTCCAATTTTTGTAAAGTTTGTTCGCTTAGGGTGATTGAGGATGGGAGATATTCGTTTAGTGATTTGTTCCCTCTGGGATATTGTGGTATTTTAATTTTCAAACTGCTACGCTGGGTTCCACTCTCAGCAATTAAAAAATTAGTGAAACTGAATATTATTTACGCCATAATGAATATAGGATGAAAGAGAAAAAAGTACGACAACTATCGGCTATTATGTTTGCTGACATCGTTGGTTATACAGCTTTGATGCAAAGAGATGAACAAACTGCATCAAATGTCAGAGCACGACACCGCGATGTTTTCCAGCGGCAGCACAAATTGCATCAGGGAAAAATAATACAGTATTATGGAGATGGTGCATTAAGTGTTTTTAAGAGTGCTATTCAAGCAGCTAAATGTGCTATCGAAATTCAAAGACTATTACAGGAAGGGAAACCTGTACCTCTCAGAATCGGTTTACATATAGGCGATATTGTTTTTGACAAAACAGAAGTATATGGAGATGGAGTAAATCTGGCTTCCAGAATTGAAAGCCTTGGTGTGGCGGGTGCTATTCTTCTTTCCGGGAAATTTAATGATGAACTAAGAAATCATAATAGTATTTCAACTACCTCTTTAGGTCATTTCGAGTTGAAAAATTTAGTGAGTTCAGTTGAAGTATTCGCGATTACAAATGAAGGGATCAAAGTTCCTGTGGCATCAGAGTTAAAGGGGAAACGGGAAATAGAAAACAAAACCATTGCAGTACTGCCTTTCGTGAATATGAGTGCCAACGAGGAGAATGAATTTTTTAGTGATGGAATGACCGAAGAGATCATCGGGGCATTGGCAAAGATTAAAAGTTTAAGAGTAACATCAAGAACTTCCTCTTTCTTTTTTAAGAAAAAAAATATCCCGATCAAACAAATCGGAAAAGAATTGAATGTCTCAACTATTCTGGAAGGAAGTGTCCGGCTCTCCGGGAATATGTTAAGAATTACAGCCCAGTTAATTCAGGCTGAGAACGATTTTCATTTCTGGTCCGAAACATGGGACAGAAAGCTTGAGAACATTTTTGAAATCCAGGACGAGATAAGTCTTTTAATTGCACAGAAATTAAGAGAGCATTTAGGTCACTTTGAAATTCAGGAACATCTCGTTAGTAAACAAACTGATAATTACAAAACGTATGAATTGTTTTTGAAGGCGAGATTTCATCGCAGAAAGTGGAATCAAGTCGAAGTTAAAACTGCTATTCACCTTTATGAACAAGCACTTGAATTTGATCCCAACCATGCTGAATCGATTCTTGGTTTAGCTGATTGTTATAGTTTCCTGGCTACAACAGGTTTTATGCCGCTACAAGAAAGTTGGGCAAAGTCGGCTGAACTAACTTATAAAGGACTTGCATTAAATGATCAACTGGCTGATGGATATTATCAATTGGCGAATCTTCACTTTTTCACCGAATGTAATTACACTGAAGCATTAAAGGCAACATTAAAAGCAACAGAACTCAATCCAAACTATGTTGAAGCACAGCAGTATCTTTCATTCTTATATATCATGGTAGGTGAAAAGACTAAGGCAAAAAAACATTTGATAAAAGCTTTAGCTATTGATCCTCTGTCGCCTGAGACACTGTTTTTCAGTGCCTATTTTGATTATATGAATGAAGATTATCAGGTCTGTCTTGAAAAATTAGATAGTTGTTTGACTCAAAATCCGGGGAATATTCCTGCTCATACAGTAAAGTGTTATTGTTTGTTGAAGGTTGGACGTTATGATGAAGTTCTCCATTATTTTGATCAACTGCCACCCGATCTAATTGCAAATGGAGATAAGCTTGGAATAACGGGGCTGGCTTACGCACTAAACAACGACGTTGAGAATGCAACAAAATATCTTAAAGTGCTAACCGATCAATCTACCACACCCGATGGTTTTCGAATGAGCGCATATCTATTATTTATTTACGCTGCGTTGGCAGAAAATGAAAAAGCATTTGACTGGATTAGTACAGCCATTGAACAAAAGTCACCCTTATTACTTATTTATTTTGTAGATCCACTTGTCAATTCACTTAAAGGGGATCCGCGGTATTCACAATTTCAAAAAATAATCTTTCCTGAAATTCATATTAAGGAAGTTTAAAAAGTATAAACGTAAAATGGCGTTGTCATCAACTTAATGTTGGATTTCTACTTTAAAAAAACATTAAATGGGGTTTCCTTTTTTATTTTCTTCTTCAGTTTTAATCTTCAATATATATTCTTTTATGAACAGGTAGAGTTTTTCTTTTCTTCTTTTGCATTCAAAACAACTGCAGTCTCTTTCTAAAGAATCAACATATCTGTATAATGCCTCCACTTTTACTTTTAGCCAGTAATCAGGATCATCAGGTTTTACTATTGTTCCTTGATAAAAGGATGAAAAAAATGGTTTTCTTTCCATACCATACAAATGTATGGTTCTATTAAATTAAAGGAAATACCATACAGGATTAATGTTGAGTTTTAAGTTCCGCCACAGGCGGACAGGTTTGAATGTTTAGTGGAGTAAAAAAAATGAGGGTTGCGGTTTGTTGGAAATTATTTTATTGTGGGATAGCAGTTCTGCAACCCCCTCCATACTGACTAAATCATTTATTGCGGAATTGCTGTAAACCCCCCTTAGCCCGGTGACGTTCCTGCCCGGCGTCCCGGGGGTGTTTATTTTAAATAAAAATAATTTATTTAAAGGTCATAAAAATTGTTTTAAGTTATTAACGAATTTTATAAAAAACTCTGAGTTTCTTATAAAAAATAAGCGTAGGAGTTTGTGGAAGGTTCTTTAAAGTAGATGTATAGATATGTGAAAGAATAAATAAAGGACATCAAAATCGACAGATATCAATTCAAATATAAAAAATTAAAATTATTCAATTTGTATGCCTGACTTAAATAAGAAAAACATTCATTTTGTGTTAAGTCTTTTAACTTCTATGATGTTATCAATTAGTATCGCAATAGTTATACACATAAAACAAAATAATGAATTTTACCCTTTTGCCGTTGGAATAATTTCATTTGTTATATATCTAATTACGTATTTGACTATTATCAAATTTTATGGAAGTGCGAAATGGATAATACATTATTATTCACTGGTGATATTGGTATTTGTACTGGTAGCTTCATTTCTAATTTCAACTCCGAAAGATTTATATAATCATCCCGCAATGAGGAAAGCACCAGCACAGATAATTACCTATTTGGAGCAGTGGAATTATTCTTCTTCTGCTTTGAGAATTTTGCAAACTTTACTTGCGTTGATTGCTATTTTTACTTCCCTTTTTGTCGCACTTCAAATAAACAAAGTAAAACCAAATCTCATTAAATGGATAGCTTTTATCTCCGCATTGACAATAGGATTACTTACAAGCTTTAATTTTGGAGAAAGAGCAAATAGATACCGAAATGCATGGAGAGTGTTAAATAAAGCTGTAATGGAATATGAGTTGAATCAAGTATCAGAGATGCAAGTTTTAATTGACAAATATTATGAGGCTGAAAAAATAATTGGTGATGTTGAAGTAACTATAAAATAATGAAAGTAATTATTGTAAAAGTTGTGACATACAAATTATTTTGATTATTAAAAAAGTTAGATATTATCGATAGCTTAGGGCACTTTTGTGGATCAGGCTATAATAAATTGAAAAGTAAAACTATAATGCAATACATCGTTATGGCCGAAAAATATATAAAATGTATTATGCAAATGTTTTTTTGCTACCATGAATTTTGATTTCTGGGGTTAGAAAAATAAACTATTTAAATAGAGCTGCTAAAGCCGCAGCCGAGCCAATTGTGGCTATTATTAGCCCAATGATTCGCCAAAAAGCTGAAAACTTTTCTTTTCGCAATAATTTTATCAATTCTTCTCTGGAATCTATAAAAGTCTGATTATGCCTTACTAAAGTCTCAAAATATTCTTCCATTTTAGCAACTTGTTCTACCCGTTTTTCATTATTATGGTTTCGGTTCACAAACTCATAAATTTCATTTCTATCTGCATAAATCTTAGATATTTCAGGAATTGTGGGCGACAACGGAATGGGTTCATACTTGTCTAAAAACCAATTTATACTATTATTATAATAAAGAATTGCCATCTCAATCGCATCATATGCCGAGCGTTTAGCATGTCTTACAGATTCATCTATTTTTTTTTTTTGTTCAGTTTCGGAAGAATATCCAAAAGCTTCGAGGTAATCACGCAAAGCATACCTTAGCTCGTTTACGGGATGGAATATTAACCTTTCATTAAGTGTTTCACAAATTTTAATATATTTTTCTGCTAATTTTACGAAATAGTATAAATCATCATGCCCGAATGGCTTCTCCATAAAAAACCACTATTTATTTATGTGAAAAAGAATCCTGGAACAATTCTTCCGATTCAGCTTTGTTTGCAACTCTATTACTTATCAAAAATAGATTCGCATGAGCTTTTAAGCGATTCAAAAATTGACTATATGCATCCAAAGTACGCTCGCGAGAAATTGATCTTGAAAAAATCAATTTAAAATCAGAGTATACTAAATGAAATAAATGCTTCAACCATATCATGTTATCTCCTGTTATTTTTTACTTTAGGAAAAACAGAAATTAGAGAATAATCTTTTTTTGAAATATTATTAATCGCTTTTACTACCTTCCCTTGGGTGACATCATTACCATTTTTTTTCTGATTCCAAATATCATTAATCGTTTTGTAACCTACACCTGAATCTTTAGATAGTTGTGATTGTCTGATACCTTCAACCACACAAATTTTTTTCACATTGTTCATTGCCATATATTTACATATAATTATACATTGTTATATGTAAATATAACAATTTTACTCTAAAAGCAAGTAAATATGTATAAAGTATAATCAAATTTAATAATAATATGAAATGTAATATGATTATTAGAAATCACTTATTATTAAATATTATTTTGTTTAAAACTATTATTAAAAAAACGTTAATAAAGCCTATTTAATAAGAATGTTAGTCTATCTGAGATTAATGTAATTTGAGAAGAAGGTGTCGAATTTTTTAATTCCTAGATTTATGACTAAAAGATTATTTCTGCAACGGGTTAGGGCAGTGTAAACTAACTCATTCAATGCTAGTGATTTATCATCCGGTTCGTAGATTACTAAAACAAGAGTGTTAATTTCCCAACCTTTAAAACTATGGATAGTTGAAAGCTTAGTGTAACCCGGGTTCATAATGAAATTTATTTTTTTTGAACGACGTACATCGTCCAAAACTTCTTTTGGAATCCTTTTCTTAAATTCTGCTAATAATAGGTTATAAACCGCCGATGACTCAAATGTAGTAATACTTTTTTCGTGTAAGTCGGATTGAATTAAATCATTTAATTGACGAAGCAAAGAAATTCGTTCGCAAAGAATGCAAACATCGTTTGGATGAATATTATGGTGTGATAAATAAGTTTTCACAGATTGAAAAATATTCTCAACGTATTCATCTTTACTAAACATAATATATTGAATTGGTTCGAAACCTAATTGTGGTGTTTCTGATTGGACTTCGATTTCATCAATCTCATAATCTTTTGAATAAAAATAGACCTGATAGGCTTTTGCTAATTCAGCTATTTTGGTTGTAAGCCGAAAAGATTTATTTAGTTTTTGATCCCAAGCGCCTACGATATTTGTCTTGGGTTTCTTGTTTTCGAGTTTACGTTTAAAAATATTCTGTTTTTCATCGGCGAATATTACATACTCACTATCATTTGCCAAGAAGTATTTTTTTATTATTTCAAACCAATTGTACTCAAAGTCCTGACCCTCATCAATCAAAATAGTATCGTACTTAATGATATGTTTGGAAACATAATCAAAATAGTTAATATTGGAATATGCGCTCAATGATCGGACTTTAATCCCAAGATTGAACGCATGTGAATTAAAAAATTGATGGTAATTAATTACTTCAAAATTGACACGTTCAAAATCTTCTTTAAAGCTGTCAATCTTTTCACGAATATAATTCACTATAGTGATGTTATAAGTAAGGATTAAAACAGGCTTTTTTGTGCGCTTCAAAGCATTAACAGCCCGTTTGGCAAGTACCAAAGTTTTACCGCTACCAGCAAAACCTTTTATCTTACGATGGACCGATGCACTTTGACTAAGCTGATCCTGAATTTTAGTAAAAGTATAATCCTGAGTTCCCTCAGTATGAGGGTGAAATGGTGGATTTAGAAACCTTATGATGAGAGGGTAGATAGTTTTTTCAAAATGCTGATGCTTACTAAATAATTTTGAGATTTGTTCTAAACTAAAATTATCGTTACCAAAATAATTTTGGGATGCTAGTTCAGTTGCATACTTGTTATAAAATCTATCTTCTAATTCGGGATCTAAAAATTTTTTTAATTCAGCGTCAGTTGCATTGTGAAAGTAAGTTAAAAGCTTAAAGTAGGGAACTGAAGAAGGCTTGGAAAAATTTTGCAATCGGAAATCTTCAATAAATAAATTAAATATATTTTTTATATAGCCACTTAGGCGTTGGAATGGTGAGAAAACAGAGTGTTTATGGTCGTATTTATAATGCCAATCACCTCGGGATGAAATAAAATAATCACGTAAATCCCAGGTATTGACTTCAACCAGCACTAAGCCGGAATCTTGTTTACAGATAATGATTGCTGGCCTATCACCGTTAATGAAAGGTTTGTAGAAAATGTTATATGAATCATCAAGTTTTTGTAATTTCTCAAGGAATGAATATTCTGCGGAACTTGGAGAATAAAAACGATCCTGTAAAACATTGTACGGAGGGGAAAAAATTGCCACGATTACCTCAATATTTTTATAAAAAACGATAATTATTTAATAAGAGATTTTCCAATCTGAATTAAATCTTGTTTGATTTTATCTACAGAATCTCGTTTTATAGGATCACCATCGGATATATTACTATAAAATATAATATCCTGTGAAATATTGTATTTGGATTTAGTACTCAATTTATGTTATGAATTCGTCTGATTATTGCAACGGTATCAGCGGGGAAATCACAACCAATCATCCAATTAACATAATCACGATTATCAATTACACGTTGACCACGATGAGCACCAAAATTAAAACATATTTCATTGTTTTCATTGTAAACTAACTTACCTGTTATATCTGCAAATCGGATGGTCCCTTGCATTGACAAGTCAGATAGTTCTGAAACAGTATTAGGGATATCATGGTACCTATCAATTTGGGCAAGAAGAATATCTTTTGTTGCAAGTGTATCTGCTTCTGCCGAATGTGCATCTTCCAGATTTCTATCACAGTAAAATTGCAAAGCAGCTGCGAGATTACGCGGTTCTTTTAACGTAAATATTTTCATTGGGTCTATCAGATTTATACCTTCGATATTAAACTCAATACTGTTTCTAAAGTATTCCATTCTGAGCAATGGGAAATCAAATCTTATAAGGTTGTAACCACATAAATCTGATCCAGAGATAAGTTCTAAAATCCGCTGACCTGAGGTTGCAAATGTAGGTGAATTGCTAACATCTGCGTTAGTGATACCATGAACTGCAGTAGCGTTCGGCGGTATTGGTATGCCTGGATTTATACGTTGCGTGTAGATTTCCTGATGACCGTCAACGAATAATTTTACTATACTTATTTCAACAATTCTATCATTTGAAGTGTCGGTACCTGTTGTTTCAAGATCAAAAAAAACTAATGGGCGGGTTAAAACTAGAGGCATGATGCATTCTCTTTAATTTATTTAAAAAACTTATCTATATTGTCTTTTTTGTGCATTGATCAGTGATTCTTTTAATTCTTGCGGTACATCTATAACAATAATTTCTATGTTGAAGTGGTCTTTTAGTTTTGAGTACCAGGATTCACCTCCGGAAAAGCTGCTTGATGCTTCTTGATCTGCGAAGACGATTATTTTTCTGAATGTTTTGTTTTGCATCTTTTCTATGAGAAGCATTTTGAGTATGTCTTTACCAATCTTATTATGCTGCGCGACTTTCATTTTGCCTATTCGTGAATATATCTCGCAGAGGATTGGCGGATTATCCGAATAACCATCGACTTGAAATAAGGTATCGTTAATTAATACTTTTTTGCTTACGAGATTTAAATTGTGTTGTTGATTTAGCAATTGAAGAATTTCTTTGTGTGCTAATTGCTGTTCAGTTGAATCTGATGGGTGTTTTTCTTTATCCATATGCTAATATGTAATAAAATTTAAATCGCTCATCTTGTAACCAAAAACCTCGATAATCTTATAACAAGTTTGAGCGTGTTTATTTGCACTAAAGTTTGTTTCAAGATATATATTAGTGTTTTTAATTTTACGAGGCGATGTTTTAGCTTCCTTTGATGATAATTGATTGACATTTGTGGCAAAATAAAGTCTTGATCTTCCTCTTAAACTTAGGACGCTACTTATCTGTTGAGGATGTTCTTCTTGCATAATATTACAAACAGTCTCGAGAACATCTTTCCAATATCGAACGCCAGTATATTCTTTATTTCTAAAAATTACAGACCGAGGATCGGTAAAAGTATAGTCTTTGTTAAGCGCATTAATATGAGTTACAACCTGGACAGGTGGACGAAAAGTAACTAGTGGAATTTTACGTTCATCCTGCACAGAAGCATATTGTTTTATGCTGTATGTAATAATTAAATCAGGATATTTTTGCTTAATGGACTCTATATCCTGAGTTGCTTTATCTATTATCTTATAACGTTTATCTTCAGACTCAAGTATTTCTAAGTCCTTATTAATCTGCCTAATAGCATCAATAATATAAGGGGAAGGATTGCTGATTTGCTGTAGAATCAGTAGTTGACCTTTTAATTGAGAATATGTTATCTCAGACATATGTAATACCTTTTATATAAATTTTATTCACAATTAAATTCTTTGCGTGAACGGATCGTATAACCTTTAGGCAACTGATCAAATTTTCTTTTTAGAAAATAAGTGATTTTATTTTTCTGGAACTCTCTGGCTTTTGTTTCAGATGAAAATGGAAATACTTTTTCCTGAAGCTTGTACCACTTCCAATAAATCTTAATTGTTGGATTACTTTTGACATAAATACCACCCCAACGTACAGTGACTTTTTTCCCATTTCGTTTTATGTAATAACCTTGAGATGTTAATCTATTTTCCTGAACGTAATAACCGACTTTTACCAAGTATGGCATATGTATTCTCGCTGAATTTAATTAGTTATGAAACCAATATATAAGCCCCATACTGAACTAAATGTATGGCTAGATGGATATATGATAAGATACCTAAAGTTTATTATCCTCTTGCGTCAAAAAAAAAATACTAAAATTGTTTACCCTAGTGTTGAATTATCTTTACTAATAATCTTATAAACATCATTAAGATTTACCATAATATCTTTGCGCAGAATTATTGAATCTGCCAACTTGCTTATCTCACTGTCAGAATTAATAATATTCAAAAATAAGACTAGATCTTTAGTTGATTGCTTGCGAATGTTATAGTTGTCAGCAATTACTTTTCTGATATGTTTAGTAAAAGTAATAAAATTACGATTATACAGTTGAAAATAACTGGAAACAATTTCCTCTTCAAATAGCGATTTGAACAGTTCTTCAAGATTATTAGGTTTTTGCGAAAGAGCAATATAGTGATCGAGTACTAAGAAACTGGATTTTTTAGCTTCTAACCAATTAAAATTGTTGAAGAAAGCATTTGATAAATTATTTTTATAGTCTAAATAAATATAGCCCGCTAATAAGATGCCGAATAAAGATAGCTCCCAATATTTATAAAAACGTCTAGAATCGGATCGTAATAAACCAAGATTACGAAGTTCTAATGAAGCGAAACGAGTGTTGGTAATAAACCGTTGTACACCGGTTTTAGTTTTCGCAAAATCGCCAGGCTTGAGGTATTCTTTGCTTGAGGACATAAATGAGAGGGAAGTATTCAAAGCAGACTTTGATGATTTATGATTTTCAAAAAGATAAACCAGTAAGGGTAATATTAAATGATATTTTGAATATGCATTGGAATGATGAAACATTGATTCAAAATTTTTAACATTTTTATTTTTCCTGAATTTATCAGGAAACTCAATTAACCTCAAATCGTACTTTAGTTTCCAAGCCTCATATTCCTGAATTTTTAGGAGATATTCGATTTGATAAAGAAGCGAATTATCTTTTTTAGAAAAATATTCAACAACTAAATTATTTATTTGTTCACAGATTTTTGAATCCATCACTATAAGGGTAAAAAATTATATTAGAACAAAGAGCTTAGAACAAAAATCCAATTTATAAATAAATATTTTCAAGTTTACCTCTTGTTCATCTTGAAAACGCAAAAATTATTGTTTGAGATTAATCCCAATCTGTCTTAAAGCTTCTTCGATTTTGTCTTCGTACTCTTGTTTAGTGAGATTGCCATTTGATGCACTAATATCGAATTCTAAATTTTCATATTTGGTCTGCAAGTATGATAAGATTCCCATTAGGGATGATACTTTACCTTTTGGTAGTGTAAAGTTTAATGAAAGTTGTTCCATAACTATCTGCTTGGGGATGTTTTTAGGAGGTTCCGGAGTTACATTATTAGCAGGGGATTCCGGAGTTTGTTCTGTTAAAGGAACATCCATTTTTTTCTTTTGCTCTACACAAATCGAATCTTTGATTAATATTTCTGATGAATCAAAATATACCATAGAGGATTGTTTGTATTGATTGCAAACAGGTCTCTCATCAACCAATAAACCCAGCCCAAAAAATCCAAGTTGAATTCCTTGAATTATAGAAGTTTCTAAAACACTTCTCCTTGCTAAACGGAATTCACCAGGAGTGCTTAATGTTGATTGATAAATTGCAGCAGTGGAAACATAATCATTGTTCTTAAGATATTTTGTTTTTAGAACTACGGGCGCCACTCGTTCAAGTATTTCTTCGTCATTTACAAGTTTGTCATAGACTTCGTCAATCAAGGATTTAGTATCGCCGTAGGTTGGAACACCAAGGTCAACTAATTTAAGTTCGTCTTTACTTGGAATAGCAATCATCCGATAATATTTACGGAGTGATTCAAACAGATTGCTGTCAAGTTTGTCTAATTCCTTTTTAATGTCCTTGCGTTGATCCGGTGATAAATTAAGATTGGGTGCTTTAAGTATTAATTCGTATGCGATTTTTTTACGCATCTGATGAATAAAATTTCCTTTATCCATTTCAGAAGGGTATAAACAAAATAATGTATTAGATTTAGTTCGTGGAGTTGAACCCTTTTTCCTTAAAATATCAGTAATAATTTCTTTATTATCTTTTTTAAGTATGACGAGTTTCAAATTTTCATCATCAATAATATTGGCTGATTTATCTTCCCACAAATAAACTTTAAACGCATTACCTTTTATTTTTTCCTGTAGTAATTCCTTTTCCAACATTTCTAAATCCTGGTCTTTGATATTGTCCATCTGTGTAAGCAGGATTTTATTCAGATTTGGCTGATTTGAAAAGAAATATTTATCTCCAAATTTCTGCATAAAGAAGAGTTCTTTTTCAAGCTCATCAAATGCAGAATCAATTACAGCAGAAATATTATCAGTAGTAGTCGCTGATCGTTTTACTTCTGGTACAGTAGCACCTTTTACTGAACCACCCGAATGTGAATACATAAAGATTGTCGTTGCTGTGCGAGAACCGAGCAATAATCCTTGATAAGCGCTGCCAAGTTTGTCATTTACTTTTACAGCACCTGAATTTTTATCTGTTATGTCGGAAGCTATAACCCCATTAAATGTAGAGTCGATATGTTTTATTAAGTCCTGTCGAAGATCCTGATTAGCCAAATTAAAATCTGCGAGTGTTATATAAGATTTATTAGAACTTTTTACTGAAGAGATTACCTGAGCGAGAATTCTTAGAACACCACGTGTACGCTGGAATTGCGGGAATGTACCCCAGCGTTTATATAAAACATCTACAACATCGGGAATAAAAGGATAGGATGATAAAAAATGTTCCCTGTATTCCGAAGCATGTAAACCTTGCGGCAGCAAGTTTTCTTTTTCGATGTAATCAACATAGTTTTTTACGATCTTTGATGCTTCTTCTTCGTTGACTGAAGTGAATAGTCTTCTTCTAATGATCTTTGTGATTTCACTATCTTCGACAGGAGTATAAATTTTTTCAACCCTGCCTGATACCTTTTGAAGCTGTGAAAAAAGGCGTTCTGCATTTTCATCATAATGTTCCGGCACACTTGATGGTAGTGAAAGAAGCAGAGAAGCTTTTGGAATTGTACCAATAGTTTCAGTTAGTGCCTGCATAAAAGCTATAGTCTGCGCACCCAGATTTGATGCACCAACTTTTACACCTGCTGCACGCGTGACATATTGCAGTACTTCATCCATTAAAATTAAAACAGGCTGATGAGCTTCGATTAATTCTTTTAATGCTTCGCCACCTGGTGCAACCTGATCTTTAAATCTTTGAATTTTACCGGTTAATTGTCTTTCTATTATGCCCCAGAGAGTATCTGTTGGATCAATTTTTTCACCAACTATCACTACCGTCTTAGCTTTCCATTCTTTAGCTTTGTGGTATATAGCAATAAGTGAATGTGTTTTACCGCCGCCAAATGGTGTTTGCAACTGGATGATTGGATCACCACCTTTACCACTCATTCGTTTTTCAACAATGGAAAGAATATTTATTAAACCCGCAGTTAAATAAGTTTTTTGAAAGAATATTTGTGGGTCTTTATATTCATCAGGACCACGTTTAAGACTTACTTCGTGTAAGTCTGCTGCAAAAACATCAAGCGTTAAATTGCCCTGGAGTATATCTTTATGCGGTACCGCAATAGTGTGAAAAGCTTTCATAATTTTTTAAGAGTTATTAATAATAATTATTATTTTTTAAAAAAATCACCTTGTGAATCTTCTTTTGCTTTAAAACCATCCGAGATTTTTTCGCGAAGGTTTAAGAATCCTTCTAATAATTTTTTTTCTTTGCTTTCATTTGGTAATGTCTCTGCAATTGCCTGAGCTACACGGAAGAAGGCATCACTCTTTGCACAACCTGATTCATTCAACACTTTTTGCATTTCTGTTTTTTTGCCTTTTTCCCAGAGTTTAATTGAATGATGGAGAACATCCACTAACTCACCAGAATCTTTTATGTCTTCTAAATCCCTATCTTGTGGACCAAGGATTTGAATAAATTCTTTATCTTTTTTAATAAAACTTTTCGACTGCCATGATTCAGCAAGTTCGATATGACAACTTCGAGCAAGTTTGTTCGCTTCATCAAATGGAATTTTTGCTGCCTTAAATTCCCAGCGGCACAGAACATAAAATCGAGTTAACTCTGATATACCTGTGGCAAAACCATTATGTAAAATTTTCTTTACTGCATAATCCGTTACAATTATCCGAACATCCTCAAGAAGTTTATTTGCACGGATAACATTACCTTCATAGTCAATTACGCTTAAATATTTGCCAAATACTTCAATAGAAGAACCAATAGCAGCAATAAAGAAGTCCGCACCACTAATACCTTCATCCCATAAGCGATCTAGTTTTTTACTTAGATAAATTTTCGTTTCTTCTTTTACTTCATTGTAAAATGCAGTGGGCTGACGATCCAATTTGCGGCATACAATGTAAATTGAGGAAGCTAATGCAGCAGAGTCGTTAGCTCGTAATCTGTTTACCATTTCTGTATTAATCGGCCAGGCTCCCGTTATGATTAAACCAGAATCTAAAAGCGAGTTTACTAATGTTTCCCAACCTTCTGTAGATTTATGAGCATATACAATAATTACTTGCCCATTTATTATTAAAGTTCTATGAATTTCTGCGAATGATTTGCTTAGCATCTTTTCAAAAAAGATTTTCCCGGCTTCATAACCACCCTCTAGATGAGAATAAGCTACAATTTCATTTTTTTTTGGAGTCAATGAAGAGATAAATAAGTCAGGGAATAGGCTTCCAACAACTCGTTTATGCCAAACATAAAAAAAGTCAGACAAATAAGAATATGGTACATTATCATAATAAGGTGGATCGGTGAAAATAGAATCGAAATATTGTTGACTAAATTCGAAAGAGGAGGCAGAAAAATTTGATACCGTCGGAGAAAAGGACATTTTGGGAATAGACGAAAGGTGCTCGATAATTCTTGTAACCCAATCAAGTGCACTTTCAAAATAGATAAAAGGAGATGCCTCAACATAGTCCCAAACCATATTCAAGGTTTGACGATTAAATGTGTGAGCAACAGCTTCTAGTTGAGTAATCCAAGGAACAAACATAGTCGATTGGTCTAAAAGTCTACCAAACGCGCAGCTTATGAAACCAATAACAGCTAATTTATAATCCTTCTCTAAGTAATCAGAGATTTTCCTAAAATAATTCTGAAAGATAATCAAGGATAATTTTTGTCTAGTATTAAATAAATCGCCCCAAGTCAAAATATTATAATTTTGAACCCGGAATCCCAAGGTGCCTTTTTCAGGGAGAGGTTCATCTGGTATGGAATCTATATTTATTTGATCGGTTATCTCATCTTTTCTGATTTTAAAATATTTCAAAAGATTTTCAAATAATGCTTTATCATCAAACTGAGAAATACGATATTTTTTACCGGAAGAATTAATATTTTGAAAAACAATTGCAATTAATCTTTCTGAATTTTTCTTTTCTTGAAATAATTTTCTTGTTGTATTTGCATCAAACCTTGATCGACAACTCAAACAAGTAACATTTGCTTTATCTATTGTGCCTTCATTAGCATCATAATCTTTAGGCCATTTCTCATAACCATCACCAACAATCTTGAACTCGACATTTTTATTTTTTATATAATGATAGAGTGCAACTTTCTTATTTGCTTTTTTGGCAAGCCAGAATTGGCGCATTAATGGAATTTCTACACCGCAAGCGGGATTCTGACAAGGTATTGTTCGTGACCAAATGTAACCAACAGGAATAGAACCATCAGGGTCTGAAGGATAAAATTGTGCAAGTTCTTTTTTTGCTTCTTCTAATACCCATTTACTCCAGTACTTTACTTCCTCAAGCAAAACATTGTCAGTCCAAATTTTTTCTTTTCTCTTTTTGCCAAAATCCTCAACCTCTCTTTCAACATAGCCAGGTTTGCCATATTTCTGTGGATACTCTAGAGTGCATTTTTGTATTAATACAGCCACTGGGTTTAAATCATTAGAATATGTCTCACAACCAAGCCTCAAACATTCTAGCGGTATTGAACCACCACCGCCAAATGGATCTAAAGTTTTTGGTGGCTTACCATCATTGAAATGAATAATCATTTTTCTAGCAGTTTCGATGATGTCTTTATTGTTAGAATTTTCCCACCTGGCAAGTTCAATAATAAAAGCTTTAATGGCTTCTACAACATCATTTGTTTGTTTAGTCTTTGGTAATATTCCTTTATTAAAAAGTGGATTAAGTACTGACCAAAAATATTTAATTGTTTCTTCATCTTCAGGAAACGGGATAAGAGCTGCGAATGTAGTTGCACGTGAAGCAGCTAGAGGTCTACGCGCCCACCAAATATGAAGTGTTGAAATATGCCCATGTCTGATATTCTTTTCTTTAGCGGATATTTCACTTATTTCTTTAACAGGAAAAGTCTCTTCAATAAAGCGTTTGGTATATGTGTCAGACATTATCGTTAATCCTCTTAATAAACTCCTGGAAAGAGACACATCTGTTTGGGGGTATCATTGCAGCTATCCAGTTCTTTCCACGATTCTTTTTGATGCCACCATCTTTTTGTAAATTATTTTTTAGCCTTATAGGATTATCCAGAAAAAAATAAGTGAAGAGCTCATTTTCATTTCCCAAACGAACACCCTCCATCCAATTTTTGATCTTTACTTCATCAGAGGAAAAACTTCTTAGGTCTCCTTCAAAATACTCAATATTCTTTGCACTTATAGTAAGAACCCCCATTATTTTGGAGAGATATGAAATTCCAATCCCTTCCGTTTGATTAGCCTGGCGAGTAAAATGTGGGGCAAAATATAACGGAGTTCCAAAACTTTCTGGACGACGATACACATGATAAGATTTAAATCTTTTTATCTCATTAGAATCAGAAAGATCCTGAACAAGAATTTCTTTTTGTTGTTTCATACTAAAATTTTTCTGAACATATTTATTATAATTATTGATATTCGAGTTATACTTGAATTTCCTATCGCTATAAATATTATTTATGTCTTGCCAACCCAAATAGAGTATTTCAATCTCATTATTAAGTTGTTTATTATAGTCCCTTTCCTGGGTAATAAAACAGAGAATTTTACGCGAAGCATTTAAATCCAATGTTTTTAAATATTGAGTTTTTTGGCGGTGGACTTTATTCTTGTTTATTTTAGTTTCAATAACTATATGAAATTTAGGTAGAAATTTAATTTCAATATCTGTACGACCTTGAGCTTTTTTGACCTCAATATTTATTGAAATTTTACGAAAATTTTCATTTGAGTGTTTAATTTTTATTTTCAAGAAACTTAAAAAGGTAAATAAAGCTGACGAATCAGTACCAAGTAGATATGCAAAGGATTTTGATAGAGCCTTCTCATCTCTCCCCAAAAGATCCAATTCACTTAGTAAAGATTTTGGTTGACCGCTACTTTTAATTATCAATTGCTTTAACTCTTATTTCTTCAAACGGAATTATATATCTGACTACTTCAATTTTCTGTTCGGGTTCCAGTTTTTCTGCTGGGTTTTGGATAGTATATAATTTAGGATTAGTGAAAGCATTCATAACGGCATACAGATAATAATCATCCTTAAATCGTTTTGCTTTAAACCATTCATTTTGTGTTAATGCGACATCTGCATTTGCAGCACGAGCTTTAACTTCTATATATCTTGCAGTACCTTCTGCATCGATTGAACGAATATCGAAGCCTAAGTTTTCTTTACTAACATCAGTCGGTTGTCTTCCATTGTCAGTTTCATATTTCATAGAGACTTCCATACCTATCAATTCTATTTTATCATCTGTATGCATAGCCGGAGATGGATTGATAGAAGGAACTACTCGAATAATACCCCTAAACTTCGGGTTAGACATAGTTAAACTTCGTTCACGTGCAATGATATTAATCAAATCCTCCTTAGATTTTTCGTATGCTTTTTTCCTTTCCTCTTTATTATAGATTGCCAGATCAACATTTTCACCATTTTCTTTACGAACCTGAAGATCGACGATTTCACTGTCCAGTTTCACGATTAGAGTATCTAATGAACGTATGCCATATTTCTCTTTTATAGATGCCTGTCGATTTCGTTCTACCAACAATTCCTTTTTATAATCTTCCAAATTCTGAATACAAAGATTTGAGACTTTAGACTTAAGACCATTTATAAAACTATCTGAATCATAACCTGGTGGGTTTTCTCTTAGGTATGTATGGGAAGAATTTTTAAAATCGGATAAATCCCAAATTACCGAGGGAGCGATGGGTTTTACGCTATCAGCAGAGACAATAAACGCAAAAAGACGTTTACCTGCCGCATAACCTGTACCATCAGTGATTTCACCTTCAAAGAAAAGGATATGACCATCGAGGTTTCCATCCGGGTCATAGAAAGTAGAACCAAATAAGATTGTATCTAAAAAGTTTTCTTCCACCCATAACATTAAAGATTCAAAAAGTGGGTGACCGAAAGTGATAAACTCGGAGTCAGAATTTTTAAACGCGATTTCTTTATCGAATGTTATTTTGGGATAACGTTTTACTAATTCACCAAATGATTTTCTTACAATATCACGGTCAGCAATCTGCCGGAGTATAAAAGGAACAGACTCGATACTGATAAAACCATCTTTATTCTCCTTTAATTTGCCTTCAGCCTTAATAAATGCTTTTCTAAAAAAACTTTCAGTGTATTCAGGAATCAACCGATGCTCGCGGGCTTTATCTGCCATTTCTTTTATTCGAGTATAATCGATGAAACGTGTGGCTAAACTTTCACCAAGTGATTCTTTAACTTGATTTATGTAATCCAAATCAACAACAATATCTAATTCTTTAAGTATATCATCTAAATTGCGTGCATTTGAGGCAGCTTCTATTAGTAGCTGGGAGAGATTTGTTTGCTGCATTATTTCACCAAGAACATCAAAAACTTTATCACTACCCATTGCAACTTTTATCTCTTCTAATTTTTCAAAAAGACGAGTAAGAACTTTACCTTCACGAGTGTCATTAGCCACGAGATTGAATATGAACACTTCTTTTTGCTGACCATATCGGTGAATACGACCCATACGTTGTTCCAGTCGATTTGGATTCCAGGGTATATCGTAGTTAATCATAAGATTACAGAACTGAAGATTTATACCCTCACCAGCTGCTTCAGTTGCGATCATCACTTCGGTTTCATTTTTGAAAACCTTTTCAGCTTTAACTCTTTCTTCTAGTTTCATTCCGCCGTGAATAGTATTTGTTCGATAACCCCACTCCCGGATTTTTCTGTCAAGGTAATCTAAAGTGTCACGGGATTCAGTAAACACAAGTATTTTTTTGTCTCTTGGATCAGTGTTTTTAGCATATAAATTTTGCAAAGAATTTTTCAGTTGCTTTAGCTTTATCTCTTCTTCATTATGGATTATATCTTTTGACAGCTTGATTAAGGTATCGAGTATAATAATTTCTTTATCAAGTTCATCTCTGTTTTCTGCTACACTTAAGGTTTCCCAAATTTCTTCTTCCTGCCAACGATCCTGTTCACTCATATCTTCGATGTCGTCATACTCAAAATGCTGAGTATTACGATTACGTTCTTGAACCCCATTTATTAAATCATTGAGTCGATTCTTTCGTCTTTCTAATGATCTAAATAGCGCAAAGGTACTGGAAGCAAGACGACGTTGAAGAATGACAAGAGCAAAAGCTACATTACGTTTTTTATCTTGGGAAAGGGCTTTATTGTATTGTGTCTCTACATATTTTGAAAGTTCGTTGTAAAGTATTTTTTCATTTTGTGACTGAGTACCTAAATTGAAAGCTACAGTTTCAACATTTCGTGGCAGAAATAAGGGCTTCCCTTCAAAGTCTTTTAGATCTTCCTTAATTCTTCTGATAAATAGTGGATTATCTTGATTTCGTATCGACTGCATTAACATTTCATTTGTAGAAAAAAATCCAGGTTCTAAAAGATCAAGGAACAATCTAAAATTTTCTGGATCACCCTTATGTGGAGTCGCAGTAAGGAATAATATATTTGTTGAAATACGAGATAAAGTTTCACCTAATTTGTACCGGCTAGTTTTATCAAGTTTTTCACCATACTTATAAGCACTCATTTTATGAGCTTCATCAACAACGATTAGATCAAAATGAGCTGCTGCTATTGAAGGTAGAATTTCTTCACGTTTTGCAAAATCAATTGAGGTAATTATTTGCTGTTCTCTGGTCCAAACATTCTCAGCATAATGAGCGTCAAGAATACTTCTGTCAATAACAATAAATTTTTCTTCGAATCGCTCCTTCAGCTCTCTGCGCCACTGATCTTTTAAATGGCCAGGTGAAACAATAAGAATATTTTTCACGAGGTTACGGAGTTTTAATTCTTTAATAATTAAACCCGCCATAATAGTTTTACCAGCGCCAGGATCATCTGCGATCAAAAACCTTATGCGAGGCAGCTTTAATACATAACCATATACGGCTTCAATTTGATGTGGAAGGGGGTCAACCTTTGAAGTATTCATTGCAAGTAATGGATCGTATAAGGAAGCGAAACGATAGCGGATTGTTTCAAGAGCTAAAAAAACTTTCCAAGGCTCTTCCTGGAATAGTTCTTCCTTCTGGGAGATTGTTATTTCGGATTCAAGAATAAGCTGATCAATGTGTTTGTTAGTTTGTGTTGTTGAGCCGATTATGTGGATGTAGTTGCCGGCAACTTCAGAGAATTTAATTTCAACCGGTTCAGGCCAGTACGATCCTTTTATTATAGTGCCCGGATTAATAATCATTATGAAATTATAGAATTTATTTTAAAATTAATGCACCAACCTAGCGGAATCCAGAATTAAATTTTCTATATATAGATTAACTAAACTGCCGTTAGCAGAGTTTATGCAAAAATAAGAAAAAACAAATTGAATATTATCATAAATATAATTTAAAGTTAAACGATGAAGGCAAAGAAGAATTATAAAATTAAGCTACCTCAAGACATAGAAGAAGTGGAACTTAATATGTTGAGATTTAACGAAATAGAAACCAGAACAGCTTATCTCAAACTGATTAAAAATACTGCCGAAAAATATTATAAAGCTTATAATAAAGAGAATGACGAAAATATTAGGTTGAAATTAAAAGTGATCGATGATGAATTAGAGTCATTAAAAGACTTATTAGAAGAGGAAAGAGAAAAATATAAACCAATTGGTTATAAATATGATGATGAAACCATTCAATTGGAGCTTGACTGTTATGATACCATAGAAGAACAACTGGACTATTTGAAAGAGAAGTTGAATGAATTCGATTTGGATACACTAAATGTAGCGACAAATGTTTATGATGATATAAGGGATGGTATTAAAATATATATCAGAAATAGAGAGCATTTACTTCTAACAAATAATAACAACACGAAGAATACGAATAACAATGAAATTTCTTATAGTGAAATGTGGGAAAAATTTCACGCTGAATATTTTAATGCTGATGTATTTCGACAACAACTCGAAAAAATTGGAATTGAGAAAGAAGAGGAATACATAGATTACTGTGTCAGAAGAATAAGACACAGGACGAAAACCGAATGGTTAAAGTATTTTGAAATGCGAGATAAAAAGAGTCAGTACGAAAATCTGGATAAAGAGAACCTTGATCCTTTAAGTGACTATAGTAACAGGCTGAGAGTAACAAATGCAAAATTTGAAAAAAGTACATTAGGGTTATTCATACTTGAAAATCTGGGATTGTTTGAAGAAAAATATTTCAGCAATAAAAAAAGCCTGGGCGATAAAATTCAAACGAGTGCCGGGAATCATAAAGATTTAACACCCACTTTTAATTTTAATTTCCCTGTAATAAAAAGCTATGCTGATAAATTAGAAATTACTGATGCAATATTATACTTAAAGTATATTCTTAAGGAATTTGATCGAGAGAAAAGAGAAAACTTTTATTTGTTCTTAACACAAGATGATATTGAGTATCTAAGTAAAAACTTCATTATAGATGATATTTCAAAGTTGAATCAGCCAGCAACATTGGAAGATGTAGGAAGAAGTGCCAGAATAAGTTTAGCAAAAGAGAATTTTGAAAAGAATATACTTAATGAAATTAATTTTATTGAAGAAAAAGAAAAAATCAACAAGAAATATGATGGTGGGAATAAAGTAATCAACAACATTAGTAAGAGGGATGATAGTGAAAGTGGAAACCAAGAATATTTGGAGAAAGGCACGAAGTACTACTTAGAGCATAAGCATACACGAATAACACTTCTTGAATTCTATTCAGAAATGAAAAAGTATTTTGGAGATGATATTGGACGATGTGAAAAAGTGTTCTACAAAATAATTAATGATATTCCGGTTATAAGAATATTTGGATATGATATTAATAATGTAAAAAATAAAATGGAAAAAAGTGAAAATAAAGAAGAGATAACTCAATTAATAGAATATGAAAATGGTAAAACAGAAACATTGTTGAATGCAATAAATGATTTTAAAACCGAGTATCATTTGAAATGGGAAAAAAGATATAACAATAATTTGGATGATGACTGGCTGGAAGAAAAAGGATATGTTCAAGAAAATGATAGTGCATTCGACAAACATTATAATGGTTGGTTGAAATATTATTTAGAAGCAACTAATGATGACTTACTAAAAAAAATACTTAGTTATGGATTTGGCAGCAGGAATGGCGATTTCGATAATATTGAAGAAAAAAGTAGCGTTAAAATTTTTTTAGACCAAATCGAGAAGGAGTTAAAAAATTATAAAGATGAAATATTTCAGGTCTATGTTTTAAAAAACGCAAAATTAGAAAAATCATCAGAATACAGCGAAGAAAAAAAAGTTAAAATAAAAATAGATAATTACCAGATAGCCGAGGAAGTTATAAAATGTTGGGATGACGGATTAGAAG